>JAEZDC010000068.1 GCA_023429825.1 Bacteroidota bacterium | reverse complement strand
GTTCTGAGATGATCCAGTTGTCCTGTAACGGTTATTGTAGCAATGATCATAATGATCGAAGCAACAAATTGTCCAACGACTAACGCTTTTCTAAAGAAGCCCATGCCATCCATTCTCAATTTCCCTTTAAGTACTTGTATTGGTTTAAAGCCGGATAACACAAATGAGGGATACATTCCTGCAATCACAGCAATCATCACCACTAAAGCGAAAATGAAGGTTACGGTAAATGCATTGAAAGAGAATGACAATTCCCGGTTAGCAAGCTGATTGAAAGGTTTCTGCAGTAATAATGCTAAACCAACACCAATGATCACAGAAGCTAACGTTAATAAAAAAGCCTCTCCCCAGAATTGCCATATAAGCTGACGTCTTTCTGCTCCCAAAACTTTTCTTACACCTACTTCAAGTGCTCTCGTAACAGACCGTCCAACAGAAAGGGTAACAAAATTGATACAGGCAATAAGCAGGATAAGCACGCCCACCGTACCCAGTATATAAGAGTACTTAGGATCACTGGCACTTTCTATCTCTGCAGGAAGTGTTGCGTTGAAGTAAATATCTTTTAACGGCTGCAGTCTCACATTGTATTGACCAGGTTTATAACTATTAGCGACCAATGGCTGCATCGTTGCATCAATTTTCTTATGCACATCATTTATGTCAGCATCTTTCTTCAGAAGCAAGAACGTTTGAACTGACACACTTTGCCAACTACTGGTTCTCGCTTTCTCACTCCATATATATGATGCATTAGAGAATGGAATAAGCATAGTGTACTGGAGTGAAGATTCCAAAGGTGGATTTTCAGTAACGCCTGTCACAGTAAACAGAATAGCGCTATCTCTTATCTGCAGCTTTACATTTTTACCTATTGCATCTTCATTACCAAATATGCGTTTGGCCTCATCTTTTGTAAAAACAACTGAATGCGTAGTAGGAAAAGCTGATGCTGCATTCCCATACTTAAACTTAAAATCAAATAATTTGAAAAAGGTGCTATCTACGATTGTGTATTGCCCATTCAAACGATTGTTATTGTATTCAACGAAAGTTCCCAGGCTACTTATCCTACATACAGCTTCTGATTCCGGCAAAGCAGGCGCAAGCACACTGCCTAACGGAATAGGTGTAACAGTATTATTGAATATCTCACCTTCATAATGCTCCTGCAGCCACGCCCTGTAAATTCGATCACTCTTTGTGTGAAATTTATTCCAGCTCCACTCGCTTTTTACAAACTGCATGATAAGAATACAACACGCTATACCAACACTCAACCCAAGAATGTTAATGAACGCGTATCCCTTATGATTACCTAAGTAACGCAACGCAACTTTCAGGTAGTTTCTAAACATAATAGTTAGTTTTTGGGTGGATCCTGCCAAAGCACATTAACGATCATCCATTTTCCATTAAGCTTTGCCAAATGGAAATAATCTATTCCCCATTTAGCAACCAGCTTAGCTGTGGCAATTTTATCAGACACTTCAAATACAGTTATTTTCTTAGGCGTTTCAGAAGTGATATTCTGATTGTGTTTCCAACGTTTGGCTAGTGCGATCAGTTGATCAAAGCTCATCGTGGCTTCTTTAACAGCTCCTGTTTTATCAGCATAATACCCTCTCTTGGCTAAAAAAGGTACTATGCTTTCATAAGCCTTAGCAGTATCTGCTTCATAAAATGCTTCTACATAGTTTAGCACTGCTTTTTCTACGCCGTGTTTGTCTTGTTCCGTTTGTGCCTGCACATATATTGAAATTGCAATACAAACGATCAGTAATATTTTTCTCTTCATGACTAATTTTTTTTGTTTCCTGCTTTTGTTTTTCATGGCATCGGCTGTTGTGTCACTCACTTCTGCGTTTGGAACTATTGTGAACAGTATTAATTCAACTCCAGCACAACTCTTCCACTTCCTGCTCTAACCGTTACAGGAACACCACCTCCATTCAACTTACCTTCCACTCTTTCATCTTCAATATTGCCATTAAAATTTTCCAATTTACCCGTCTTTACTCTTTGGCCCGAAAGCTTCAGATCCACACCTTTACCCTTTGGGAGTTCTAGTTGTATGCTGCCGGCACTATTACTGAGCTTTACATATTTACCAAGTTGTTTGATCTTCACATCCATATTCCCGCCACTTGTGGAAGCCTCCACACTGCAGGCAAGATCATCAAGGTGAATGCTGCCGCCTGATGTATGTGTAATTAACTCTCCTTTAATATTTTCTCCATCAACACTTCCGCCACTTGTAGTTGCCTTGATATCACCATCAAGATCTTCCAGTTTTAAAGAACCACCTGAAGTAGTCAGCCTCATCTTTCCTTTGCAACTCTCCGCATTTATACTTCCTCCACTTGTAGTGAGCTCTATTTCATCACTTGCATTTTTTACTCGAATACTGCCTCCAGAAGTTCTTCCATCTATCTTTCCACTCACATTTTCTACATTCAGGCTTCCACCGCTTGTAGCAAAATCCTGTTTTCCTGTTACATCTTTTAAGCTGATACTTCCGCCACTTGTTTTAAGATCAGTAGTTACGTCTTTAGGAACATATATTTTAAAAGAGATACTGAGTTGCTTTTTCCAATCCATGTCATTGCTCTTGTTCTTAGCAATGGCAGCGAGTTTTCCACCTGCGGCAGAAACATTCAAATCATAATATTGATCCAGTCTTCGCTGAATCTCTTCTTTAGTTGCATTGTCATTACCGTTACCAGGATGTATGTACACTTCTATTCTTGCTTCCGAAGCAACACCTGCAACAGATATGCTGCCGCCGGAAGTCCTGGCTTCAACACTCTTTATCGCATCACCTGTAAGTGATTTGATCATGAAAGGTTCTTTGTCTTTTTGTGCTTTCGCAGTAAACGCGGCTACTGATAATAAAAGCAATAGATATTTTTTCATATTCATGTTTTATTCTGTTCTTAAACCTTTACAGGGTTTATTAATCCAGCTTTTACAGATTGAAAGCTCACGGTGACAAAAGCAATCAATATCACTACAACTGCACTTCCAATAAACATCCACCATGTGATATGTATTCTATAAGCGAAATCCTGGAGCCATTGATGCATGAGATACCATGCCACCGGAGATGCTATCACAAAAGCTATTATTACCAGCTTTAAAAAATCTTTAGCTAGGAGCATGGTAATACTTGCAATGGATGCACCCAGTACTTTTCGTATTCCAATTTCCTTGATCCTATTCACGGCAGCCAGCGCAGCAAGACCAAACAGGCCGAGGCAAGCAAGAAAGATTGATATCCCACCGGCCCATCCTACTATACCACTCCACCGGGTCTCAGCTTTATAGAAGCGATCCACACTCTCATCTAAAAAATCATATCTCAAAGGAATATCCTCGACAACATCTGTCCAGGCTTTATTCATTGCTTTCAAAGGAATTGTAGGGTTTCCCGGAGCAATACGAACAAAGAACTTATAAGGTCCATAGTCGGTGAACTGATGAAACATTTGGGGGCCAACTTTCTCACTTAGTGGCCTGAAATTGAAATTCTTTACAACACCAATCACAACAGGATTTTTATGATCAGTAGCTTCATAAAAGCCTTTTAACTCTTGGCCTATAGCGTTCTTCATCGTCCATCCAAAATCTTTTACCAACTCTTCATTTACAATTACAGAGGTGATGGTATCTGAGGCAATCATTGCATTAAAATTTCTACCGGCAAGCAATTGAATTCCCATAAGGTTAATATATCCTGTATCAACATAATACTCATATACATCTTTATGGACATCATTATATTCAAATCCCCACTGGCTCCAGCCATTTCCTTCTCCTATACCAAAACTCGATGCAGCCACAGATATAACAGAGGGCTCTTTTTCAAGCGCCTGCTTTATCAACGGGTATATTTTTTTTGCCTTAACACCAGAAGCATCGATCATCACGATATTTTCTTTATTGAAACCTGGATTCTTATCGCGCATGAAACTGATCTGCTGTAGAATAACGATCGTTGAAATTATCAGGGCGATAGATACAATAAATTGAATAGTAACTAACGACCGGGTGAAAACATTTGATCCAGCCAATTTTATTTTACTTTTTAAAACTTCAATAGGCTTAAACGAAGAAAGCACCAGAGCAGGATAGCTGCCCGCTAGAAAACCTACGATCAAAACGAGCCCGATTAATAACCAAGCTATTTCAGGATAATGAGAAATTGAGAAACTCAATTCCCTTCCGGATAATTCATTGAACGATGGTAACAATGCTTGTGCTAGCAACAAACCGATGCACGCTGAAAACACAGTTAGTAATAAGGCTTCTGCCAAAAACTGAAAAACAAGATTGCGTTTATTACTTCCCATTACTTTACGAACTCCTATCTCCTTCGCTCGTCGAGCAGAGCGGCCAATGGCAAGGGTGGTAAAATTGATGCAACTCATAATCAGAACAGCGGCAGCGATGCCCAACAAAGTCCAGATATTACCCGGATCGATCGGTTCAACACTTCCTCCCACTATTTTGAAACTGGTGTGTATGGACTTCAATGGCTGTAACCGAAAGCTGATGGGAGAACCAGGACCTTTCCACCCACCTGTATTTTTTGCATCTGATTCTTCATTAGGATAATACTTCTTTCTAAAAGCTGCCAATTTATCTGTCTGGTTCATTAAAGTGCTTCCAGGTTGGAGGACTACAAACGTTTGAAAACCAGACCTATTCCATTTGTCCCTACTGCTTTTCCAAAATGAAAAAGTCTCCATGTATTCCCAACTCGCCACCATTTCATAACTGAAAGAAGAGTTTGCAGGAATATCATCACAAACTGCACTAACAACTAAAGGATCGAACTTATCCGATACTTTTACTTCAATGGTTTTTCCAATTACATTAGTTGTACCAAACAATTGAAGAGCCTTAGATTTGGTTAGTACCACATTTTTCGGATCCTTTAATGAATTTGAAGGGTCTCCTGATATAAATCTGAAAGAAAAAACAGTAAAGAATTGAGGATCGGCAAAAGCCATTTCTACCCTGCTTACTTTATCGTCTGCCTTAACAAAATTTTCCTGTCTTTCATTAATACGCACATAATTTATAACCTCGGGAAATTCTGCTTTCATCGCAGGCCCCAAAGGCATCGGCATTGTAGAAGTGCCACGGGCTTCCTGCCCCTGCCAGGCTTCTGACCAGCGATACACACGGAATATGTTATCTGCATTTGAATGAAATCTATCAAAGCTCAGTTCATTAACACTGTAAAGAAGAAAAAGGATAAAACATGCAAGGCCGATTGATAAACCAGAAATATTTATCAGAACGAAGCCTTTTTGCCTCGACAAGTTACGTAAAGCACTTCTCAGGTAATGAACTATCATAAGTTATTATTCTGTTCTTAAACTCTTCACAGGATTTGCAGTCGCTGCTTTAATGGATTGAAAGCTCACGGTGATCAATGCTATTGCCAATGCAGCGATCAAAGCCACAGCAAACACCCACCAGCCAATATTGATCCTGTAAGGAAAATCCTGCAACCAATTGTTCATTGCATACCATGCGATCGGGAATGCAATCGCAGATGAAACAAGCACCAGCATAATGAAATTCTTCGACAGCAAACCCATTATGTTCAGCACACTTGCACCTAAAACTTTCCTGATGCCGATCTCTTTTGTTCTCTGCTCTGCACTAAAGGCAGCTAAACCAAATAATCCCAAACAACCTACAACGATTGCCATCAAAGTAAATATCCAGAGTAAGCTGGTGAGCTTTTCTTCATTCTTATACATCTTACCATAGGTCTCATCCATAAACTGATAATCGAGCGGATAGGCCGGAACAAAGCTTTTCCAGGTATCATTAATGAAAGCGATGGTATTGTTGATATCGGCTGCTTTCAATTTCACAGCCACCTTGAAACTCACCTGCGGATATATCTGGATCACGGCTGCAGTTAATTTTTCATGCAGGCTCTTATAATGGAAATCCTGCACTACACCGATCACTCTTCCTCTTTTCACAGGTTTTGTTGAATCTAATGGTTGCCATTCATCCCAATTGAGCGATTGTCCTATTGCTTTTTCAGGCGTACCAAAACCAAACTCCTTCACAGCAGTTTCATTTATGATGAAAGCTTCATTCACATCAGTAGTTCTTTCTTTGGAAAAATCTCTGCCTGCGATCACACGCATACCAAGGGTCTTAATATAATCATGATCACCAATGAACAGCTTTGTTGAAAACTCTTTCTCACCATCTTTAGTGGGCACTTTAACAGATTCACCCGCAAACTGATCACCCGGTAATCCATAGCCTGAAGTAACAGCAACTACACCCTGTGAGCGCTTTAATTCATTTTTAAAAGTTTCCAGTGAATTCGCTACGCTGTCTCTTACCTGGAAATAAATCACCTGGTCATTATTAAACCCAAGATCTTTTTTATTGAGATAATTAGTTTGATTGTAAACGATCATAGCAGAAACAATAAGCAATGCTGATAATGCAAATTGAACCACTACCAAAGCCTGCCTTAACCACGGCGTGCTTCCGTTTCCTGTAAGTTTCATACTCTTCAATACCTTAATGGGCTGGAAGCCAGATAAGATCAATGCCGGGTACACACCTGCGAGGATCCCGATCACCACTCCTGAAGCAAGAATAACCAATGCCAGTATTGGATTTGTAAACGGATTGAACTCAATTGATTTACCTGTGAACTGATTTAAGGACGGGATTATGAAGAGCGTTGCAATTGTTGCTATTATCACTGCTAATAATGAAAGCAATACTGTTTCACTAAGGAATTGAAATACCAATTGCTTTCTTTCAGCGCCAACAACTTTTCTGACACCAATCTCTTTCGCTCTTCTGAAAGACCTTGCAGTTGCAAGATTGATGAAATTAAAACAAGCAATGGCCAAGACGAACAATGCAATTATCGTTAGCGCCTTCACATACATTTCATTTCCACGAACTGCATTGTCGTAAATGAAGTTGGCAGATTTTAGATG
>JAEZDC010000049.1 GCA_023429825.1 Bacteroidota bacterium | reverse complement strand
GCTAACTGCCTCGTGGAGGTTCGAACCCTCCCCCTACAGCAATGGTTTTTCTCATGGTTTAGCCTTGAAGCTTGAAGAAGTCTTCAGGGCTTTTTAATTATGTACTAAGCTTAAATGCTACTATCAGCTTCGTTGCGTCGCACTCTTGTACGTCATATCATTACTCACCAACCCTGCACCTGAAAATTCTTTCAGCATTTGCAGTAGTGATCTCAGCGATCTGTTCAAGTGATAATTGCTTTACTTCCGCTATTTTATCGGCAACATATTTTATATAACTGCTTTCATTTCTCTTACCTCTGAAAGGAACAGGCGTTAGATAAGGCGCATCCGTTTCTAAAACAATATGATTCAGAGAAACATCTTTTATCACGTCCGCTAATCCCGACTTTTTGTATGTGATCACCCCGCCAATTCCTAAATAAAAGTTCATTTCAATAATTTCATTTGCAAGGGTAAGGCTATCGCCAAAGCAATGAAATATTCCTCTAAGACCTCTAGCCGCAAAAGGCTTTACTGCATCAATGCATTCCCTCATCGCATTTCGTGAATGGATCACTATCGGCAACTGGTACTTCAATGCGAGTTCCATTTGAAAATTGAAAGCTTCATATTGTTTATCCTTATGCGTAAGATCCCAGTGGAAGTCCAACCCTATCTCACCTATGGCTACAAACTTTCTTTTGCTAAGCATCTCTTCGATCAGGTCAAGCTCTTGCTGTAGATTTTCATTCACACTGCAAGGATGTAATCCCATCATGGGAATACACTCCTGAGGAAAGAGTTGTTCCAACGCCAGCATATCCTCCAAAGTTGAGCTATCAATAGCCGGCAAGTAAAACCGGCTTATCCCTGAGCTTTTCGCTCTTTGAAGAACAGCGCTTAAATCATTTTTGAACTCAGGCAAGTATAAATGACAGTGGGTATCAACAAACTCTAACATGGAGCATTTCTACTTTTCAACAAATGTTCAAAAAAGGGAACAGATATTTTTCAGCTGGCAGAAATAAAAGTTTTTCTGCTTACGTTATAGCAAGGAAGTGAATAAGGTGACTTGGCAAGACAAAACAATCAGTTGTCTTTTGTTACAACACCATATAAATAGCTAAAATGTGAATTTTAATGTTCGAATTCATTATTATAAGTATAAGGAATATATATATTTGACGAAGTTTTCATAGGGTACGGATTAAAAACGGGCTAGGATTTTTATCCTGGCCCTTCTTATTTATCTTTTATTTTTTCTCCTCCGGTTTTGCACTGATCACAACTATTGAAACGCTATCTGTTCCCTTTGGTGAAAAATATTTGGTCTTGAATTTTACACTATTATTCGGCTGAACAATCTCGTAAACAGTTTCTTTGTTTTCTTCTAATAACACTCCCGTCTTACTAAAAAAAGAAATTTTCAACTGCACATCTTTGTAAGTGCAAACGGAAGCTTTGTTCATTATCGTTCCCCTGATAACTCTTTGCCCGATAAGATTCTTTTTATCATGGCCAGTAACGACAAGGAACATCTGCGGGTTTTTCTTTTCTTTCTCTTCAAGTGTTTCTTTGTTCTTCTCATAATTGTCTGTATCAAATTTCTTTTCAGCAGAATTGCATGAGAATAAGATTGCGGCTAATAAAAAACTAAGTAAGCGGTTCATAGCTGTTTGTTTACTGTTTAAAGAAACAAAAAGCTCGTCAATTATTTTGTTAAGACATCTCTGAACAGAAATAAAAAACCGGCTTAGACAAGCCGGTCGTGTTCACCTTATTGCTCACCATTTACCGCAGATTTGCAATCACTTTATCCTTTGGATACTTAACAGTGTACCCAAACCTGAATTTTTTACTTTCACCTGGTTTAAGTACGACCTTCCAGTTGAGTGTACCCAGATCAGCATTTATTTCGGCTTCACTTGTTTCATCCAATGTCACTTCTACTTCCTTCATATTGCTGATAGGATATTGATCTTTCAATAACATGGATACTTCGCTTTTCTTATTGTTCTTCACTGTGATCTCGTATAAGAAATTTTCTGTTTTAGTATCCCCTTTCACTTTGGTCTTGCAGAATTCCTTTACTAAAATTCTTTTCATTGCTACTCTTCTATCTCTTCCCATTGAAAGATTAAGAGAATCCATTGTTGTATTGGGATCGATAAAAGATTTACCTAAGTAAATATTATCCATTATAATGTTAGCATCTCCGGGCAAAAGGCTCAGATCTTCCCAATCACTTACTTCAGCGATAAGAAAAGCATCTTTATCGATCTTAGGAATTGAATAATGTTTATATGATGCTTTTATATTCTCTTCTTTGATAGCAACGCTATAACTTTTCCCGTCACTTGGAATATCATAAGGAAGATCGATCTCAAAGCTTGTATTTAGCTGGCTCTCATTTAATGTGAGATAATCGCTGATGTCGTCTTTAGCCTCTTCCTGCACTGCATACGCTGAGGTCTTTGTTTCGCTCAATGCATATTTATCTAAACTCTGAGCCCTGTTATAATTAGCAGCGGCAGCTCTTCCACGCATTTCTTTATATACTGCAGGCACATACACTTGCAAAAATTGTGGATTTAGAACCGGTATCGATTGGCCCTGATTAGGGTTATTCGTGCTAAGGGTGAGTTTCACCTGCTTCCAATCCAGCCCGGTATTTTGGTGCACCAGGGCTTTGTATCCGAGTTTAAAAGAATTATCGATCGACTTTACCTTCAGGTCATATGTTGGTATCCAGCCTGCACTCTGGGTAAAGTAGCTGACACCAAAATCTGCAGTAATCATCTGTTGAGCCATCACCTGTAATATCATCTCTCCTGTATGTTTCACTTCATTGCCATTTTCGTTTTGAGCGATATACAACCTGGAGTTAATCTCGTTGATTTGTTCATTGATCTCAGTTTTCTTTTGAGCCAGGTTATACAAAACACCTCTGTATGATTGCACTTTACCAGTATAAAAATCCAGTAACTTAATAAGTTCACCTGCAGTCATCGTTTTGTTTTGAGAAGATGAATATGCTTCGATAAGTTTTGCCGTTTTGTTCAACATATCTTCTGTAACAAATATCTCGTTAGCAACAGATGCCAATTGTTTTTGTAAGAGCTTAACGCTGTCTTCCATTTTTTTTATGGAGGGATTGGATACGGCTGTTCTGATTTGTTTTTGATTGAAACGATACGAAAGCAAGATCACATTATCGGGAACAGAAATCTGCACAGTGTTTTGCTGCACGCTATTACTGATGTTTTGGATCGTTATCTCCTGTGAACCATTCTGTAGCTGGGCCTTCGCAGTATGATTTAATTCTGCCCCATAACCATAAAACACATTTGCATTGGTAAGAACGCTCTTGAAGTTGAAATCGGCTTTTTGAGAAAATCCAGTTGCAGTAAGACTCAGAAAAAAAATGAGGCTCAATCCTTTCATAACAATATTTGAAGAAAGGATGTGATAGAGAAAGAAATTACATAAACCTGGAATAAGAATTTTTATCAGGCTTCCTGCCCAATCCATACAGCTCCGCCGATACTATCTCTTTTGGCGCCCGTAACCGAGCTCATAACTGTATTTTGTTCCCTCCATCGAAGAACACCGAGCAAAGCCATCGCCAAAGCTTCTTTGTAATCAATAAGCATCTTATCAGGAACAACGGTTGTAATTGCAACGGGTTGTAGTTGTGCTTTAATTCTTTCAACTAGAAATTTATTATGAGTACCCCCGCCAGTGATTAACAGTTGGTCAGTTGATGATGATGTTTGTAAGGTTAAAATAGCGTTCTTTATCTGGATAGCTATATGTTCAACATAGGTTCGCAGTGAATCATGTATGTTATCCTTAGGCAAAAGAGCATAAACCGTTTCACTCCCAAATTCGTTAGCCAGTGATTTAGGGTGAGGTTGCTGATAATATTCCAGGCTATTTAATTTTTCTAATACATCATTCATTATTTGCCCGGAAGCTGCCATTAAACCATCCTCATCATATTTCTTTCCGGCAAGATTAGACAACATATTCAAAACGCGGTTAGCAGCACATATATCAAAGGCAACATATTCTTCATTGTTTCTATAACTGATGTTTGCGATGCCACCAAGATTCAGCAATAATGCATAATCACTCAACAAAAGTTTCTCTCCCATTGGTACAATTGGGGCACCTTGTCCGCCCCATGCTATATCTAAGTTTCTAAGATCACTTACTACATTTATTCCTGTAGTTGCAGCAAGGGCCGCCCCATCTCCCAATTGTGCGGTCATTCCTTTTTGTGGAGCGTGAAAAGTTGTATGGCCATGAGAACCGATCAATTGCACCTGGTGATATAACCCATGCTCTTCAATGAATCTGTTTACCTGTTCGCCGAGGTATTTTCCATAATTGCAATGCAGCACCATATAATCATAAGCAGGTAGCTGAGTAGCTCCTTTTAATCGCTCTATCCATTGTTCGTCATATTCATAACAAGCTGCTGCTTTTATCTCATAACTCCACTTACCTCCCTGCTCATTAAATTCAGCAAAAACAATATCTAATCCATCTAAGGAACTTCCACTCATTAAGCCAATTGCCCTGTAAAACATAAATTTCTAATTACAGTGAACACACTTTAGTTTTGACCCGCCAAAACTACTTCAATTACTATTTGTTATGATCGTAAACTTAAGCCAGCAACATACCCTTATGAGCAATTGGGTGTCAGAATTAAGAGACACATCTGTGCAAAATGACAGGATGCGTTTTCGCCGTAACCTGGAACGTATTGGTGAGATCATTGCTTACGAGATCAGCAAAGAATTACCTTATGATGAAGTAGAAATACAAACTCCACTGGGCACGCACAATAGTAAGGTGCTGAGAGAGCAACCCGTTTTGGCGACAATTTTACGTGCCGGGCTTCCACTACATAACGGCATGCTTAATTATTTTGACAAAGCGGATAACGCCTTCATTTCAGCTTACCGAAAGCACCATCGAGATGGAAGCTTCGAGATAAGTTTGGAATACATGAGTTGCCCTGTACTGGAGAATCGCATCATAATCATCAGCGATCCAATGCTTGCGACTGGGGCATCTCTGGTAAAAACAATTCAATACATGCAGGCAGAAGGTAACCCCTCCGTGATCCATGTCGCAGTCGCCATTGCCTGTACTGTAGGCATCGAACTCATTCACAGAGAGGCTGGTGAAAATATTAAAATATGGTGTGGTGATATTGATGATGAACTTACTGCAAAGGGCTATATCGTTCCTGGACTGGGAGATGCAGGCGATCTCGCTTTTGGAAGTAAAGTGCAGTCATAAAATGTTAAAACCAACAAGCAGCATTCCTCGGTTTTTTTATTTCTTATCTTTAGCAACACATTAGTCAAGAATGAAGAAAACTCTACTGCTCACCATTCTGGTGTCTTTATATCACCTGTATGCAACTGCACAGGATCCTCATTTTTCTCAATTTTATGCATCGCCCTTAACACTAAATCCGGCTTTTGCAGGAAAGTTCGATGGTACATTTCGGATAGCTGGTATCCATCGCAACCAGTGGCCTTCCATCAACAGGGCTTTTGTTACTACCTCCGTTGCGGTAGATTTTCCGATAATGCAGAATCATATTGGTGTAAACGATACATGGGGTGTTGGATTAATGGGTTTCAGCGATCAAAGTGCAGCCGGTGCAGTGAAGTTCAACTATGCATCTGTTGGTACAGCATATCATAAAGGATTAGATGAAGATGGGTATCACCAGATCGGCGCTGGCTTCCAGGCCACATACGCAAATATGATGATCGATGTAAATAAGATCAACTTTGAAGATCAGCTAACGCCATTTGGTTTTACAGGCGTAACTACTGAAGTATTTACAAACTCAACGCTCAAGAATAGTTATGTTGACGTAAACGCCGGCTTACTCTACAGTGGCAGCACCACTGATAGAAATAATTTTTATGCAGGTGTTAGCATGTATCATATCAATCGTCCCAAACAACAATTTACCGGCGCATATTTCCTGCTGAACCCAAGAGTTACTCTACAGGGAGGAACTTATTTCGCTGTTGGGCAAAACTCTACTTTACATCTGAGTGCAATGCATAGTGCACAAGGAAAAGCCTTTGAAACTCTACTGGGAGGCGCTTACCAGGTGACAGTGGGCGAATATTCTGAATATCCCGCGAGCTTTTATTTTGGAAGCTGGATGAGAATGAATGATGCCGTTATACCGTATATCGGGTTAGAATATCGCAGCCTTCGTTTAGGCTTTACTTACGATGCAAATACGTCAAACCTTAAGACCGCTTCAAATGCAAGAGGTGGAATTGAATTGTCTTTGATCTACATCAGGAAACCTGAAGAAAGCAGGGGAATTAATTGTCCGAAGTTTTAATCTTATTTACCCGGCGGTAATGCTGCTATGATGCTTTGTTGCGTCGCACTCTTGTACGCCTTGTACTTTACTCAGCTTTTTTCTCATCTTCCTCATCGTTCTCTTCCTCATTTTCATGAGAAGAATCCTCCTCATCAGCTTCAATAGAATGCTCATCCTCGATCAGTTCATCCTCAGTTGCTCCGTCTACTAACTCTCCTTCATGATTGATCTGGAATTGTGAAGCTTCTGATTCGTTTTGCAACTCATCACTTATATCACCTTCTGCTCCTTCTTCCATTAAAGTCTCTTCCGAAGAATGACGGATCATCGTCGGCTCCACCAGTTGATCTCCCAATACTTCTTTTATCTTAGGCAGATCATCTACAGAGTTGATCCCAAAATAATCCATGAAAGTTTTTGAAGTAGAATACACCAACGGGTGACCTGGAAGTTTTTCATTTCTTCCTGTAATAACGATCAATTCTTTTTCCAGCAACTTTTGAATACTATAATCGCTGTTCACGCCTCTTATCGCTTCGATCTCCCCTTTTGTGATGGGTTGCTTGTATGCAATAATGGCTAACGTTTCCAACGCTGCAGATGAAAGACGCTTCAGGTATCTTTCACCATTCAATAAAGCTATTGTCTTATGATAATCCTTCTTCGTAAGGAACTGCCATCCGCCACCACTCTCTCTCACTTCAAACGGATAAAATTCCGAGTTATATTTTTCTCTAATCCCTTGCAAGGCGCTCTCAACCTGGTCCAGGCTGATCCTCTCTTCCATGAATCCAAAAGCATTATTCACCAAGTCTACAATCTCTAATGGTGACAATGGCTTTTCGCTTGCAAATATCAGCGCTTCAATATGTGGGATGATTTGAGATAACTCCATAATGATTTGAAAATTTGAAAATTAGCCAATTTGAAAATGCTGAACAACTTACATTTTCAAATCTTCAATTTGTCGCATTGGCTAATTACCCTTGAAGAGCAGCAGCGCCACTTACGATCTCCGTTAACTCAGTGGTGATCGCCGCCTGTCTCGCACGGTTGTAAGAAATCTTCAGGCTCTTCAGCAATTCGTTGGCATTTTCAGTTGCCTTATCCATTGCTGTCATTCTCGCGCCGTGTTCACTGGCATGAGCGTCCAGTACAGCTTTGTATAGTTGAGTGTTGAGAATCTTAGGCATTAATTCAGCGATCAGTTGCTCTTTCGCCGGCTCGTAAATGAAATCAGCTTTCTTAGCACCTTCCTGCTTCTGCACTTTTGGAATTGGCAAAAACTGCTCAACAGTATTCACTTGGGTAGCTGCGTTTTTAAATTGGCTATACACTATATCAACTCTGTCGAATTCTTTGTTTTCAAATGCTCTCATAGCAGCTTGTGCGGCAGCCTGAACATTTTCAAACTTCAGGTCAAGAAAAACATCTTTATAAGTAGCATCTGTTCTGTAACCAAATCTCGTTAAGCTTTCATATCCCTTCTTACCAATATTCCAGATGGTTACATTCTTTTTCCCGTATTGTGCAGCATAATTATCAGTAATGGATTGCCTTGCAGCCTTTACGATATTCGCATTATACGCACCCGCCAACCCCCTGTCACTGGTAATAACAATCAAAAGCACTTTCTCCACCGGTCTTTCAGCAGCCAGGGCGATGTTGATATCACCTTCGGCATTGCTCACAATGTTGCTGAGCATTTCCTGCAACTTCTGAGCATAAGGACGCATTTGCGTGATAGCATCCTGCGCTCTCCTCAACTTTGCAGCACTCACCATTTTCATCGCTTTAGTGATCTGCTGTGTACTTTGAACACTCTTGATACGGTTACGAACCTCTTTTAATTGTCCAGCCATATTATTTGCTTAAACGGCGGCAAAAGTAGCAGAAACAGGGTAAAAATCCTTGAGTTTACAGTAATATTATTGGGTTGCCAGCTGTAAAACTGCTTAGCATCTTGGTTGCGTCGCACTCTTGTACGACTTGTTCATGGTTGAGCAGGCATATCTCGCATAAGAGAATTGTCCTTTTGTCTAATATCTTCTTCAGCAGAGACTTAAATAAAGCACTATCTGGACCCATGAATACCAAGAGAAGGATCATTTTCTATAAATTGCTATTGCTATGACTCTAAAACCTTTGATGTTTACTGCTGCTTTATTGTTATCGTTTTTCTCGCAATCCCAGGCACCTCGTTTCATCTTCCTCGATAGCCTGTCTTATAATCTCAGCCCTGTCTCACCAATTGTTGTGAGAGCTCAAGGTTATACAAGAACTGAAAGTTATTCAGTTCAATCAAAGACAAAAGATACCACTGCTTATATATGTTTTTATTACAATCAGGACGGTCTTACAATCCTTAGCAAGCGTAAATTGCCTGATAGAGACACGATGTCTTTTGTCTTCAGGTATGATAGCTCAAACAGGTTGATCAGTACAAGTACTTTGATAAAAAACAGGGTAATTTCTGCGGAAGTAGCTGATTATTCCCTGGATACAATTGTCACCAGGACAAAATATAATGCTAAAGGAAGTATAACTGAGAAAAGAGTGCTTCATTACAACAATCAGTATCAACTCGTAAAATATGAAGCGCTGGATAGTTTGGATAAGCTATATGAAACCACTACCTATGAATATGATGACCGTGGATTACCATTAAGAGCTACCCAGGTAAGAGGTAGCAGGCCCATCTTCGATAATGCGTACGAATATTCCGGTAAAAAAGATGAAAAGACAGTAAAGGTATATGAGATGTTTGCGGGCTATAAACGATTAATAGAAAAGATTGAGTACAATAGTAAACGACAACTTGAGAAGACCATCTCTTATAACTACACATATGGAAATAAGATATTTACTGCGTCGCTGGATTATTACGATGATGGGGCGTTAAAATCGTATGCAGGAGAATATCATTACAGCGGATTCAAATTCCGGCAGGTGTATTATCATCGAAAAGATTAAAGACTACAATTTAGCCGTAGCTCCCAGCCAGGCCATTATGCCAATTCCTGTTTCAATAGCAGATTCATCAATATTGAATAAAGGCGTATGCACATTATGAACAATTCCTTTCTTTTCATTTCGGACTCCTAACCTGTAAAAACAACCCGGGATTATTTGTGTGTAATAACCAAAGTCTTCTGCACCCATTCTCACTTCAGTTTCTTCAACATTTTCGTTGCCCATATAATCTTCTGCAAGTCTCCACGCAGTTTCTGTAAGAGCATCATCATTATCTACACAAGGATATCCTACATCGATCTTCAGATCAATTTCAGCACCCATTGCGTGCACCAGCTCTGTTGCATGTTTGGTAATGAGATCATGAGCCTTTCTTCTCCACGTTTCATCCATTGCTCTAAAAGTGCCCATCAGCTTCACTTCGCTTGGGATGACATTGGTTGTATGTCCACCCTGGAAAGAACAAATGGAAAGCACAGAAGGTGAGAGGGGATTATTATTCCGGGAAATGACCTGTTGTAAACTCACAATAAGATGAGAAGCGATGAGAATAGTATCTGCTGTTAAATGCGGCGCTGCAGCATGTCCGCCTTTTCCTTTTATCGTGATGTAGATCTCGTCCGCACTCGCCATCACTCTTCCCTTTCTAAAACTGAGCTTGCCAACAGTCAAAGATGGATTCACATGCAAACCGATAATACCTTGAGGTTTTGGATTTGCAAACACTCCATCTTTTATCATCAAGCTTGCACCACCCGGATTTTTTTCTTCCCCAGGTTGAAAGATCAGCTTTACAGTTCCTTCAAATTCTTCTTTTATTTCATTTAGAATTTTTGCAGCACCTAACAAACACGTAGTATGCACATCATGCCCGCAGGCATGCATCACGCCATTTTTAGTTGATCTGTATGAAATATTATTTTCTTCATTTATAGGAAGTGCATCCATATCAGCTCTTAATGCGATGCACCTGCTTTCAGGATTTTTCCCTCTAATCAATCCAACAACTCCTGTAGCGGCTTTTATATCAAAAGGTATGTTCCATTCACTCAACTTCGTCTGAATAAATTTACTGGTCTCAAACTCCTGGTAACTCAATTCCGGAATAGAATGAAGATGATGCCGAATATTGATGAACTCTTGTGAGTAAGACGAGGCGAGTTGTTTTATCCTATCCTGTAACATGGCCGAAAGTTACTCCATTAACTCTAACTCCTCTTCTTCCGTTGGCGTATACTCGATCACATCAGGAACGATGAAAGCACCGCCCGGATATAGCTTAGACAATACTTTTCTGAATTTATCAGCATCTTCTCGCTTTAAAAAATTTCCAATGCGTACTCTAAAGCTGGGAGCCTGGAAAAGTGTGTATGTTTTATGTTCAGGGAACTTTGAAAGTAGTTCAGCCTTTACCGCAAACGCCTTCGTTCTGTCACTTGTGCTGAGGACCTGGATCCGAAATCCTTTATACTGACCATTACTAGTCATCATGGAAGTTTTCTTATTGATGGCGGCTTGTTTACTGGCAAGCACATCCACTCTTGCATCTTTTTTGACAATTATAGAATCTGCTGCAAATGCAGTACTTAAACTGAAAGATGCAATTATCAGAGCCAGGATCTTCATGAAAAGGAATTTTTATTGAAGATAAAAGAAACCTATTTAATGTAATGTTAACTAGTATTTTCCTCCGCCACTACCAATGTTTTCAATTGGATGCCAGGTTGTTTTTATCTCTTGCGTATCCAAAATATAATAGGGTGATTCACCTTTTTCAGTCAACCAGTTAACATCATTGTATAGCAACACTCTTTTTACATTCAGTGAAGCTTTAGTTTGAATATCCTTTTGAATCAACTCATCATTCTCGCAAAAGATCACCGCATTCACATCCATGTGTGATGCAAATTGAGTAGCCAGTTCTGAAGGTTTGCCGGTAAGAATATTCACTACACCACCCGGAACATCAGATGAATTGATCACCTCAGCAAAAGTGATAGAGCAAAGTGGTTTGTTTTCAGATGCAAGAACGATCACAGTATTTCCTCCAGCGATCGCCGGGGCAATAACTGAAACCAGGCCGATCAAAGAATCAGTCTGCGGTGCAATTGCAACCACCACACCTGTTGGTTCTGGCATGGAAAAATTGAAGTGAGAAGATGCGACAGGATTAACAGAAGAGAAAAGTTGTTGGTACTTATCGCACCAACCTGCATAATAGATCAATCGATCAATTGAAAGATTTACTTCAGCTTCTGCCTGCACCTTACTGCTGTCCTGCTTCATTAACTCATCAATGAACTGTGCTCTTCTCCCTTCCAGCATTTCTGCAATGCGATACAATATTTGCCCGCGATTATTCGCCGCTTTAGCAGCCCAGCCTTTCTGTGCACCTCTTGCTGCCCCTACAGCATCACGAAAATCTTTCCTCGAGCTTAAACAAACATTTGCAAGCTGTTCGCCTTTCTTATTTTTAGCAACGTAGTACCTGCCGGATTCAGTTCTTGGGAACTGGCCACCGATATATAGTTTATACGTCTTCAACACTTCCAAACGTTGAGGTTGTACACCATTGCTTTGTACTTCTTCCACCTTTGGTGCTTTTGCTGCTGTTTTCTTTTTTATAATAGGAGTTGCCATTTCAAAGTCATTTAATCATTAGTCAATAAGTTATTGAACCTTCAGGTAAGCAGAAAGTCCATGCAAGCCACCCTCTCTTCCAAAACCACTTTCTTTATAACCACCAAACGGAGAAGTTGGATCGAACTTGTTGTAAGTGTTAGCCCAAACCACACCGGCTCTCATCTTGGTTGTAAGGTTAAATATCTTTGAACCTTTATCAGTCCACACACCTGCACTTAAACCAAACGGAGTGTTATTGGCTTTCTCGATCACCTCATCATCCGTTCTGAAAGTTTGCACCGTTAACACCGGACCAAAAATTTCCTCCTGTGCAATTCTGCTGCTCTGTGCAACATTGGTGAAGATGGTTGGTTTGCAGAAGAATCCCTTGCCAGGCAGTGAACAACCACTTTGATACATCTCAGCACCTTCATCCGCACCGATCTTTAAATACTTATTAATGTTTTCTAATTGCTGACGTGAGTTAATTGCTCCAATGTCTGTATTCTTATCCAACGGATCACCTACTATAAGCGTTTCAATTCTATCCTTCAGCTTTTGTATCACTTCATCATACACACTTTCCTGTACAAACAAACGAGAGCCTGCACAGCAAACATGTCCCTGGTTAAAATAAATTCCGTTGATAATTCCTTCAACAGCCTGGTCGATCGCTGCATCATCAAAAATGATGTTGGCTGCTTTACCACCTAATTCAAGCGTTACTTTTTTATTGGTTCCTGCGACTGCTTTCTGGATGATCTTTCCCACATCAGTAGAACCTGTAAAAGCGATCTTATCAATGCCAGGATGATTAACGATTGCTGCACCTGTTTCGCCAAAGCCAGTGATGATGTTCACCACACCTTCAGGCAATCCACTTTCCTGGATGATCTCAGCAAGCTTCAATGCCGTTAATGGAGTTGTCTCAGCAGGCTTCAACACCACTGTGTTACCACAAGCCAAGGCCGGAGCAATTTTCCATGCTGCCATTAACAAAGGAAAATTCCATGGAATGATTTGTCCTGCAACACCGAGTGGCTGCGGAACTCTATTCGGAAATGCGTACTGCAACTTATCAGCCCAGCCTGCATAATAAAAGAAATGATTTGCTACCAAAGGTACATCCACATCACGGGCTTCTTTGATCGGCTTACCACCATCCATGCTTTCGATCACAGCAAACTCTCTTGCCCTTTCCTGTATCATCCTTGCAATACGATAAATGTATTTTCCACGTTCTTTCGGCGGCATCTTCTTCCAAACTTTATCGTATGCAGTTCTTGCCGCCTTAACCGCTTTGTCAACATCTGCTGCATTCGCTTCCGATACTTCAGAAATTTTTTCTTCGTTAGCAGGATTGATCGTCTCAAAATATTTTCCTGAAGTTGGCTTTACAAACTTTCCACCAATGAACAGATCATAACGATCTTTCAACTTCACATGGCTTGCACTCTCAGGAGCCGGAGCATAATTCCAACCCTGGTTCAGCTTCAACCCTGGCCTACCGGCAGGCAGGTTAGGAATTTCTTTATTTGATTTACTCATAATTTCTTTTTTATGTAGCCAGCGACAGGATATCTACTTAGCTTCCGTTGCGTCGCACTCTTCAACAACTATATCATTTATCAGCCGGGTGAGCTCCACCCCATGTAGCCTCCGCATGTTTTACAATGAACATTTCCTGACTTTGAGCGAAAAAAACCAAAACAGTATTTCCTCGAAAAAACCCCTGATTCCTTTCCTTCACTTTTGAAATAACCATCTTAGTAGAATACAACTTTATTGATTTTGACCACTCTTGAAAGGTTGTAGTATTACATCTATCAAACTGAAGGACAAATTTCGCCCGAAAGTCATTCTCCTTTAAACCCAAAACAAAAAGGTGATTGAGGCAAGAATCCCAAGGAACTTTTTGAACACTCACCGGCAAATCACGTAGATCTTCAGGGAAGATAACTATGCATAAGGTATCTGATATTAATTTAGATCTTATTTCTCTCCTTGCAAAAAGAAAGCAAGGTGATAGAAGTAATATAAGAAAAATTCTTAGGTGCATTATGGACAGTTTAATGAAAAGAAATATACCTGAAAATTTTGCACTTGTTGTTCGGTTAATCCTTTACTTCAATATCGCCATGAAAGTATGGAAGCTCACTTAAACTTTAATTGTACGTGCTGTTCTTCTTTCATTAATCGGGAGGATGAGCACCACTGTAAGTAGCTTCAGCATACTTTATCACATAAAAATCGTCTGTTTTTGCAAATCCTATTATAATCACATGCCCTTTCAAAAAAATATTTTTTCCGGTTTTAACTTTCTCAATCAGCATCTTGATAGAGTATATCTGAGAATGAATTATTAAATCTTTAGAAACAGGTGTGCATTTATTAAATCTAAGTAAAAATTTATTTGTATAATTATTTGGAGTTCCGTGCACAAATAAATGTTGAAGGCACGAATCCCAAGCTGCCGGTCGAATACTCATCGAAATATCAATTGAATCACTTGGAAAAATAATTAAGCACAGCGTATCTTTTTTTTGCTTGATGCTCCTGCAAAAAACAGAACCTACTGCTAGCATGAAAAACATTACTAATAAAAATCTTCTTGACATACTATGGACAATTTAAAGAAGAAAAAACTGCTTGCAGAGCTTCGACTTGCTGTTGAGTTAAGCCGCGATTTGCTAAATCGCCAGCATAACATGGAACTTGTTCTAGCCCATCATAAAAGAGCGAGATGAAAGCCTTATCGTCTCCTCCGGTCATGTTATAAATGTCAGGATAATATCTTTGAACGAATTCTTTTAAGCTTTGGGCACAAGCTTCTATATGTTCTATCATCCATTGATGTCCGATTGAATTCCAGGAGTTGTCAGCCAATGAAGCATTGTAAAAATAATAAGAAAGTTCAGCCAAGGTTCCATTGCTAATGTTAACAGGCCAAGAGGACACTTCTGTTGAACCGAAAAGTTCAATGGCTTTTTGTCTAAGTTGTGCATGAAAAGCTTCGTGAATAAATGTTTTAGCGAGTCTGATTCGTGAATAATTAGGATCTGAGGCAAAATATCGGCTTATTTTACAGTAATAATTATTGCCATTATTACCAGTTGCACCTTTCGTGGTATCATCTCCTGGGCCGAAATCATAAAGGATGAATGTTATGGTTGCGCCTGAATTTGAAAACCCAGAAAGAATATTGCGTAACCCATTCTGCAAACTGTCATTCATCAAGGCTTGATAAATACAATTCACGTTAGAATTATTTATTACGCCTGTATCAGGTCTAATGCTATTTACTATAATGGTACTATCAATAGTTCCACTTCCACCTCCTCCATCCAATCCGCCACTACCCCAATCTGGCAATTGTGTTTCTTCCTCTCCAGTAGCGCAGTAGGAGTAACGTACAATAATTGGCACTTTTGTGCAAGTAGTTCCATTATTAGCTCCACCATTACTCCAACATTGTGTTTCATATGAAGTAGTAGAATACGAATGACATATTCTGGCTGAATATCCTTGATCCTTCACCTTATATATCTTAGTAGATCTA
Organism: Bacteroidota bacterium; assembly: GCA_023429825.1. Lineage (GTDB taxonomy): Bacteria > Bacteroidota > Bacteroidia > Chitinophagales > Chitinophagaceae > JAEZDC01. Next base: position 17,036 of record JAEZDC010000049.1, on the reverse strand, counting down.
ATATCATTTTCATAAAACCAGCTATTCAGCCATGTGCCATTTAAATTGTAAAAAGATTCAATTGATCCTTTTTTAGTTTCAGTTGTACTTTCCAGACTTGTATAATAGGTTTTAGTACGTAGTTTAGCCTGAATACTCCCATTTGGAAATTTTCTAAAAACTATACTAAACAAAGTTGGAGGTGTATTATTATTAGTTGTTGAAATAACCTTTGTTTTTATATTACCAATGGCAAACAAAAAAGGCACTTCAAAATAATCCAAGCCTTGTTTTTTGTAAGCGTGAACATCTCGCCAATTCAACAATCCCGTAATATTTCCTTGACCAGAGTTAATAATTAACCTTCCATTGCTGTAAATTTCTCCATTCGCGACTAACCACTCTTTTAAGGATTCGAATTCGGGCTGTTTGGCAGCTGTTTCATGATTAAACTGCTTTTGACAAGCGTATGCGATAACTAAAAAAACAAATAGATAGAAAACACGTTTCATGGTTTTAGGTTTAAGGTTTTATAATTAATCAACAGAAAAATAATCAGCACTCTGATAAACACCACTTCTCTCCTTCACTAATTGCATCAATACATCATTAGCCAAACTACTTGCTCCAAAACGGAACCATTGATTGGTCATCCAGTCTGCACCAAGTGTTTCATTGAGCATCACCAAATAATGTAAAGCCAGTTTAGATTTTGAAATGCCGCCCGCAGGTTTCATCCCGATCATTTTACCTGTCTTGTAGTAAAAATCTTTTATTGCTTCTAACATTACTAACGTGACCGGCATTGTTGCCGCAGGTTGAACTTTACCAGTAGAGGTCTTGATGAAATCAGCACCAGCGTACATTGCAATATCACTTGCTCTTCTCACTTTATCATAAGTAACTAACTCTCCTGTTTCTAATATCACTTTCAATCTTGCATGACCGCAAGCCTCTTTTATTGCAGCGATCTCATCAAATACAAAATTGTAATCACCTGCTAAAAATTTTCCTCGTGAGATCACCATATCAATCTCATCTGCGCCACTATCCACAGCAAACTTTGTATCATCGATCTTTACACTCATTGGAGCTTGTCCACTTGGAAATGCACTGGAAACAGAAGCTACTTTAATTCCGCTATCGCCAACACTTTGCTTAGCCAGCTTCACCATAGAAGGATACACGCAAACAGCCGCTACGGTTGGTAAACCTGGATATGCATCGTGCAAATGCCTTGCTTTATAGCACATCTGCTTAACCTTACCTTCAGAGTCCTTTCCTTCAAGAGTAGTAAGATCGATCATGTTGAGCACCATCTTCATGCCCTCAATTTTTGTTTCCTTCTTTATACTTCTTGTAGTGAACTTTTTAGCTCTTTCTTCAACTCCTACCTGGTCAATTCGTGGAGAAATCCTGAAGTCAGGTAATGTATTTAAAGTACTTGCATCCATATCTCTAAAATGAACATCAAAGTAAACAATTTTCCAGCATAAAGGTTAGCGCCCTCAATTCATAAGGATTTCCAGCTTCTAAAACATTTGTGAATTCACAAATATTCTCCAAGGGGTTTATTCAATTTTATGATCAGGAAAGCATAATCATATTCACTACTTGCACGTTGGTTTAAAAGAAAAGCTCCCAAATGGGAGCTTTTTACTTTTTTCTTTAAAATGGTTTATTACCACCCTAACAGGTAAGCGAATACTAAAGGAGCTACTATCGTTGCGTCACTTTCTATTATATACTTAGGTGTATGAATATCCAATTTGCCCCAGGTAATCTTCTCATTCGGATGAGCTCCGGAATATGAACCATAGGATGTAGTGCTGTCGCTGATCTGGCAGAAGTAACTCCAGAAGGGAATTTCATGCATCTCAAGATCCTGGTACATCATCGGAACAACACAAATTGGGAAATCGCCGGCAATTCCACCACCTATCTGGAAGAACCCGATGCCTTTTCCACTGCAATTATCTTTATACCAACTACTCAACCACACCATGTATTCGATACCACTTTTCATTGTGGTGGCTTTGATCTCTCCTTTATACACATACGATGCGAAGATGTTTCCCATCGTGCTGTCTTCCCATCCGCCCACAACAATTGGTAAATTCTTTTCTGCAGCGGCGATCATCCAGCTGTCTTTAGGATCTATCTGGTAATCCGGCTTCATTACTTCACTCAATAATAACTTGTACATGTATTCATGAGGAAAATAACGTTCACCTTTCGCATCTGCATCAGCCCAAAGCTTATGAATGTGTCGCTGAATTCTCCTGAACGCTTCTTCTTCAGGAATGCACGTATCTGTAACACGATTCAATCCTCGTTCTAACAATGCCCATTCCTGCTCGGGTGTAAGATCTCTCCAGTTAGGTATTCTTTCATAATGATCATGCGCTACTAAATTCATTATATCTTCCTCAAGGTTTGCACCTGTACAACTGATGATATGAATTTTATCCTGGCGGATCATCTCAGCTAAAGAAACCCCTAATTCAGCGGTACTCATCGCTCCGGCCAATGTAACCATCATCTTACCGCCTTCTAACAAATGTGTTTCGTATCCTTTAGCGGCATCCACAAGTGCTGCAGCATTGAAGTGCCTGAAGTGGTGTTGTATAAATTGTGAAACAGGTCCTTTACTCATCAAAAAAAATTTAGGGCACAAAAGTAGGAATACAGTCGAATTGAACAGAGAAAGTTTATGGCACAAAAAAGCCTCTCAGTTGTGAGAGGCCTTAACCAACTGCTTGCTTATGAAAGATTTACTTTTTTGTTGTTCTAAAAACAGAGGTGGCTCCGTCCTGGTTTACTTCTAAAACAACCTGCTTTTTGCTTCCGTCAAGAGATACATAAAACTTTGTTGCTTCTGCACCGTCAAACTGTATTACTTCTTTAACTGTATACTTATCATATTTCTTATTGATCAATCTTTGTGCGGCGGCCGGAAGACTTTGGCTGCTGATGGCTTTGCTGCTTCCGATCAACTCTCCCTGTAATGAATAAAATGCTTCCACTCTTTCCCCTTCTAATAAGAAACTAGCTTTTACAAAATCATTTTTCAATGTCCATTGTACATCACTTGCTTCTGAGTAAGCTGATTTAAAATGGTCCATGGTTTTGTAACTGATATTGCGTGTCACATCTTTAGCGAAAGCACTTGCGGTGATTGTTAAAGCTACTAATGCTGCAAATGCTCTTTTTGCCATAACCGGTGTGCTGATCCTGATGAGCTGGTGAATTCTTGTTTTCATGATTGTAATTTTTTGAGTTTAAAAGTTTGTTTTATTAAGATTTGTTTTTGCTGTTGTTATCAGCCATTGACAAGTCAAAAATAGATTGGGTAGCAGGGTGTGGCAATCGAATTGGGATGGATGTACGATAAATTTCGTTTTTAAGGATGAACGGTGTTAATCCCAAGGTTAACAGAAGTTAATTACCCGCTGAAAGCCAGTGTTTGCAAGGGTTTCCAGGAAAGTGCTAAAAAAATTATAATGCAGGTGAATGACAGGTTAAAGTTGAGATGTGGTTTTAACAGTTTGAAGAATGGTATCGCTTTAGGGATGTGTGGCTAACTTAGCTCAAATCATTTTTTATGAAGCATGCGGTGTTTTGCATTCTTGCCATCTTTCTGGTAACAACTGTTTCTGCTCAGCAATCCATCTTCATTGGCGACTGGAAAGGAAAGCTTATGGGTATAACCTTGGTTTTTCATATCACTGAAAAAGACAGGCAACTTTCTGCTACAATGGATAGCCCTGATCAGGGTGCAAACGGCATACGTTGTGACCAGGTTGTGATAAAAGATAATTCAATTACCATCAGCGTGAGTGTCATTGGCGGCAACTACATTGGAAGTATATCCTCCGACAACAAGACAATTACAGGTAAATGGAGCCAGGGTGGAGGATCTTTTGATCTGGTTTTAGGAAAAGATGCAATTCCCGCAGAGAAAGCTAAACCGCAAACGCCACAACCTCCTTTTAATTATAAAGTAGAAGAAGTTGAATATGATAATTCAGACAGATCGGTTCACTTAGGAGCCACGCTTACTTATCCATCTCTTGGATCGAAATTCCCTGCAGCGATACTTATCTCGGGTAGCGGGCAACAAGATCGTGATGAAACGATCATGGGGCATAAACCATTTGCGGTGATTGCAGATCATCTTACAAAACTTGGCTTTGCAGTCTTAAGAGTTGATGACAGAGGCATTGGTAAAAGCAAGGGAGAAGTAGAAAAAGCCAGCAGTGCCGATTTTGCAAAAGATGTGATCACCAGTTTGGAGTTTTTGAAAAAGAGACCGGAAATAGATATCAACCGCATTGGGCTAATAGGACATAGCGAAGGTGGAATCATCGCCTCCCTGGTGGCTGCCGAACGAACCGATATTAACTTTCTTATCCTTCTTGCAGGGCCAGGCATCAACGGCGCTGATCTTTTAGCAGAGCAAGGAGAACAAATATTATTACGGGAAGGGGTTTCTGAAGATGCAGTAAAAGCATATACTCCACTTTATAAACAACTAATCAAATTAAGCTTAACGGAAACAGACCTTAACAAGGCACAGCAAACTGCTATAAAAGAATATAATCAATGGGTAAGTAATGTGAACCCTGAACTCCTTCAACAATTGGGTTTTACTTCCAGGGAAATTGGAGAAACGATCATTCGAAATCTCGTTAAAGAATTTTCCTCTCCTTGGATGAATTATTTTCTAAAAAGTAATGCTTCTGTTTTCATTGAGCAGACAAATGCTAAAGTTTTAGCGCTTAATGGCGAGAACGACGTGCAGGTCATCGCTACTTCAAACACAAACGGAATTAAAAAAGCGCTTTCAAAAAGTAGATCTCCATCTTACGAAGTAAAAGTTTTACCAGGATTGAACCATCTGTTTCAACGGTGTGTAAAATGTAATATCACAGAATATGGCGAACTGGATGAAACCTTTTCCGTGGAAGCTTTGACGGAAATAGAAAAGTGGCTGAAGAAAAACGTTTTACAATGAATTATTTAGCTCATGCATATCTATCCTTTATGCATGACGAGATATTGGTTGGCAATCTCATCAGTGATTTTGTAAAAGGAAAGAAAAAGTTTGATTACCCGGTTCTAATTCAAAAAGGCATCACGTTGCATAGAGCCATAGATGCGTATACTGATGATCATCCTGCCACAAAACAAGCCAGGCAGTTCTTTAAGCCTACAGTTGGATTATATGCAGGTGCATTTATCGATGTGGTGTATGATCATTTCCTTGCTTTACATGAAGCAACCTGGAATGCACTGCCATTGCATCAATTTGCAGATCATGTTTACCAAACGTTAACAAAGCACGAATTACAATTACCGGAAAAATTTTCCGGAATGCTTCCGTACATGAAGAGCCAGAACTGGTTACTTAATTATCAATACAAGTGGGGAATTGAAAGAAGCTTTGAAGGAGTTGCACGAAGAGCTGTATATCTTAATAATTCCACCGCAGCGTATAATTCGTTTGAAGCGCATTACCCCCAGCTTCATCAACTGGCGAATGAATTTTTACCGGATGTTAAAAAGTTTGCAGCATTTAACTTCCAACAGTTGTTACAGTCATAGCCTGCTATATTTGCACAAACTTCAATAGCATGAAGCAATTTATTTCCCTTATCGCATTCACCTGTATTGTTCTGTGTGCTAATGCACAACAAAAACCTACAGATCTGGACAAATCGATTCTTGATATTAGTTATAGTCCCGCAAACTACCCTATTTTAAAAATGAATGGTCGTGTTAAAGGCGATCCATTTGCCAGGGTGATCTATAGCCGCCCTCTAAAAAGCAACAGGCTGATCTTTGGCGGGATAATTAAATATGGTGAGATGTGGAGGTTGGGAGCAAACGAAACAACAGAGATAGAGTTTTTTAAAAATGCAAGATTAGGAGATAAGAAAATTGTCAAAGGCCGCTATAGCCTGTTTTGCATTCCTTATGAAGATAAATGGACGGTCATTGTAAATAAAGACAACTTTAGCTGGGGCAACTTTACATATGACAGCAGGAAAGATGTTGCCCGAATTAGCATACCTGTTCAGCGGACCGATGACAGCGCAGAAGCTTTCACAATGTATTTTGAAGAAACATCTAATGGATCGAACCTGGTGATGATGTGGGAGAATACCAAAGCAGTATTACCCATCAACTTTTGATCACCTTATTATTTTCTTGAACAGACTCAGCTTCCCTTTAAATGGTGGATATTTTATGTCCGGATCAAACCATGTAGGTGTTCGCATCACTGCCTTTTTATGCGAGAATGTGTCGAACGAATATCTCCCATGATAATTACCAATACCGCTATCACCTCTCCCTCCAAATGGCAAATGATGATTTGTTAAATGCCAGCTGGCGTTATTGATGCACGCACCTCCTGCGGGAATATTATCGATCCAGAATTTTTGTTTGCCCTTGCTGGAAGAAAAAATATAAAATGCTAAAGGATCCGGGTTTTCATTAATGATCTTTTTCGCCTCGTTAAATGAAGAGAACGAAATAATCGGAATGATGGGACCAAATATCTCACCATGCATTAGAGCGCTAGAAAGTTCAGCCTCGACAATAACAGGATCGATCACCAACTTCTCTTTATTCGTCTTCCCTCCATGTATGATCTTCACATCTTTTAAATATTGTGATAATCGAATGAATTGTTTTTCATTAATGATCTTCCCATAACTATCATTGTTTGCTGGTTCATCAGAAAAGAACTTCACCAGTGTTTGCTTAAGCTCGACAATAAATGTATCCTTAATATTATTATGTACTAAAATATAATCAGGAGCTACGCACATCTGGCCGGCGTTTGAAAACTTTGTTACTGCAATTCTTCTTGCAGCTACTTTAATGTCTGCATCTTCTTCAATCACACATGGACTTTTACCTCCTAATTCCAAGGTTACCGGAACAAGTTTTTCTGCAGCCAGTTTATAAATGATCTTTCCTACTGCAGTGCTGCCGGTATAGAACACATGATCGAATTTGAAATTATTCATCATCGCAGGCACTACTTCAGCACCATCTCCCTGCACATATAAAATGTACTCTTTTGGAAAAGTTTCATTGATGATCCTCTCCATTATATTAGATGTGGCAGGAGCAAACTCACTTGGTTTCAATACAACACAGTTACCTGCAGCTATAGCGCCAACCAGGGGGGTAAATAACAATTGTAGCGGGTAATTCCATGGGCCTATAATTAGTACTACGCCTAAAGGTTCATTTACTATATAACTGGATGAAGGAAAATTAAGCAGGTTGGTCTTAACCTTTTGCCATTCCATCCATCTATGCAAACGCTTTAAAGTAGCATTGATCTCACTAATTAAAAAACCCAATTCAGTGACCCAGCTTTCTTCTTTGCTTTTCTTAAGATCTTTGTATAGAGCATCATACAATTCATTCTCATATTTGAGAACTGACTTTTTTAAATTGATCAATTGCTGTTTGCGGAATTGATAAGTCTTGGTGGCCCCGGATTGAAAATGATCTTTAAGTAATTGAAGCTGTTCTTTCAATGAAGGAAGATTTTGCTGAAAATACAAACGAAGATTAGACTAACTCTATATTTCATCCTTACGCTTAAACCTTAAGAGGTCAGGGCGCATCAAGGCTAAACCAGTCATCCCAAAATATTACCGACTATCCTTTTGGTATAATTTATTTTTTATACATAAGATTGATTATCAAACCTTTAATTTTAATATACTTCCTTTGTCCACCAACTACTAAAAAAAAGATGGTACTATGTGACACATAGTACCATAAAATACCCCATCTTTGTGTTGTCAATGAGAAAAGCTCAGGCAAAACAAAAAATCAAAAACATTTAAATACTTAAGTAATGAGAACCGAAAACACAAACCTCTTCGACAAGATCAGCAACGACCACATGAATAATCTGGTGAAAGAGGTGACTGAAACTGTTGCTATTGAAATGAACAACGATAACAGCAAAAACATTTTCTCTGCAGCTAATCTCTGGAACATCCAGAAGATGAGAAAAACCAACAGAACAGCTTACAGGAGATTTGCGTTCTAATTACCGTTAAGGTATTAGGTGAGTCACAACGAAGCTGCACAGAAACAAATAGTTCGTATCAAAATTTTAAATAACCGGTCTGTCAGTGAGCATTAAACCTCAACGGCAGACCAATTACAAAAACTCCAGATTATGGATATTCAGAACACACAAAGCCAGATGCGGAAAGGGGTATTGGAGTTTTGCATTTTATCCATCATTCGCCAGGGCGAGGTTTATCCCTCTGACATCGTAGAGCGAATGAAAACGGCTAACCTTCACATACTGGAAGGCACGCTGTACCCTCTGCTAACGAGATTAAAAAATGCAGGACTGCTTACTTATCGTTGGGTTGAAAGCAGCAGCGGACCGCCAAGAAAATATTTTGTAATGACAGATTCCGGGCTCCAGTTCTATGGCGAACTTGAAAAAACCTGGAAAGAGCTTGCAGATGCGGTTCATGCTTTAACTCAGCAACCAACAAATGAAACCTCCACTTCAAACCAACTAAATAGCTAGATCATGAAAAAGGTAATAAATATAAACTTCCAGGGCCGGGTGGTTCCCATCGAGGAAAGCGCCTACGACATGCTGAAGCAGTATGTAGAAAGCCTTCGCAGGTTTTTTGCCAACGAAGAGGGAAGAGACGAGATCATCAATGATATTGAAAGCCGCATCGCTGAACTCTTTACAGATAACCTGAAGAAGGGAAGTACATGTATTACAGATGATGATGTAAATGTCATCATTGAAAGCATGGGCCGTCCTGAAGATTTTGAAGCTGAAGAAGCAAACGTGAAATCTCAATTAGGTGGAGAACAATATAGTAATGCCGGTTATCAGTCTGCCCAGGCTGAAACATCCGGAACAACACCAAGAGGTAGATTGTATAGGGACGAAACCGATAAGATATTAGGTGGTGTTTGTGGCGGTCTGGCAAATTACTTAAGAATAGATTCATCTATAGTAAGGATACTTTTTGCCATCATCACTTTCGGTGGATTTGGAATGGGCTTTCTGCTGTATATCTTGTTATGGATCGTACTCCCAAGTAAATCATTAGATAAAAATCTTATCAAAAAGCGTTTATTCCGTAATCCTGAAGAAAGGATCATTGCTGGTGTTGCTGGCGGTCTTGCAGCTTACTTCAACATTAGCGTATGGTTACCAAGATTAATATTTGCTTTACCGTTGATACTCGGTATCATCTCAGGGGTCTTCAGCAACTTGTTCCATGGTTTTGACGAAGGTCCTTCTATCATCTTCGGTTCATTCGGAAGTACACTCTTCATTATTTATGTAGTGTTATGGGCGGTGATCCCTGAAGCAAATACTGCTTCGGAGAAATTAGAGATGAAAGGTGAGAAAGTAGATCTTAATACTATCAAGAATACCATCCAGGAAGACCTTAGTGGTTTTAAAGCAAGAGCAGAGAAGTGGGGTAAAGATGCAGGTGAAAGAGCAAAACAATTTGGAACTGAAGTAGGTGAAGTTGTTGGACAAAAAGGTGGTGAAGCAGGAACTGCAGTTAGAAAAGGAAGTAGCAGGTTGGTTCATGCGATCGGTGTATTATTCAAAGCATTCTTTTTATTCATCGCCGGTGTGTTAGCATTTGCTTTGTTAATGGCTACAGTTGGAATGCTTGTAGGCGGTGTGAGCGTGTTTCCTTTGAAAGATTATATACTCGATGGTTTTGGTCAAAACCTTTTAGCCCTGGGTACAATAGTATTATTCCTCGGTGTGCCTATCATTGGGCTGATCACCTGGATCGTAAGAAGAGTAATGAAGATCCGTAGCAAAAGTCCTTACATGGGTTGGCTATTCGGCGGGTTATGGACCATTGGTTGGATCTGTGCGATCTTTTTAGCTGTAGGAATTTTCAGAAACTTTAATCGTCCGGCAAGTGAAAGCAAACAATTAGCCATTACTCAGCCCGCAGGCGACAAGATGATCGTTAAGCTGGGTGCTATGAAAGGTAAATACTACTCCTTCGGTAACTGGGATGACGATTGGAGAGATGACGGTATAATGCTTTCAAAGAATGAAGATTCAATGTTATTGAACAATGTGTCAGTACAGATCGCTAAAAGTGATGACTCCGCTTACCATATTCATATGATCCGTTTCGCAAGAGGCAAATCCGCGATGGTTGCAGAAGAAACATTACAGAAGATCAGCTTTGAACTTACACAAAAAGACAGTGTGCTTGAATTACAAAAAGGATTTGCCATCAGTAAGAACGATAAATTCAGGAACCAACGTGTTGCGATAATTATCGAAGTACCTGTTGGGAAGAAAGTTCAGTTAGAAAGAAGTCTTAACTGGTTCGATTGGTTCGAAGTTCATTTTAATGATCATCGTTATCGCTCTCCATACGATAAAACCTTATACTGGAACTGGAGTTATGGCCGCGAATATAAAATGACTGATGGCGGCTTGGAAAGGATAGGGAAAGATAAGGAGGAAGTATACAGGGATGAAGAAGAAACTGTTGCACCTGAAACAAAGAGCCGTGAAGAACTTGAGCAAGACATTAAGCAAAAAGAAAGAGAATTAGAAGAATCAAAGAAGAAATTAAAAACTGTCGACAGCACCTACCGCTACACTCCTGCGAAGGACGATGCAAGAGACCAGGAACCACAGGCTAAGTTGTATAATGGCAACGACACGATATTAAAGAGTGACATATTAATGAATAAGTTCTCACTCTAACCTAGGTTGAAGTTGGGAGTTTAAAGAACCCATTCTTGTTCTCAGGACTGGGTTCTTTCCCTTAATAAACTGTTCTGTATCGCAGAGAGATCCCCTAACATTTAAATTCATTAAAATGAGAACAGTTATTATTCTTTCGCTTTTTTCCATATTGCTTACTAACTGTGTAGAAGTAGAAACCAAGCAAGGCTTCAACGTATATTATTGGACAAGCACCGAAGACACAGCTAAAAACTATTTATATATTGACGACAAAAAGATAGGTCAGCTTCCTTACCTGGCTTTTTATCCAGAGTGCGGAGATGAAGCATTAAAACAGACTTTAATGGTTTCAGTAGAGTCAGGCAAGTATAAAGTTGTCGTAAAGGATGAATCAGGGCGGGTGAAATTCTCAAAAAAGTTCAAGGTACATGTAAGCAAAAGCTCTACGCAAATTTCAACATCCATCGGAAATAAAAAATGGAACTCTGTAATACGGCAAAAAGGAACCTGCCTGGTTGATGAGATATCTTTTTAAAAACAAATTCTCCGTATCGGCTCCTTTATTTCTTGTGCTGCTGCATTTTCTGGGCGATTACAAATTATTTTTGCCGCCTAATTACAAGGTATGAACCAGCATTTAAGTGAGCAGGAGATCGTTCGTAGAAATAAATTACAGCAATTAAAGGAATTAGGGATCGATCCCTATCCTGCCCCGTTATATCCTGTTTCGCATTACTCAGAAGATATCAAAGAAACATTTGCAGAAGAAACTGCTTCCGAACTTTCCAACGTTTGTGTTGCAGGAAGGATCATGAGTATCAATGACAAGGGTAAAGTTTTCTTTATTAAGATACAGGATTCCAAAGGCATCATTCAATTGTATGTAAAAAGAGATGACATCTGCACGGGCGAAGACAAAACATTTTTCGATAAAGCAGTTAAGCATCTTGACCTGGGAGATATCATCGGTGTTACAGGTTTCATATTCAGAACAAAGCTTGGTGAAATTTCTATTCATGCCCAAACCCTCACCATTCTTACTAAATCACTTAAACCATTACCTGTCGTAAAAAGAGATGAAGAAGGAAATGTGTTTGATGCAGTCACCGATCCTGAGTTCCGTTATCGCCAGCGTTATGCAGATCTCATCATCAATCCTGATGTGAAAGACACCTTCGTTAAAAGAACGAAGCTAATTAACACGATGAGGAATTTCTTAAATGAAAGAGGCGCCCTGGAAGTTGATACCCCTGTGTTACAATCTATACCCGGCGGCGCAGCAGCGAGACCTTTCATCACACATCATAATGCATTAGATGTTCCTTTTTACTTAAGAATCGCCAATGAACTTTATTTAAAGAGATTGATCGTTGGCGGATTTGATTGGGTGTATGAATTCAGCCGCAACTTCAGGAATGAAGGCATGGACAGAACACACAACCCCGAGTTTACGATCCTGGAATGGTACACTGCATACAAAGATTATTTCTGGATGATGGAAATAACAGAACAGATGTTTGAGCAGATCGCTATCAATCTTCATGGAACAACTGATGTACAGGTCGGTGACGAGGTGATTAGTTTTAAGGCACCATTTAAGAGAATCACCATTTTTGATGCAGTAAAAGAAAATACGGGAATTGATATCAGTGAAATGGATGAAGCTGAATTAAGAGCAGTTTGTAAACAACTGAAGATCGACGTACCGGGCAATATTGGAAAGGGAAAGTTGATCGATGAGATTTTCAGTGAAACATCTGAATCAAAATTTATTCAGCCAACGTTCATCATCGACTATCCCGTTGAGATGAGCCCGCTTACCAAGAAGCATAGAAGTAAAACCGGATTAGTAGAGCGATTTGAGCTGATGGTGAATGGGAAAGAAATTGCGAACGCCTATTCCGAACTGAATGATCCTATTGATCAGAGGGAGCGATTTGAAGAGCAGGTAAAGCTGATGGAAAGAGGTGATGAAGAGGCGATGTTCATTGATCATGATTTCTTAAGAGCACTCGAGTATGGAATGCCGCCGACATCAGGAATTGGAATTGGAATTGACAGGCTGTGCATGTTGATGACAAACCAACCTTCTATACAGGATGTATTACTGTTCCCGCAAATGCGTCCGGAGCGCTTGGATATTGAAGACTAGCGGAGCATTCACGAACACAAAGAATAAAATAAAAATAGAAAGTGAGTAAATGCGACCAGATAAAATGGAAGAATAAACTTTGAAGCCGCTGATGAGCGGCTTTTTTTTATTTGATCCGAGTAAAATTAAACTCGGCACTTTCATTCACACCATTTCTAAGCCCCTCAATTTTCGCTGCGATAGAATCTTTGCCGATGAATTTATAGATCACTCTTTGAGGAAAGTCATGTTGCTTGTTTTCAAAAATGAACGAGGTGTCACTATAAATGAGCCTGAAGCTCACCGGCACGTTATTATTTTCTTTTACGGTTGGTATGTAAAATATTTGATCGCCCTGTTTCTTCAACTCCATTCTTTCAAAGATCATAGTGTCAGGCCCATTCATTATATAGCTTTTACCACGCATTACATTATCATCTTGCTTACTCCATTCTTCATACAAGATACTTTCTCCGTTATGTGTTTCCCATAAACCGGAAAGTCTGCTCAGCTTTTTATATGGATCATCAGATGAGCAAGACACCAGCAAAGCAATGCAAACGATTGAAATTAAAGTCTTCATACTTTAAAGATAAACTATCTTGCTGCATATTTATTTATATGAAAGTGTGTGGTTTTTCTTTCATTAAGAATGCTGTGAAGTACGACTATCCTATTGTGGAAGCAGTGAAAAGTATTCTTCCATTATGTGATGCATTTATTATTGCTGTTGGTGATAGCGAAGATGCCACGCTTGATCTTGTAAGAAATATCGATCCAAAAATTCAGATCATCCAAACGGTTTGGAATAACGATCTGCAGGAAGGTGGCGCTGTATTGGCCGATGAAACCAACAAGGCTTTCCGGGCTATCAATGAGAATTTTGACTGGTGCTTTTATATCCAGGGGGATGAAGCAATGCATGAGCGATATATTCCTGTTGTAAGATCAGCCATGGAGAAGTATAAAGATGATGAACGCGTTGATGGCCTACTATTCAAATACAAGCATTTCTTTGGCAGCTACGACTATGTAGGCAACAGCAGCAAGTGGTATCCTAACGAAATAAGAATAATAAAGAATACCAAAAGAATTTACAGCTACAGGGATGCCCAGGGTTTTAGAAAAAATGATAATCAAAAGTTGAATGTAAAACCCATAGATGCATATATCTACCATTATGGTTGGGTAAGAGAGCCAAAGACAATGCAATCGAAGGTGAATAATTTCCTGAAGTATTGGGAAGGAGAAGAAGGCGTTGCTAACGCAGAAAAGACCTATGATGGCGCATTCGATTATTCACAGATCGATAGTCTGGAAAAATTCACCGGGACACATCCCGCTGTGATGAGTGAAAGGATTGCACGCATGAACTGGAAATTTGAAAGAGACCTTTCATACAACAGGAAAACACTAAAAGAGAAATTTAAAGAGCTGATCTTTAAACTCACGGGTAAAAGGCCGTTTGATTACAAAAACTACAATATCGTTTGATCAAAGGAAGAGATCATTATACAATTTCGCTCCCGGTACTACAGAATATTTTTCAAGATCTGTTATTCCTTCATTAGCGAGCACCTGTTCATCGATAAACGTATTACCTGTACATTCTTTAGAGGATTTACTTAAAATGTAGTACGCCGAATCTGAGATTATGTCTGTGGTTCTGCTCATTTTCACTAAAGCCTCACCCCCTAGTAAATTTCTTACTGCTGCAGTATCAATAGTTGTTCTTGGCCAGAGTGCATTGGATGCAATTCCGTATTGTTTAAATTCTTCACTCCAACCCAAAGCGAGCATCGTCATATTATACTTACTCAGGGTGTAGCCAATGTGAGACTTGAACCATTTTAAATCTAAATTGAGCGGTGGTGATAAAGTAAGTATATGTGCATTGTTGCCTTTCTTCAAATAAGGAAGGAAATTTCTTACAACAAGAAAAGTTCCCCGCACGTTGATATCGTGCATCAGGTCGAATTGCTTTGCATCGAGTTGCTCTGTATTGGCTAAGCGAATTGCTGAGGCATTATTAATAACAATATCAATTCCACCGAAAGTTTCTACTGTCTTATTCACAGCTTGCTGTATCTGCTCTTCAAACCGGATGTCGACCTGGATCGGTAAAGCTTTCCCACCGGCAGCTTCTATTTCTTCTGCAGCAGAAAAAATAGTTCCGCCAAGCTTTGGATTCTCTTCTACGCTTTTGGCTGCAATTACAATATTCGCTCCTTCTGCTGCGAGTTTAAGTGCAATCGCTTTCCCTATTCCACGGCTTGCCCCGGTGATAAAGACAGTTTTGTTTTGGAATGTGTTCATATGATAAACTTAATAACTAAAGGCGGGATTTATTCTATCGTTGGTAAAAAGCTCAGCAAAGCAGTAATTGCTGAAGTGTGCGACGCAAGGAACGATGCCACAACGAACAGGAGCCGGGTACATTATTGTTTTTGTTGCAAGGCTGCTTTCCACAACCGTAATAAGTACCAGATAAGCGCTGCAAGACTGGTAACGAAAAAAATATAAAAGATGATATTACCGATGGAAATGCCGTTATGCGGAAATGCCATGTCAAAGCGAATACCTATTGCCATGTTAACGCTCATCCAGAGCAACGCCATCGAAAATGAACGGATGATGCGAACGAAAAATGCTTTTACCTCTGGTTCCATTGGCGCAATTCTATTTCAAAAGTAAAGATTTAAAAGCGGCGCTGTCGCCATTAAATACATTAAAATCAACATCTGCTTTAATGCCGTTCGCTTTTCCTTTATCACTGTGTTGCCAGAATAGCCAATTGCGTTTGATGCGAGGTTTATTATGTTCAATATAGTGCGCTATCCACAGCGGGTAAGAATCAAACGCTTCGCCTAAATGCTTTTCGTAGAAATCTACATTACTGTAGATGATGGGCTTTATTTTATAATGTGATTCTAAGGCTTGCAGGAAGATGGATAGTTCCTTTTTAAGTTGCTTTGTATCTACGCCTGATGTTAATTCGATATCTAAAACGGGTGGCAGATCGCCCGGCTGCAACTTCACTGTTTGAATAAATAGCTCAGCTTGTTGTTTCCCGCTTTTTCCCGGGACAAAGAAATGATAAGCTCCGATAGTAAGATTTTCCTGTTTCGCTTTCTTCCAGTTGCGCTTAAAGTATGAATCGACGCGATCAGTCCCTTCGGTGGCCTTAATAAATGCAAACCCGATCTTTATATTTCTAACCTGCATCTGTTTCACCGCCTTCCAATAAATGTATTGCTGGTAGCGACTCACATCTATTCCATGAATTTGATATTGTTCCGGCATTTCAATCCCAAACTCGGGATACATGGCAGATCTCGCCTCTTGTCTCGCTTCTAAATAGCGGTAAATGAAAGCATAAGCAAAGAACCCGCCTATAATTATTAAGATCAGTGAAGCGATTAAGGTGCGTTTGGCTTTAATGGTCATGAGCGGGATATGCATCAAATATGATTAATTCTTTGTGAATGATCGCTCAAAATCCGTGGTATTGCGCTGCTTCATTATTTTTACCGTTCATGCCGTATTTTAACTGGAACGATACTGTGAATTTTTTCAGCAAGCTCACCTTCAAAAGAGCCTGGAATGCTACCAAAGTATTGACGAGCTATCGCCTGAGCCGTTTATTGAAGAAACCGATACAGTGGGGGTACCCGGTTTCCATTTCATTTGAACCAACAACTTCCTGCAATCTGCGTTGTCCGGAATGCCCGAGTGGCTTAAGAGAGTTTACACGTCCCACAGGTATGTTGCAGAAGAACTTTTTTCAGCAAACGATAGATGACATCCATAAAGAATTGTTGTATCTCATCTTTTATTTCCAGGGCGAGCCATATCTGAACAAAGACTTCCTGGAAATGGTAAAATATGCGCACGATAAAGGCATTTATACAGCCACATCTACAAATGCACATTACTTAACGGATGAAAATGCCCGGAAAACTGTTGAAAGTGGATTAGATCGGCTGATCATCTCTATTGACGGTACTACCCAGGATGTTTATAAGCAATACCGGGTAGGAGGCAATCTTGAAAAAGTGCTGGAAGGTGCCAAGAACATTGTGAAATGGAAGAAAGAATTGAAAAGCAAAACACCTTTTGTATTCTTTCAATTCCTTGTAGTTAAACCCAACGAACACCAGATAGACG
>JAEZDC010000027.1 GCA_023429825.1 Bacteroidota bacterium | reverse complement strand
AGTTCCTTGTGAACTATAGGTCAATGGATCAGATGTTGTCCCGATGATCTCTCCTGCACAATTATCGGTAGTAGTTGGTCTTTCTACTGTTACTGAACACTCACCAGTTGCTCTTGCAATAACTGGTTTAACAGGTGCAGTGATATCATCAACAATAACTGTTTGATACGCTGTAGTCACATTTCCATTACCATCATCGAATGTCCATGTGATCGTATAAGTTCCTTGTGAACTATAGGTCAAAGGATCAGATGTTTTCCCGATGATCTCTCCTGAACAGTTATCGGTAGTAGTTGGTCTTTCTACTGTTACCGAACACGCTCCTGTTGCTGTTGCAATGACTGGTTTAACTGGTGCAGTAATGTCATCTACAACAACTGTTTGATATGCTGTAGTAATGTTTCCATTACCATCATCGAACGTCCACGTGATCGTATAAGTGCCTTGTGAACTATAGGTCAAAGGATCAGATGTTCTTCCGGTGATCTCTCCTGCACAATTATCGGTAGTCGTTGGTCTTTCAACTGTTACTGAACACTCTCCTGTTGCTGTTGCAATAACCGGTTTAACTGGTGCAGTAACGTCTTTCACTGTCACTGCCTGGTCTGCAGTCGTAATGTTTCCATTACCGTCATCAAACTTCCATGTGATCGTATAAGTTCCTTGTGAAGAATACGTCAATGGTGCATTGGTGGTACCGGTGATCGTTCCGGCGCATACATCAGTAGTAGTTGGACTGGTTACAGTCACCGAACATTCGCCGGTTGCTGCGGATATGGTGGGTTTCACCGGAGGTGTTACATCATTTACCGTAACGTAACCAGTAGTGGTAGATACATTACCACTTGCATCAGTTACAGTAAGTGTTACAGGAGTGGTGTAACCTACATCAGCACCGGATATGATCGTTGAAACATTACCGCTCACCGTACCATTGTTAGCCTGGGTAAGTGGAGTGTTGTCTTTATTGCCTTCCTCATTGAAGTTGTAATACAGTTCCAGTCCGCTCTCACTTCCTGACAAAGACTTTTTCATTGAAGCTTTGATCTCAGCCGCTGTACGTTCAACACTCCACACACGCACTTCATCCATTTGACCATTGGTCAGTCTTGTATTGACGTCGTTGCCTCTTGCACCAATTCTTAACGGCATAGTACCGATGGTGGTTGGCAATCCGGATATTCCACTGAGCTGTCCATCTAACTGACCATTCACATAGAGCATCAACTTACCAGTACTTCTGTTGAAGGTAGCTGCTACATGGTACCACGTATCGGCAGAAAGTGTAGTGTTACCGGTTAAGCCATAAGGCCCACCGGAAGGATGGTTGGTAACCCAGGTCATGAACCTGTTACCAGGAGCTATACGCAATAGGTAACCTAGTGTATTCCCGTTATCATACTTTTCGATCAGGCTGTATTGTGTATTCAACACAGCAGGTGTTTTCACCCATGTCTCTAACGTCCATTCATTAACCGGGTTCAGGGAAGCATGATGAGCTACATCCAAATAGCCTCCGGTGAAATTTGCTGCACTGCCTGCGGTGGATACTCCTGCGACATTGTTACAGTTGAGCGCCGTAGGTGTAATGCTGGTGGTTACAGTACCACAACCATCATAACTTCCGTTATTTATCTGTGATGTAGTGATAGATGCCGTTCCGTCGGCTGCCAGGTTAACGGTGAGATTCTTAGCGATCGCCACTGGTGGTACATTATCTGTAAACTGGCTGCATGTTCCGCTGATCGCTCCCGCCACCCAGTTAGAAGTGGTGCCACTCAACGTAAAACCGTTCAATAAGCCATCACGGTTGTTTCCGCTATGATCAGTTAAAGTAGCAACGCCTGCGTTATTCTCATTTACAAACCCATGATTGAATTTGTAATAACCTTCGAGTTTATCCTGCGGACCTGTTAATTCGCATGCATTATTATGACTGATCTCTGCAGCACACAATGCCCTGCTCCATATCCTCACTTCATCGATCTGTCCTTTCATCCAACGATTGGTTGCATAACGGGTGTCTTTACCAAAATGTATGACTGCTGAAGGAACATTTTGAATGCCGTTTACAATGCCCGCAGCAGAAGCCACCAATTGACCATCCATATACAACAGGATAGCTGAACTGCTTACTACGCCCACAAACCTGTGCCATCCGGCAGGTACATTAGCCGTCACCTGTTTCCATACACCATTATCGCTGATGTACCACTGCAGCCCAAGACCCGGCGTATAATGCATCATCCATACAAGTGAACTAGGTGCACCCAGGTTCTCCTGGGTTTGCGAAATACCGGAACCAATCTGGCTGGCTGGATCGATCATCGCAGACCATTCAACGGTGAGTTCTTTATTGAAGGCTGTGAAAGGACTGGCAATTCTTACATAGTCATTGATACCATCGAAGTGTAACGCACCTGCAGGATTACAGCCTTCATCTACCTGGCCATCGCAATCATCATCGATATTGTTACCGCATATTTCTGATGCCCCCGGATAAGCGGTGGCTGCGGCATCATTGCAATCATTACTGTTGAGTACATATCCCGCGGGAGCAGAACATGCTTTTGTTGTCAATGCCGCGTTACCGTACCCGTCGCCATCCGCATCCCTGTAATAGGTATTTCCTGGTGTTACGGTTACAATAATGTTATCAGAAACGTTACTGCATCCGTTGTTGTCTAATTCAACATTGTAAGTGCCGGCTTCGTTCACAGTGATCGATCGGGTTGTTTCTCCGTTGCTCCATAAATAATCGACTGCAACACCTGCGGTTAGTGTGACAGACCCTCCTTCGCAGAACGAAGTAGCCCCACTCACCGTTATGGCGGTTGGTGGTAAAGGATTTACTGTTACTATCACCGGCAGACGATCACTGGCACAACCATTTACAGTTTGCTGTACATAATAAATGGTGGTGGTGTTAAGCACCGGTGTATTATAATTTGCGTTGGAAGAAAGCAGTGTTCCGTTTGCAGGCGCATTGTACCACTGGAAAGAGCCGCCAGTTTGTTCTTCGCCATTCTCATCTACACCAAGACTTGCGGTGAGTGCAGTTGAAGTGTTGGTACATATTGCAGCACCCTCAGCTTCCGGAACTGCAGGCTTAGGAAGAACAGTTATCAATATCGATTCGGTACTACTGCAACCATTGCTTGTTCCGGTAACTGTATAATCCGTAGTAGAGGCAGGTGATACAATTATAGAACTTGCAGTACTGTTTACCGGTGACCATTCATATGATGCTGCACCGGTAGCAGAGAGTGTTATCGGGGAACCTTCACAAATTGTTCGATCAGTCGACGCTGTCAGTACCGGCGAGGCGTTCACTGTAATGCTGAATGTATTAGATACCGTGCTGCCGCAGGCATTAGTGATCACTACATCGTAGTTACCTGCTTCGGCTAATGAAATATTATTGAATGTAAGCGTTGGTAAATTCACACCGCTGTAGGCAGTACCGTCTACAAGATTAACTCCTGCTTTTCTCCATTGGTAGGATAGTTCCTCGCCTGTCGTGGCTACTTCTATCTCTACTACTTTACCACTGCATGCCACCACATTCGGTAACGGCGTTATCGTTGCAGGTGGTTCATTCAGGATCAATGATGCGCTGATCGTACGTAACGAAGAACCGCAATCTGAGGTACCCTGTATGATGCAATAATAATCGGCATCTTCATCTGCAGCGGTAACTCCGGTAATGATCATCTGGCTGCTGGTAGCTCCTGTGATACGACCAGAGTTGGTCAATAATGTATTTCCCTTATACCATTGGTAGCTGAGATTGGTTCCTGAAGCGGTAACACTGAACGAAGCATTATTGCCCGGGCATACCGCCTGCGACAGTAAAGGCTGCACGGAGATGGCCAAAGGTTCATTGATCGTTAATGTGATAGTATTAGAAGTTTCAGACCCACATGCTTCATTAGTGAGGATACAGTAATAACTGCCAGTATTTCCGGAGGCCGCAGGTGATATAGTCAATGTAGCTTCAGTGGAGCCCTGGATGTTTGCGCCATCCTCCAATGGTGTATCGTTATAATACCATTGATAAGATGAAGCACCTGTTGCTGCCACATTCAAGACAATATTTTCACCGGAGCATTTGGTTTGAGATACTGGCTGTTCACTAATAACAATAGGATCCGTCGCACTCACCTCGATGCTCACAGGATCAGATTCACAACCATTGCTCTTGATGATGCTAACACTATACACACCTGCATTGGTTACGGTGATGGTTTGTGTTTCTTCACCTGTGCTCCAGTTATAACCAGTGAACCCGGCACCCGCATCTAATACCAGCGGAGTACCAGTGCAAATAGCTGTGGTACCCGAAGTGATCGACGGTGCTTCTGCTTTTAAAGTAACTATTGTAGTATTTGCTTTAGCAGAGCATCCTGCAAACGTAGCAGTAACATTATACGTTCCGGCCCCTGCCGCGGTAATATTATTGATCACAGGATTCTGTAAAGTAGAAGTGAACCCGTTCGGACCTGTCCACAGGTAAGTAGCCCCGGCATTGGATGATGCATATAATTCGAGGTTCTCGCCAATGCACGCATGATTATTAGAGGCCGCAACAGTTGCACCGATGATCTCTACATTTAATGTTGTTATATCACTGGTACATCCGTCCACAACAATGTAACAGGTATAACTACCTGTTTGCGCAGGTCCGGCATTATTGATCACCGGGTTTTGAGCAGTGGAAGTAAATCCGTTTGGACCTGTCCAGTTATAAGTTGCTCCTGTAATGGAATTGGCTTTCAATTTAAGTGGAGTGCCGGCACAGGCAGGTGCTACATAGCTGAGTGTGGGCGCTACTGCAGTGGTACACGTGGTAACACCCGCAAAGTTGGTAAGATTCACTGCTTTCATAGTAGTGAATGCACCGCCGATATACACTTCCTTCGCTTTAGCAGCGATCATAGTGATCGAGTTGTTTGCATTAGGGTCCCATCCAGTGGTTGCATATGTACTGGCATCGATCCCTGCCAGCCTGTTTCTTAACTGTCCACCGATAGAGGTGAAGTTGCCTCCTGCATAAACAGTATTTCCAGACGTGCTTAAGGCAGTAACAGCACCATTTGCACCACCCGGCGGATACCATGAGTTCAGGTTGGCTGTTGAAAGCCTGTAAGCACCTATGTAGTTCCTGGTAGATCCACCAAGTGAAGTAAAATTACCGCCAATGAACAGCGTATCATTTTTCTTTGTAAAAGCATTTACTGTGTTATTGGCGTTGGGGTTAAGACTGGTGAGTGTTTCTTTGGAGAAAATAGTATAATAGGAATTTCCGCCTAAAGTAACCGTCTGGAAGGGGAAGGTTACTTTCACTATAGCTACACGGTTTCTTGTATTTCCACCCAATGTAGTAAAGCTACCGCCGATAAATAGCGTATCGTTATTGATGAGTAGTGTATTAACAACGTTGTTAGGATTGGGCTTCCATGGCAATGCTTCACCACTAGGGTACACCGCAGCAAGCCTGCTTCTTAGTTGCCCCCCGATACTTGTAAAAGATCCTCCGGCATAAATAGTAGATGTATAACGACCCGTCCATACACCATTTTCAAGGTACTTGTGGTCCGCAAACGCCAATGCGTTCACAGTAGCATTCGCATTGGGATTAAAATACGGGTCTATCTCTCCAAAATCAACCCATTTTCCATTAATATAGGTTGATTGGAAATTGGCGATCCTGTTGCGATTAACGCCACCAATGTTTGTAAAAGCGCCACCAACATACATTTCGGTGGGCTGCCCCAGTACAAGGCTATTCACCGTACCATTCGCTCCCGGATTCCAACTCGTTACCTCACCTGTTACTGTATTGAACGCTGCCAGCCTGTTACGTCCAACCCCGCCGATACGTGTGAAATTGCCCCCCACAAAGATTTTGCCTCCGCTAAAGCAAACCGTATTCACCGATGTGTTGGCACTTGGGTCCCATGTAGTGGCTTTACCGGTATTAGCATCAAGTGCTGCCACATAGTTGCGGGCAGCGGATCCGATATTTGTAAACGATCCACCTGCATATACTGTATTCTCAGATGCGGCGAGGGTTGTTACCGTACTATTACTTGCCGGGTTCCAACTGGTAGCTGTGCCGGTACCGGTGGCATTAAGTTTTGCGATCCTGCCTCTGCTGGTTCCAGCAACTGCAGTAAATGCACCACCTACATAAACATAATTATTATATACTGCGATTGCATTGACTGTGCTATTGGCTGTTCCCAGCCATGTTGGTATAAGTGCTCCTGTGCTGGCATTGATCGCAGCCAGGTTGGTTTTTGAAATACCTGCAATGGCCGTGAACACACCTCCCACGTAAAGAGTAGATGGTGCAGCCCCACTACCCTGCTTAAGGGCAAGGGCATTGATACTCGTTCCGTTGATTGAAGTGTTGAATGATGTGGCAATACCTGTAGTGGCATCGATGGCTGCCAACCTGTTTCTTGTTAAAGAACCGCAGGTAGTAAAAGCACCGCCAGCATAAATTATATTACCTGATGCCTCTATTGAATTCACCTGGCCATTCATATTTGGATTCCAGGCAGTGATACTGCCGGTGTTTGCTTCAAGTGCAGCCAAACGATTTCGGGTAATGCCTCCGGCACCAGTAAAACTTCCTGCGAATAACACATTGTTGCCAGACACACCTATCGCATTTACTGTATTGTTAGTTTCTATAAGCGTAGTAGTTGCCGCACCTGTTGTATTATTCACTACAACGGCTTTTGAACGCAGCGTTGTAAAGCTCGGCCCTAAAGCAGTAAACGTACCTCCCAGGTACACAAGCCCGTCTTTAACCGCGATGGTGGAGACCTGGTTATTGACATTTGGATTCCACGAGCTGAAAATGGTAGGATGTCCCGTAGTAGGAATGGTGTAAGCAGCAACCCTGCTGCGGCTTGTTCCAGAAATGCTGGTGAAAATGCCGCCTACATATAATCTGCCGGCGTCAACTACCAGTGCATAAACATAACTGCTTGGCTGTGGCGCCCATCCTGTAGCAGCTCCTGTAGACATTCTGAAAGAGGTAAGCCTCGCTCTAGCCGTAGTGCCACTTATCGAGCTAAATTGTCCTCCCACAAATAGAGTATCGCCTTTGGCAGCTAACGCGTATACATAATGGTTTGGAGCTGGATTGAAGTTAGTGGCAAGGTTAGTAGAGATTCGCACCGCACCCAGTCTTAATCTTGACTGTCCTCCCAGGCTGCTGAACAAACCTCCCACAAATAAAGTATCTCCTTTTTTAACTATTGCTCTCACACTTGCGTTGGCATTACCATTGAAACTGGTGGCAACGCCATTGGCATCGATCTCTGCAAGTCGTGCACGGGTTGCACCCCCGATGACCGTAAAGTCGCCACCGACATATAATTTATTATTCGAAAAACAAAGTGCGTATACGGTAGCGCTGGCTCCCGGGTTCCATTCAGAAAGATTTCCATCGCTGTCTACCTTAGCCAGGTTCACTCTTTTTTGACCTCCTACTGACGTAAACTTTCCCCCAATAAACCAGCCTCCATCGTCATCAGAAACAACAGAAAAGATAGTACCGTTTACATAAGGAAAGGAAGAAAGCACTGCTCCGCTTGTCGCATCCAGTAGTACCGCTCCTCCTGTGAGGTTACCCATTGCGGTGAAGGCTCCACCTACATATAATTTATTACCACTGAGTTTGAGCGAGGTAACTGCCCCATTGAATGAATAACCGGCAAAGAGCGGATCAACGATACCATCTTTTGTAATATGGGCAAGATTGCTTCTTGGAACGGTGCCTACAGATGTGAAGTTCCCCCCGATATACCAGCCACCGGTTCCATCAGGAATACTCGCATTCACTACGCCATTTGGTTGCGGAAAACCACCTGGTATCTTACTACTGTTATCCAGTTGTACACCATACTGTCCAATGGTGCCCACTTTTGTAAAGTTTCCACCGATGTACATGGTGTTCCCAACCTGTACGCTGGTATTCACTGTTCCATTGGTTTGCGGAAGTTTAGTTAAGATAGTTTGCGCAATAGTTGCCAGGCTAATAAACAATAAACAAGCTGTCAATAAAGACTTTCTCATAGCAGTAGGTTATACCATGGCAACGCCATGGCTGTTATAATAGTTATACAGTCTAAATGATGGAACACACTAACTTCTTGGAGAGATCAACACGGGGTACTTTACACAGGTCAAGAAGAAAATCTACGGCACGGATTTATTTCAAAAGAATTGGATGCGGCAAAAATATAGGCATAATGTGATACATCAACGTTCTAACGGACAAACTTTTCGCAAACACATATTATAGATTCCTTTTATAAAAATTGATTTTGTATTTCACATAGATATCTATAATGTTTTTCTTTTCGCATTGAAACTATTTAAGATGTGGGAAAGGGAAAGTTCGGTCTATAATTATCAATCGATCAGTCATTGAATTTTTTCCGGATCTTTTCAGTGCTCACCTGCTTGTCAACGTGGACACTGGAAGGAATATCATCCGGTGGCACCGAAGGATACTCCTTCATCACGGCTATCGCAGATTGATTCGTACGTCATGCAAGTGTTCCACTGATGGAGTCTTGCTTTGAAGTGACTAACAGATCCCATCCCTTATTTTTGCCGCATGAGCGAGCAGGATATCGTACCGGAAGAACAGGGCGATGAACTATACGAACGGCGGTCTTTTGTGATCGATAAAGGACAGGAACCTTTGCGGCTGGATAAGTGGCTGCAGATACGTACCGAGAATATCACACGCAGCCGCATACAGCAGGGTATTGAGAGTGGCTTCGTTACCGTGAACGGAAAGATCGTTAAGAGCAATTACAAAGTTCGCCCCGGCGACGAGATACTTTTGATGAGCCTCACCAACCCGGAAGCTTCGGAGATCAAAGCTGAGCCGATACCGCTCAATATCGTGTATGAAGATGAAGCGGTGCTGGTGATGAATAAACCGCCGGATATGGTGGTGCATCCCGGCGTAGGTAATTACAGCGGTACTTTATTGAACGGCGTGGTGTACCACCTGCGGCAGCAACGGCCCGACCTGGATGAAGAAGCACTCCCCCGTTTCGGGCTGGTACATCGCATCGATAAGAATACAACGGGTTTGATCGTGATGGCCAAATCTGCAGATGCAGCGGCGCACCTCGCCAAGCAGTTCTTCAATCATACCGTAGAAAGAAAATACACAGCCCTGGTATGGGGCGATGTGGAACAGGATGAAGGAAGAGTGGAAGCACATATCGGCAGGCACCAGCAATTCCGCAAACAGTTTCATGCCTACCCTGAAGGTGATCATGGTAAACATGCCATCACGCACTATAAAGTGATGGAGCGTTTCAATTATGTAACACTTGTGGAATGTGTACTGGAAACAGGACGAACGCACCAGATACGGGTGCACATGAAATACATCGGGCATACGTTATTTAACGACTGGGAATATGGCGGCGACCGCATATTGAAGGGTACCATCTACAGTAAGTACAAGCAGTTCGTAGATAATTGTTTTGATATCTGTCCCCGTTGTGCACTGCATGCCCAGACCCTTGGTTTTATTCATCCTTTAACGAATAAAAAAATGCTGTTTACCAGTGAATTGCCGGAGGACATGCAGCAGGTGATCGATAAATGGCGTCGGTACATCAAAAGCAAAAACGAATAGTTGTAAATTACAGGCTCATTTCGCCCCGATGATACGATCGTTACGCTGCTTATTGGTTGTTGTATTTGCCTTCGTTGGTCATGCAGCTATCAGCCAGGATTATTTTTTCAATACAACATTTACTGACGGGCAAACTATTTCCACATGCAGCGGTACTTTTTTAGATGACGGTCATGCCAACGATCAATATGCAAGGGGCCTGCATTATTCTGTCACCCTTTGTCCTTCCACTGCGGGCAAAAGAATGAAACTTGATTTTAGTGTGATGGACATCGCGGCAGGTGATACACTGGTGATATACGATGGACCCAACACCAGCGCACCTGTACTGGCAACATTCAATTCTTCTAATATTACTTTAGGCAGTATTGTAGCGCAGAACAACGGCGGTTGTTTAACGGTACGTTTCAGATCGGATAACATTGCACAAGGCCTTGGGTGGATAGCTGCCATCAAATGTGCGCAGCCCTGCCAATCGATCTTAGGAAACATCACTTCCATTCCGGCAGCGGATGCGAATGGGGTAGTGAACGTGTGCGTGGGCCAGGCGGTAACGTTAACAGCCAATATCACCTATCCCGATAACGGCACACATTATACGCAGTCGAACGCGTTATCCAATTTCACATGGAGGCCGGGTTTCGCTAATGATACCTCGGGCAATAACGTCACCTCTATTACCAAAGTGATTACACAGGCAGCGGGGTATAAAGCGAAGCTCACTGTTACCGATACTAATGGTTGCAAAAATGCACAGGAGATCCTGTTACGGGTAAGAACAAGTATTCAACCGAGCTTCAATATTACGGGCAACACCAGTATTTGTCTCGGCGATACGGCAGTGTTAACCGGGAATCCCAATCCTAATGAAGGATATTACATTCAACCTCCTTTCTCAGGGGATTCTCTTGCATTGCCCGACGTGCCTGCCGGGCAGGTGGTATCTTATACAGACACGCTCAGAATCACCGATTTTAATCCCGGGCAAACCCTTACAAATATCAACGATTTCCTGGGCGTATTCGTCAACATGGAACACACGTATCTCGGCGACCTGGAGCTGCTGATAAAAGCACCTAACGGAACGTCTGTGATATTGAAACAATATGGAGGTGTGGGTGGTGGCGGAGGAGGAACTTACTTAGGAGAGCCCGTCCTGGGCGACGATCCCAGCCAGTCTGGCCGTGGCTATGAATATGGATTTACACCTACCGCTACATTAGGAACGATGGTGCAGGCATCGGCCACCGCTCCTATCACCAATTATATAAGCACGGTGGGAATTCCCGTAAACAACCGGCGGATCTTACCTGCAGGTGACTACAACCCTTCTGCATCGCTGAATGCATTGATCGGCACTCCGTTAAATGGCAATTGGATCATAAAGATCACAGATAACCTCCAGCAGGATAATGGTTTCCTGTTCAACTGGAAAATAAAATTCAAGCCTTCGCTTTACCCAAACCCGGAACCATTCAACGTCCCGATCCAGGGTGCACAATGGAATCCCGGCACAGGCGTTATTTCTAATATTGCCGGCACCATTACAGCATCTCCCCTTGCTACAGGTTCTTTCCCCTACACCTTTCGGGTGACTGATGCCGCATCTTGTACTTTTGATACAGTTGTGAATGTGACAGTCAAGGCAATCCCTGGTAAACCAGACGTGGGTGCAGACAGAACGATCTGCGCCAATCAAACGCTCATCCTAAGTGTAAACAACTATAGCGCTGCCAACACCTACCAGTGGAATACAGGTGCTACAACCAACAGCATCAACATCACGCAGCCGGGATTGTATTGGGTAAGAGCAAGGAATGCCGGTGGATGTTATAATGCAGATACCATTCTGGTTTCTCCGCCACCGAACCTCGCTATCAATCTAGGCGACGACACGCTATACTGTGCTTCCAATGCGAACGTGTTACAGCCAGAACTTACAGGCACTTTCAACAGCTTCTTATGGAGTAATGGCAGTACCGGTGCATCACTCACCACAAATGGACCGGGCATTTATTGGGTACAGGGAACGGCGGCTAATGGCTGTGCGGTAAGAGATTCGATCACGCTTACGCATAACCCGGTGAACAACTGGCAGATGCCCAACGATACGATCGTCTGCGGCAACAGTTATACGATCAATATCACGAACAACCCGGCCAATACCTCCTATACATGGTGGGATGGTGTAACAGGACTCAATCATGTGATCACCGATTCGGGAAGCTATGCAGCCACTGCTAACCATGCAGGCTGTTTAAAAACAGATGATGTGGTGATCGCTATCAATCGTAACCCTGTGGTTAGCTTGGGGAATGACACGTTGTTCTGCGCATCCCAGCCCAACATATTGCAATCAAAAGTTACGGGTGCTCCTGCGGTCACCTACCTGTGGAATAACAACTCAACGAATAATAACCTGCCTATAACTGCAACCGGAACATACTGGCTGGAAGTGCGTACACCGGTGGGATGTAAAGCGAGGGATAGTATCATCGTTGATGTGAACCCGATCAATAACTGGCAGATGCCTGCGGATACTTCTATTTGTGACCTCAGCACGAAGGATATACAACTGAGCGGGTATCCTGCCACCACCACCTTCACCTGGTATGATGGCAGCACGGCTGACTATCATATGGTGAGCGCTGCGGGTAAGTATGGCGTTACCGCAAATTATATCGGGTGTTTAAAGCAGGACGATATCGATATCAGCATTCGCCCGTTACCTGTTATCAGTGTAGGCCCGGATACGGCCATCTGCCAGTCATTCACCTGGCCGGTGAAAGTGAATTATCCGCTGGCCAGCTATACATGGAGTACGGGAAGTACGGACACAGGGATCGTTATAGACAAAGCAGGAACATACTGGGTGCAGGCCCTGCTGAACGGTTGCAGTTACCGCGATACGATGACCTTTGCATACCTTGATTGTAACTGCAATACCAGGGTACCGAATGCATTCTCACCAAACGGGGATAATATCAATGATGTACTGAAGGTGAAGATCGAATGTTATCCTTTCAGGTATAAGTTCAGCATCTTTAACCGTTATGGTCAACCGGTATTCACCGCTGATGATTTCAATAAAGGCTGGGATGGAACGAGGAACGGCAACCCGCTTCCTGTTGGAACGTATTACTACATCCTGAATTACTATAATGAAGGTTTGAAGAAGAACGAGCAGTTCACTGGAAGTATTACACTACTGAGATAAGATGTAGCCGGCAGCAGTTAGTATTCAGCGGTCAGCTACTCGTATCCAGCATCCAGTATCCAGCATCTTAAGAAGTCGTACCTATTTGATCAGTTTCTCCAATACCTGCTGCAATTCCTCCCCTCTCAGGTCTTTACCAATGATCTTCCCTGAAGGATCTATGAGAATGTTGGCAGGGATACTGCCGATACGATATTGTTTCGCCACTGCATTATTCCAATAACCCAGGTCACTCACATGATACCAGGTAAGGTTATCGGCCTTGATCGCATTGATCCAGTTCTGCCTGTCCATATCAAGCGATACCCCCAGTACGGTAAAGTTTTTATCACGGAACTTCTGGTATGCTGCCACTAAGTTGGGGTTCTCTAAACGGCAGGGCTTGCACCAGCTTGCCCAGAAATCCACCAGTACATATTTTCCTCTCAATGATGACAATTTAAACGGTGCATTGCTGGTATCGTTCTGTGTAAAATCAGCTGCCATAGTACCTATCGCGCCAACTTTATTTACTTCGATCGTTTGTACTATCCCGTTTGCGTATTTAGATTCTTTGGCTTTGCCGGTAAGTTTGTTATATCGTGCTTCCAGTATATTCACATCATTAGAAAGATTCATGGTAGCATACAGGATGAAAGCAGTTACCGGGGAAGAAGGCTTTTGTGTTAAGAACAGGTCGATCTGCTTTTGGATCTCCCCGTTCACTTTATGATATGCCTGGATAAGTGAATCTCTCTTTGGTCCTGGCTGTGATTGATTAATGGCTTGTACCGTTTTTGCGATCCTTTCTTTTATAGGATAAAAACGCTGCTGGTATACGGCAAAGTCTTTTGCCTCAGCAGAGCCCGTGATGTTGAGTGTCTTAAGTTTTGCAACGGCGCCGGTCACATTAAAAGTATCACCGGAAAGATACAGGCCGTACACGTCGGTATAACCAATGAATCCTATCTCGTATATATCCTCGCCTTCTACTTTTCCAAATAATTGAAAAGCGCCTTTCTTAGAATACGTCTGCGCCACGGTGTTTCCCGTTACCCCGTTAACCAGGAATACCAGCGTACTGTCTTTTAACCCCGTTACGTTTCCTTTTATCAGGAATGCATCATTGCTTTTTTGTGCAAGCAATACAGCAGGACATAATAATAAGCTCAGGAATATCTTCTTCATTATACTTAGTTACGTTGCAATATAATCTGGTTACCGTTAATCAAAAGTAAATATACGTTAACAATGAGGCGTAAACGGGCGTAGCAGCACAACCTTACATCAGGCCATCATCTTCACCACCAATTCTTTCATCAGGTCTGCATCTTCTGTGCCGGCATCATGCACACCAATGCTCCTGAGGTTGTATTGATGCAGTAATAACAGAATGCGTTCTACACCATTATCACCATAGTTACGGGCTGCTGCCAGGTAATCCTTCACGAAATAAGGGTTCACCCCTACGGCAGATGCGATCGCCTTCTCATCATTGGTGCCTGCACCGAATATCATATATACCTTGCTGAAAAAACTGTACAGAGAAGGAAGTATAAGTTGTATGGGCGCAGCTTTGGGGTTAGAGCCAAAATATTGAATAATGCGGATGGCTTTGGGCAGGTTCTTCTTCGCCAAAGCATCCTGCAGCTCAAATACATTGAACTCTTTGCTCACGCCGATGTATTGCTCAATGTCATCTTCGGTGATATTCTTCCTGCTGCCGAGGTTCACCGCCAGCTTTTCAATCTCATTCTGGATACGACTCAGATCATTACCGATATGATCCACTAATAATGCCAGCGCTTTCTGGTTGATAGATAATCCATGCTGCTGCACCATTTCACTCGCCCATTGCGGTAGCTGGTTGTCATACATTTTCTTTGTAGTGAACACCTCTCCCTTCGACTTCAGTGTTTTTGCAAACTTCGTTCGTGCATCTACTTTCTTCTCTTTATAACTCACTACAAAAACGGTAGACGTTAACGGGTTCTCTACATATCCTTCCAGCTTATCTATGTCCTTCATGTGCTGCGCTTCCTTTAACAGCACCACCTGCCGTTCTGCAAACATGGGATATCGCCTGCAGGCATTTACAATATCTGCCCAGTTGGCATCGCGTCCATAAAACACGGTAAGATTGAAACCTGCTTCACTTTCGTTGAGGATCTCGTGCTCTGCATAGTTCACTACCTGGTCAATGTAATACGGTTCTTCTCCTTCCAGCCAGTACACCGGCTTAAAGTTTCCCTTCTTCCAATCAGCAATGATCTTTTCAGCACTCATGAGGCAAAAATAAGTGCAGCAGGCTTAGAGAGAAGTTGAGAAACGATTGTGTTGAAAACTATTGGGGAGCCGGCACAAGTTCTTCGTGGCATCGACTGTTGTGTCACTCACTTGTACGTTCTGTTTTCATGGCAGCAATGGCATTCATCATCAACGGCATATTCATTAATCAATATATTTACGCCTCAATTTTTCGCTTATGAGATCTTCTTTGCTTGCTATAGCATTTGTTTTCGTTGCAGGCTGCACCACATCCAAAACCAATCAATTGACAGCTACTACAGGGAATGATCCTGCCCCGGCTATACGTAAAGCCGAAAGAGAATTCCGTGCAGCATGGATCGCAACGGTTGCTAACATCAACTGGCCAAGTAAACCCGGCTTATCTACCGATGAGCAAAAGCAGGAAGCGATCGCTTTGTTAGATTACCTGAAAGAGCACAATTTCAACGCTGCTATTTTACAGGTACGTCCGCAGTGTGATGCATTATACAAAAGTGATCTCGAGCCATGGTCTTACTTTCTTACAGGTCAGCAAGGCAAGGCACCTAGTCCTTATTATGATCCTTTGGAATTCTGGACTGAAGCTGCACACGACAGGGGAATTGAATTGCATGTGTGGCTCAACCCATACAGGGCACACCATGTAAGCGGTAAAGAAGTGACAGAACATTCTATCGTAAAGAGAAAACCAGAACTGGTTCATTACTTAAAAGAAGGTTACTGGTGGATGGACCCATCGAAGCAAGGCACACAGGACCAATCTTACAATGTAGTGATGGACCTGGTGAAGCGTTATGATATAGATGGCGTTCATTTCGATGATTATTTTTATCCCTACCCTTCTTACAACAAGAATGATGATTTTCCTGATTCTACCAGTTACGCGGAGTATAAGTCCGGAGGGGGAAAATTGGAGAAGGGAGACTGGCGAAGGGAAAGTGTAAATAAATTCATTAAAAGAGTGTACGAAGGGATCAAGAAAGAAAAGGCGTATGTGAAGTTTGGATTGAGCCCGTTTGGAATCTGGCGCCCTGGTTATCCTGAATCAATAGAAGGATTCGACCAGCACAATGTATTATATGCAGACGCGAGGCTTTGGCTGAATGAAGGATGGATCGATTATTTTACGCCGCAACTGTACTGGCCTATCACACGCATCGGGCAGAGCTATCCGGTATTGTTGGGTTGGTGGGCTTCAGAGAATCATAAGCAAAGACATTTATGGCCCGGCATCAGCGTTGGAAGAGATACTGCGATCGCATCCGTAAACGAAACACTCAATCAGATTATGATCAGCCGTGGAATGACACCGCAGAGTAAGGGCGTGGTACACTGGAGTATTTCATCTGATGTAAAAAACCCTAAGCTGTCGCAGATGATGAAAGATGGCGTGTACAGGAAGCCTGCACTGGTACCGGCAAGCAGTTGGCTGGATGATTCTCCGCCTGCTAATGTTGAGGCTGCTGCAACGATGAAAGATGGTAAGTATGTGATCAATAGAACAGACGATAATAAAGATGTATTCCGCTGGGTCGTTTATTATCAATATGGAGATGTGTGGAATTACCAGGTGATGAACAGGAACGACAAAAGTTTTGAAATCAACTCTGCTATAACGGTAAATAAACAGGAAAGACAATTAAAACAAATTGCTGTGACTGCGGTAGACAGAACCGGCAACGAGACAGCAATGAAATTCATTAAGCAATGAAGTTCAGAGAGGCTACAGTAGAGGATATACAGGCGATGCACGTGGTGCGGATGGCTGTGAAGGAAAATGTACTGAACGATCCTTTGTTAGTTACCGAAGATGACTACATTAAATATCTTACCACGCATGGTAAAGGATGGTTGTGCGAAGTAAATAATGAAGTGGCAGGCTTTGCCATCATCGATACTGAGCGAAATAACATCTGGGCTTTGTTCGTGAGCCCAGAGCACGAAGGAAAAGGAATCGGGAAGAATCTGCATGATATCATGCTAAAATGGTTTTACTCCTTATCCTCCGGTGAGTTATGGCTGACCACCGGCATTAATACAAGAGCTGAGATCTTCTACAATAAAGCCGGATGGCAACCGGGCGATGTAAAGAATGGCGAAAGGAAGTTTACGCTCAGTTCGTGGGAGCTCTGAAAATTCTTTATTGATCTTTATGGAAATCTTTTATGCAGGCATCACAAAAGTGGATCATCACCTTGTTCACCTAAAATCTGCATATGAAGAACTATCTAAACCTCCTGCAGGGCACCGTTGTCGTTCTCATTATTTCCCTGAATGGATATGCTATTGCTGATGGCATCCGGCTGGGCAGTTTCCTGGGAATTGTATTCGCACTGGGAAGCTTAACCGCATTGATCTATTGTATTCGCCTTGTAAATAAACTGAAGAAGCTGGATGAAGAGGAATGGGATAATTGATTTGCTTATTCAACCAATTTATCTACTTCCTGTTTAAGCCTTTCTTCCTTGATCTGGAATTCAAAAAACTGGCGGTAATTCTTTTTGTTATTTACCATTAAAGTGACAGGAATAGAACCGCCCCAGCTTGAATCGATCTTAGGGCAGAAGACATCTGCGTTGGTCTCATTCAACCAAACTACCTGCGACTGGTAATTCTGTTTGGTAACAAACTGCTTTAGTTTGGCGGGATAATCTTCTTTAAAATCAAGACTAACTAAGACGAGCTTTACATTCTTGTCTTTGTATTCAGCTACTGTTTTTTCAAACCAGGGAATCTCATGTGTGCACGGCTTGCACCATGTAGCCCAGAAGTTAACGATCAAAGGTTGTGTACTGGTGTCGATCATTTTTACCAGCTCATCTATTTTCAGTTTGGGAATAGATTGAGTAGTCGCTTTTGTTTGCGCAAAAGCTGAAGTAAAAGATATTACGCTGAGTAATAGTACAACTGTTCGTTTCATGCTGAATAAAGTTATGAACGTACAAGAGTGCGACGCAACGAAAGATGATAAAAGGTATATAGCCGGGTACAAATTAATCCAGCTTTAACACTGCAAGGAATGCTTCCTGCGGTATCTCAACGTTACCAATCTGGCGCATACGCTTCTTACCTTCTTTCTGCTTTTCAAGGAGTTTACGCTTACGGCTGATATCACCACCATAACATTTTGCAGTTACGTCTTTACGCATAGCGCTGAGCGTTTCTCGTGCAATAACTTTCGCACCGATGGCAGCCTGTATGGCGATCATGAACTGCTGGCGTGGCACCAGTTCTTTTAGTTTCTCAGTGAGCTTACGACCGAAGTCTTGCCCGCGGCTTCTATGGATCAATGCACTTAAGGCATCCACCTTATCACCGTTCAACAGGATATCCATCTTCACAATATCACTGTCTCTCCAGCCAATCGGGTGGTAATCGAAAGATGCGTATCCTCTTGTGGAAGATTTTAGTTTATCGTAGAAGTCAAATACGATCTCCGTTAACGGCATCTCGAATATCAACTCAACTCTTGTAGTAGTAAGATAGCTTTGGTTAACGAGGATTCCTCTCTTACCTAAGCACAACGTCATAATGTTACCGATGTAATCAGGCAAAGTGATGATCTGTGCTTTGATGAAAGGTTCTTCAATTCTATCCAGCTTCACCGGGTCGGGCATCTGCGTTGGATTCTGCACGATGATCTTTTCGCCTTTGGTTGTGTATGCGATAAAACTTACGTTCGGAACGGTGGTGATCACGGTTTGATTGAACTCTCTTTCCAGTCTTTCCTGGATGATCTCCATGTGCAGTAATCCTAAGAAGCCACAACGGAAACCGAAGCCCAAAGCCTGTGATGTTTCTATTTCGTAAGTGAGGGATGCATCATTCAATTGCAACTTGTCCATGCAATCTCTCAACTCTTCGAAGTCTTCCGTAACAACAGGAAAGATCCCGGCGAATACCATCGGCTTTACATCTTCGAAGCCTTTGATACTTTCTGTAGGCTGGCTGGAAAGCGTGATGGTATCACCTACTTTGATCTCTTTGGCATTCTTCACACCGGTGATGATGTATCCTACATTACCTGCACTCACTTCGTTCTTTGGCTCGAGGCCCAGCTTTAAGATACCTACTTCATCCGCGCCGTATTCATTCCCGGCATTTACAAATTTCACTTTGTCGTTCTTGCGCAACGTACCGTTGAACACACGATAGTATGCAATGATACCGCGGAAGCTATTGAATACACTATCGAATATCAAAGCCTGTAGTGGCGCATCAGGATCTCCTTTGGGTGCAGGAATTCTGTCAACGATCGCTTCTAATATTTCTTCGATACCAATCCCGCTTTTACCGCTGGCGAGTAATATCTCTTCTTCTTTACAACCGATAAGATCAATGATCTGGTCTTTCACTTCGGGGATCATTGCGCCTTCCATGTCGATCTTGTTGATCACAGGAATGATCTCGAGGTCATTATCTAAAGCGAGGTATAAATTGGAAATTGTTTGCGCCTGTATGCCCTGTGAAGCATCTACTAACAGCAACGCACCTTCACAGGCGGCTAGTGCACGGCTCACTTCATAGCTGAAGTCAACGTGGCCGGGAGTATCGATGAGGTTGAGTGTATAGGTCTCACCTTTTATTTTATAGCTCATCTGGATCGCATGGCTCTTGATGGTAATCCCCTTTTCTCGTTCAAGGTCCATGTCATCCAGTACCTGGTTCATCATATCTCTTTCGCTGATGGTTTTGGTATGCTCCAAAAGCCTGTCAGCCAACGTACTCTTACCGTGATCAATATGAGCGATGATGCAAAAATTCCTGATATTTTTCATTCCGTTCTCCCGCCTTTTTTACAGGTTGGCAAAGATAGGTGCAAACAGGTTTTTAGCGGCTTGTAAAGAACACTTAAAGGAAACTTTGTGGACAATATGCAGATTAACTGTCATATTTCAGCACGGAACGGTATAGCCGGAGAAACTGTGCTGCAATCACTTTAGAATCATACAGTTTAGCAGCATTGGTTTGGATATTGATGGGATCGTATTGATAATAGTTCTCCATCACCTGCAGTAAAGCTTTAGCAAGTTGTTCTGAATTTCGGGGATGTACGAGGATGCCATTCGATGCATTTATCGCCTCTTTCACTCCGCCAACATCCGAAGCTACAACAGGTAAACCCGAACAAAGTGCTTCAACAACCACGCATGGGAAGTTCTCATGATCACTGAAGAGTACGAAGGCATTTGCCTGTTGCATGTAAGTCGCGACATCCGGATGCCGCACCTCTCCCACCAATCTGGTCCTGCTTTCCAAGGCATAAGTTTTTACAAGTGCTGTATGTTCACTTTTGTATTGACCTACAACGATCAGCTTCCATTTTTTTATAGATTGATCAAGTAAGGCGAAAGCTTTGATCATTCCTTCGATATTCTTTTGAGAATTGAGTGCGGAAACGTGAAGCCATACAAATTCTCCCGGTGATGAGAAATTGTTGTAATGAAATAAAGAGGTATCAACAAGATTATGGACAGTCACTACTTTATCTAATTTGAATAACTCCTTTATCGTTTTTCCAATTGTTGCAGAAACGTTCGTGACGGCTGCGGCGTCCCTGAATATCTTCTTTGCACTGGAGCGGAAGAAATAGCTTCTTGTGAAAAAGTTATCGGGTGCAGATCTTTCGTAATAAGATGCCTGTTCAGATACGATGTAAGGAATATTCCAGCGCTGCATTGCCTTCCTGGCGATCAACCCGGCTTTTACCGGTACATGTACATGAATGAGATCTGGTTTACCATAAGTGCTGATGTATTCATCAAGAACTTTTGAATAGTACCTGAGGTATTGAAGATTGTACCTGATCTTATCGATAAAGCTGATGCCGCTTTTCTTAAACCTGAAACCATAGATGAACTCCCGAAGATTTTCGTGTTCATTCAATTCAGTAAAATCTTCAGTCGCAATATCTTTTCCTGATTGTACTACATGTATCACATCGATGGATAGCAATTCACTTACAGCCATGGCGTGGCGCTGTATGAAATCTCCATTGTTGGGTTCATACTTATTCGGATACCAGCTTGCCAACCACAATACTTTCATTGATCACTTCTTTGATGTGAGTAATTGCTTCAGCCATATAAGATCATCCTTTCTCCAGGAAAAAAATTCCTTCGCACCGATCTTATAATCACGATGAAATTGCCACAAAGAAAACAATAGGTTAACGGTATAGCCTACACTGCTTATGATCGCAGCTGCATAGATCCCATACTTATTTACAAATGCAGCATTACCGATGATCACTACAATCAAAGCGATCACTGCGCCTTTGATATTCACGCTCACATTTCCTTTCCCCGCAAAATATGCAGAAAGCAATACGAGAATAGACAATGATAAAATACCGGGCATGAGTAATAACATCGGCTGGTACATCTTATCGAATGTAGGCCCGAATATCATCGGGAATAGTTGCTTTCCAAAAACAAGCACAACTATAATTCCTAAGAGATAAAACTGGGTGAGTAACCTTGAAATGATGAGAATAGTTTGGTTGACGTCTTTTCTATCTGTGCCACTGGCGGTTTGCGGGAATACTGCACTGGCCATGATCTGCGGAATGATCAATAACATTTGTCCAAGCTTCGAGACCTGTATATAATTCCCAAGATCTTCTTTGGAGCAAACGGGGCTGTGTCGAACGAACCAATAATCAATCCTATATACCAGGAAAAAAACAACATTGGCAGCAAGTGAAAGCAATGCATAGCGGATCAACAATTTATTTTCACCCAACGATGGTAGTGCTACATGACCCCAGCTACCGTTCTTTATTGAATAGGTAAACCAAAGGATCAACCCCTGCAGCAGAAAGAAAAAGAAGTAAACGTCGAGTATTTCATCTATACCCCAGCTTGTGTTTTGCGATTTCGGTATGAAGATGATCAGTGCGATGTTCAGCAAGCTCATTACCAGGTTTGGCAGGAAAAAATTTCTTTGGGCATAGAAGAGTACCGTAAAAAAATTGGTGAGCAATATGCCTGATATATACAACAAAGCGTATTTCCTGTATCGCACTATATCCACACTGCCTTCTTTGATCTCATCTGCGTAAAAGCTGATCCCTGCAAAGATGGCCACTGCAACAACGGTTGTCCATGCCACAGCAAGCCACACTAACTTATGTTTACTGATCACCTGGTTAGACCCATAATAGGTAACAGCAGATTCCATGCTGAGGCTTCCCAATAATAATAAGAAGCTGAACCAATTGGTGAGGTAGAATATCCATCCTGCTCCTTCAGCCTGGAGATATCTTGAAAGAAAGATGTTTAATAAAAGTATAGTAATGAAATAAACGCCTCTCCACAACAAACTTTGCACTAACAGCTTCTGAAAATTCATTTATACGTTTTGGCCTTCGCTAAAATACGAATTGTTCACCTGCATAAAGGAAACAGCCCTGCACTCGTGTGCAGAGCTGTTGCATAGATTTATGAACTATTTGAGTGCGTTGATAATCGTAGCGAATTCTGATGCATTCAATGAAGCACCTCCCACTAAGCCGCCATCTACGTCGGTTTGAGAGAAAAGTTCTGCTGCATTGTTGCCCTTTACACTTCCACCATATAAGATAGCAATGTTGTTTGCTACTTCAGCACCGTATTTACCGGAGAGTTGCGACCTGATGAATGCATGCATCTCCTGTGCCTGTTGAGATGATGCAGTTTTACCCGTTCCTATTGCCCAGATAGGCTCGTAAGCAATAACGATCTTTTGTAATTGTTCTGCAGACAGGTGAAACAAAGATTCTTCCAATTGCTTTCCTACAAACTCGTTCTGCGTTTCCGCTTCACGGATGTTCAGCGGTTCACCGCAACAGAAAATCGGTTTAATATTATTTTCTAAACAGGTATCGATCTTTTCCGCTAAGAATTGATTTGACTCATTGAAATATTCCCTTCTTTCGCTGTGACCGATTATTACATACCGAATATTCATCGAGCTGAGCATCTCAACACTCACTTCGCCTGTATATGCACCGCTTTTTTTACTGTATACGTTCTGGGCTGCTACATACACATTCTTTTTTTCGCCAACCTTTGCTTGCGCCAATGCCAGGTAGGGAAACGGCACACCAAAAATTGCCAGTTGATTTTCTTTCAGCTCATGCGGTGTTGCAACTAATTCATCTAATAATTTTTCTGCCTGCTGATATGTTAAGTTCATTTTCCAGTTGGCTGCAGCAATTTGTTGTCTCATGTTTATTATTTTGAAAAGTGCTCAAAGATATGTTTCACTACTTCAATTTGAGCCTGGCTGAGTTGCATATTCTTCAACTGCATCCAGTTACCTATATCTTTAATGGCTTTGTCAATTTGATATTGATCGTTTTTAACACCCCAGCTAAAATTTCGTAAATGCTTTGGCAATAATCCTTCACCAAAAATATTGGAGCATATACCAAAAACGGAACCTGTATTAATGGAGCTGTTGATAGCCGTACGTGAATAATCTCCCATGATCACTCCACATTTTTTCCCGACGTTGAAGTTTTTCTGCACGAGGTGATCGCAAATGTTGATGTCGCCTGCTGTATTCTTAACATTACTGTTGCTGGTACCTGCTCCCCAGTTACACCATTCGCCGATCACTGAATCGCCGAGGTACCCGTCATGCGCTTTGTTACTGTTGCTGAAGATCACTGAATTTTTTATTTCTCCCCCCAATACACAGTTAGCACCTGCAGTAGTAGCACCATAAATTCTTGTTCCCATTTTAACGATAGAATTATTCCCTATTGCGAAAGGACCCCGTATGTACGATCCTTCCATGATAACGACATTCTTTCCTATATAGATTGGGCCTGTAGAGGCATTCAACACAGCATGTTCTATCACTGCCGAGTCTTCTATAAAAATATCCGTAACGTTCACCAGGTGTGTTGATTCAGATACATTAGCAGACTTATTATGCGCAATCAATCTATACTGGCTTCGAAGTATTTCATCATTCCAATGAAATATCTGCCATGAGTGCTGCAATCTTTTCACAGTGGAAAAATTCGCAGCAGTATTCTTTGATTTAGAAACATGTTCAGATGTAATTATTGCGATCAAACCATTTTCATCGCTAATGGATTCACCCGGTTGCAGCGTAGCAAGTTTATCAACCAGTTCCTTACCCGGAATGACAGAAGCATCTATCCAAAGATGTTCACCTGCGGGAATTGAAGGATAAAGTTGTGCCAGGTAACCTTCTGTAGAAACATACACATCCTGCTGCATCAGCTTTTGCCACCATTCCTTTAAAGGAACAATTCCCACCAGTATATCTGCAACAGCCCTTGTATAGGTCAATGGAAACAGGCCTTCCCGTGCTTTTGTATCAAACAATACAATGCTCATTCAAAAGTTTTGATGAAGTTATGTAGATGGAGAGATTGTAACATAATAAACCTCACTTTCGTAAACGACGCACATGTTGACTGATCACTTTCCATGTAGTGATATCTGTATCAAACACCCCGTATAAACTTTGCTCTTCCATAGGTGGGTCGCCCATGTAATCATCCCCGGGCTTCCAGAAGAGTTGGCCCTTTATTGGCCTTGCTACTCCATTAAAAGCCCAGAAATTGATACCAGCTAAATTGTTGGTTTTGTTCTTTAAAAAAGATAGTATGTGGTGGTAATATTTGTCTCTCAGCTTTGTAGGTGTTGCCGGAGCGAACTGCATATGATCCCTGGGAAAACCAAACTCCTCGATCACTAAAGGTTTGTTGAGATGATCTGCTACACGCAGGTGTTTAGTAATATAATTTGTTGTTAGAGAATCAACCTTGTTGTAATCTTCCTGCATATGCGTGGCTCTCATCCATTGCCAGTTCTTTGGCCAGATATGAATGGTGAGATAATCAATGTTTTTGTCCGCATGTATTTCTTCGTAAAGATTTATATCCTGCGTGCCGATCTCTCCTTCATGACCGATACTTACGAGGTGATTTTTATCTACCCCTTTGATATAACCTGCTACATCTTTGATCCATTGCTTGTATGCATTATTGGCTGCGGGTCTCATCGGCCTTGGCTCATTTGCGATCTGCCAACTCATAATGACAGGGTCATCTGTATACTTTCTCCCGTTAACAGTGTTCTTCCTTTTAAGGAGTACATCTACCTGCTTTAAATAACCATCCTTACAAGGTTCACTGGTATAGAACTTACTGATGTTATCACGCATCGTTTCCCACTCCATCTTCTCCTGTAAAGCTGCATCTGAAAGCAGTCCATTCCAGTTAAGGTATTGTAGAAATCCACCACTCCACTCCCAGTTATTGCTGAAGAATATCACCGCTTTCATATCTCTTTTGTCCATCTCATCCAGCAGTACATCCAATCCATACAAAACAGAAGTATCAAAAACATTTTTCGACGGTTGCAATGGCGGACCTACACGGTAATTCCCAAGTATCTTTCCCGATCCTTCTGCTCCACCAATAACTCTCAGGTTGGTTACACCGTTTTGTTTTAAGAAATCAAGTTCAGTTCTCAATCGCTCAATGCCGCGTTTTGGATCTTTCTCCAGGGCAAGAAAACTTCCATACCAATAATTAGTGCCTATATAATAATAGAATTTATCGTCTAACTTGAACTGGCCATTTTTTGACTTAACAAAATGCTTTTGCGAAAGCGCTGCTGTAACTACCAATAACTGGATAAGGAGAAGCGAGAGGGTTTTTTGCATTAGATCAAACTTGAAATTAACTGTAAAGCAACCTGATCAATACACCAGTTGGTGCGTTTGTTTTATCACACCCATTACAAACATACTCTGCACTTTTCCAACGTTCTCGATGCTACTGAGCTTGTTCACATGAAAATCATAATAACTATCCATATTCTCCGTAACGACTTTCAGCATGAAATCAAATTCTCCTGAAATAGTATAGCATTCGATCACTTCATTTAACTCATGGATCGTTTTGATGAATTTATCACCGCTGGTTTTGCTATGTTGTTTCAAACTCACATAGCAGATGACCATAAGCCCTTTCTTCACTTTGCTGTGATCTACAAGTGTTGCATATTGTTTGATCACACCTTGCTGCTCCATCCATTTGATACGTTCATGCACGGGAGTAGTACTCAGATGTACTTTATCGCTGATCTCTTTTACGGTGATCCTGGCATTTTGCTGCAGCAGCTTGAGTATAGCCAGGTCTTTACTATCTAAGTTGATGGGAGAAGTTTCAGTAGTATTATCAGTTGATTTGGCCATTGACTGCAAGGTTATTCTACAAAGGAATCATTTATCAGCTACTTATCCTAAAAACCAAATAAAATAGTCCGGCCGCGGCCGGACTATCATTAAGTTTCCTGCAACATTTTTATCGCCCGATCACTACCTGTGCGGTATTGATCTTTCCATCGCTGCTGATCACTCTAACCTGGTAAACACCGGATGCTTTATTGGTGAGATCATAGGAAATATCCTGTTTGCTATAAACCACCAATACGCTTTCCATCAATACAAGCTTACCATATTGATCGACGATCTGCACCTGTGCTTTTCCTTGTGAAAGATTATGTAGCTGCAACTGGAATAATCCTGTTGTTGGATTAGGATATACACGCATGAACGAAGCTTCGATCTTCGCATCGCCTGGTTGTTCAGCCGCGGTTAAGTAGTTATTACATTCACCCAAATATGAACCTTTAGCGAGATGTGCTGCTACTGCATTCGGCGAGATACATATCTGCACTGATGAATTGCTGCCGGATGTCTTCTGGCAAACCAACACTTTATCCAGTTTATTACCGCAGCGAATATCTCTTCCATAGACCACGATAGATGCAGTTTTCGTACAACCATTATTACCAGTAACAGTCACATTCAAGGTAGCCACCTGGTCACCTGTTCCTGTATATTTTACCTGGACCGTTCTTGCATTCTGGGTATTGTTCACTATAGCAAAACCCGGAGTATTGATAGTCCAGTTATAAGCGTAACTGCTACTTCCGCTTCCATTTGCAACAAAGCTGATCGTAGAAGCAGGAGCATAACCATTGTAAACAGTATTTTGATGTACACCCTGCGGCAATACATAACTATTAGCGATGCTTGCATTCAGCGTTGATATCACTTTCACAGATTGGCTAACTGCAATTGCCGGGTTACTGTTTATATCTGACACGTTCCACGTGATCGTCGTTGTGCCTAAAGGATATGGTGCATTCAATGCAAGACCGTCACTCCTTGTTCCTGTTATTGTACCCACTCCACAATTATCGATGGCTTTTGGAGGAACTATATCCGCTATTGCAGAGCATCCTGTACTGTTTACATTCAATGTGATGTCTGAAGGATTGGCCACAACCGGAGCGGTTACATCTTTAGAAGTGAGTACCACTGTTT
Organism: Bacteroidota bacterium; assembly: GCA_023429825.1. Classification (GTDB taxonomy): domain Bacteria; phylum Bacteroidota; class Bacteroidia; order Chitinophagales; family Chitinophagaceae; genus JAEZDC01. The sequence goes on along the minus strand of JAEZDC010000027.1, from coordinate 740 downwards.
TTATCACAAAGTTTCCTGAAGCATCTGTTGCCCGCACCGAAACATGAATGGTGTCGTTGTGATATGAGGTGATGATCGTACCCGCTGCAGGTGTTTGGATGATCGTTACGGAAGATGCATCCGTTGCAGTACCTCTCACATCAGGAATGATGATGGAGCAATTTGCATTCAGATGAACATCCTGGTCAGGCGCAGGAGTAAGTACTGGTGGAGTTACATCTCCGCCACAACCTTCATCTACCAGGCCATTACAATTATCATCGATTCCATTACCACATATTTCAATTGCGCCGTGATGTATTGCAGGATTTTTAGGTGCGCAATCTGTTGTATCCGGATCACCATCATTATCATCATCTGCATCACACACATCACCTATTCCATCACCGTCATTATCGGCCTGACCTGAATTTGCAGTGAACGCACAATTATCATTCACATCTAACACACCATCATTATCATCATCAGGATCGCAAGCATCTCCTATTCCATCACCGTCATTATCGGCCTGGCCTGGATTTGCAGTGAACGGACAATTATCGTTCACATCTAACACACCATCGTTATCATCATCTGAATCACATACATCGCCAATGCCATCACCGTCATTATCGGCCTGACCTGGATTTGTAGTAAACGGACAATTATCTTTCACATCTAACACACCATCGTTATCATCATCAGGATCGCATGCATCTCCTATTCCATCACCGTCATTATCGGCCTGACCTGGATTTGTA
>JAEZDC010000075.1 GCA_023429825.1 Bacteroidota bacterium | reverse complement strand
CAGCACTATTTGCAGAAGCATTGTTGTTTAGTGCATGTGTGCTGGAAGAATTGTTGTTAGATGAAATAGTTCCTGCATTTGTAGAACCATTTACGTTAACAGAACCTGTAGCACCAGAAGTACCTGTAGCATTCAAATTCGCATTTGAATTGAGGTTACTATTTGTATTAGTGTTATCGAAGGATTCAGAAGCCGAAATAAAAGTCTCTCCTGCCATCAGTTGAGTTCTTGATGCCAAGTTGTTACCATCAAGACTTGGATACATGCCTGCATATACCTGGCTCCTGTCTTCGTTTCTCCATGCCGTTACCAATTCTGGAGTCATTACTAATTGCCATCCACCATTAACAGCAAGGTTCAGGTCGCCTGTTTGTTTTTTATCAAAATCATAGGTCCAGTGCTGTCCATTTACCCTTTGCCAATGAGCCCATCTGCCGTCAGTAGTATCAACTGTAACACGTCCGCGATACTCATAGGTATAATCATCATTCATTGTGCCGGAGTTAGCTGTAGTACCAGTAACGTCAGTCGTTTCGCTGGTAGTGCTGGCTGTAGTACCTGTAGCCTCGGTGTTTGTATTAGTGGTAGTTGTGCCGGTGGTCGCCGTTTCATCACTTGCAGTTGTTGCATCAGTGGTGTTATCCGTTGTTGTGCTGGCTGTAGCTGAAGATGTATCGTCAGTACTTTGTGTCGTCTGTGTGTTGTTAGGCCCGCTGCAATATGCCAGCATCAGAGCAAGCGGCAACACTTTAAACCATGTCCTTTTCATAATATAAGCGCTTTTTTCTCCTAGGTAACTATATCTATGCCACGCACTTAAAAAAGTGTAAAACTCTTCCAGCAGCATTATGTAATATTTTGGTTCTCTTCTATTTCGCACTTATTAAAAATTAGAGCATTAGCAACAGAAGTAAGGTGAATTTTTATTAACGCTGATTAACGTGGATGCTTTCTATCAAGAAGTTTATCCATTCATCCAACTTATTGATATATCAACAACGCTATTATTCATCTTTGAACCTGAAACAAATAAGTATGAAAAAGCTGTTATTGCTGTTTAATGTTTTGGTTGTTAGTTTCGGGCTGCTAGCCCAGGGAGAAAAAGGTAAGATCATCATTACGGTGGTTGCCGATAATCAATCCCCTCTAGAGAACATTACTGTTGAACTTAGAAAGAATAAAGAGCAGAAGCTCTATAAGATCGCTATTACCGATAAGAATGGGGCAGCAGAATTTGATAACGTTCCTTACGGTGAATATTCTATTAAAACCAGTTCGGTGAACTTCAGCGCCCAGGAAGCAACTGTTACGCTTTCATCTGGTGTTGCAGAAGTACCTAAGATAGTCTTATCGGCAGCAGTTGGTAATGCAGGGAATGTTACTGTGACTGCAAAAAAACCGTTCATTCAAAGATTAAATGACAGGCTTATTGTGAACGTAGATAATAGCGTGGTGAATGCGGGCAGCTCTGCATTTGAAGTTTTAGAAAGATCACCGGGCGTTCAGATAGATCAGAATGATAATATTTCTCTCCGTGGAAGACAAGGTGTGATCATCATGATTGATGGAAGATTATCGCCACTCACCGGTGCAGATCTTGCAAATTATCTGAGGAGCCTTCCTACAAATGCAATTGAAAGTATTCACCTTATCACTAATCCTTCAGCAAAGTATGATGCTGCCGGTAATTCGGGCATCATAGATATCCGAATGAAAAAAGATCAACGCTTTGGCACTAACGGAACTTTCACTGCCGGCTACGGGCAAGGTGTTTATCCAAAAGCAAATACCGGGTTAACCTTAAACTACCGTAATAAAAAGGTAAACCTGTTTGGTAATTACAATTATGCATACCGCGTTGGATTAAATCATTTGTTGTTAGATAGGAACTTCTTCACCAATGCAGGTGTATTTACGGGGAAGGATTTAAAAGATAATTATGCAAAGTTTCCTTTCACTTCTAACAACGTTCGGTTCGGAGCAGATTTCTTTCCAACCAAAAAGACAATTGTCGGGTTTGTTTTAAATACCACTTTAAATCATTTCAAAAGAAACACTACAAATGATGTACAGGTCTTCAATCAAAACTACCAGCCAACTTCTACTTTCCTAACAAGAGCAGGAAATAACGATCATAATAAGAACTTTTTTGGAAACGTCAACCTCAAACATAGATTCGACAGCATCGGAAGAGAATTAACTGCCGATGTGGATTATGGTATTTATAAGTCTAATTCACTTTCTACCAACCTTACAAAATATTATAAGCTAGACGGCTCTTCATTGCAAAATGATTACAGGCTGGATGGAGACCAGGATGGTGAACTTATTCTAAGATCAGCTAAAGCAGATTACACGCATCCCTTAAAGAAAGGTGCAAGATTTGAAGCAGGTTTTAAAACCAGTTATGTGTCTTCAGATAATGATGCGAAGTTCTGGGATGTGAGTACGGGTACTCCTCAAAACGATATAAATAAAACCAACAGGTTCTTTTACCAGGAATACAATAATGCGGCATACGCAAACTTCAGTAAAGAATATAAAAAGTTCAACTTCCAGGTAGGATTGAGAACGGAAAGGACTGATGTAAAAACAAACCAGGAAAAAGGAGATATATATTGGGATAGCAGCTACACGCAATTCTTCCCATCCGCTTTTTTCAACTATAAATTAAATGATAACAACACGCTGGGCGTTTCAGTGAGCAGGAGAATTGATCGTCCGGGATATTCTCAACTCAATCCATTCCTGTTCCTTATAGATGTAACTACATACGCAACAGGTAATCCAAACCTTTTGCCGCAGCTTACATGGAGCTATGAGTTGAACTATACATTGAAGAATATCAATTTCACATTCGGATACAGTCATACAAAGGATAACCAGAACATTGCTATCACTAAATTCGGAGAAGTATTCCCGAACATACCAAGCGATCCGAATGTAACTGTTCAGATTCCTATCAACCTGGAGGGATATGATTATTATGGCTTAACTGTTTCAGCTCCTGTTAAAGTAACTAAATGGTGGAATTCAATTAATAATGTGAATGCATTCTATGGACACTTTAAAGGTTCATTGGGAGCAACGCAATTGAATAGTGGTAAGCCGGCGGTTAATATAAGTACTAATAATAGTTTCTCTTTAAAAAAGGGATGGTCTACAGAGTTGAATGCAAGTGTTAGTTCTGGAGGACAGTATGGCTTTATGGTGAGCAAATCGCAATGGGGTGTATCAGCAGGTGTTCAAAAGAACATCTGGAAGAATAAAGGAACAGTGCGTTTTAACGTAACCGATATTTTCTGGACCAACCTTCCAAGAGCAACGATCACCTATGCTAACTATTTGGAAAAATGGCGTGCTTACAGAGAGACAAGGGTTGCGAATCTCACCTTCACTTACAGATTTGGTAACAATAAAGTGCAGGGAGCAAGAAAAAGAACAACAGCTTCAGAAGAAGAGAGACAAAGAATAGGAGGATAACATCTTCTGATAGATATTAATAAAGAGCTCATCTATGATGGGCTCTTTTGCTTTTCAAAAAAGAAAACTGCCAATGCATAAAAGAATTGGGAGTTAAGGCCTCATCCTTTTACAACTGGCAGTTGTAAGTATTATAGTCTAAATCCTATGCCAAAAGTTACATAGAACATTTTTTCACCTCTTTCAGAAAGATCAGGACGGCTTTGAATGTTTATAAGGTTCTGAGGAATAACATATGATGGAATGACAGAGGCATTGAATTTTCCTGCAACAAAAACTACAGGCGCAGAAAATTCATAGCTCAATATGTTGAACTGTTGTACTTGCTCTGTTGTTTGTTGTGTAACCGGAATGCCGAGTACATTATCTTTCTTCAGATAAGTCTGCGTAAAGTTTTGCGTTCCTGCATTTGCAGTTAAAGAAGGCATAAACGCAAGCGCAGACTTCTCGATCCCTTTAAGAGGGAAGATGAATAAATGATCAACACCTGCAGTAACACCTACATCTGTTCTGTCACTGAATTTCAGATCTGCTCCACCGTTCAGGTTCAATATTTTGTTCTTATAGGTAAGATTGATCCCGGTTTGTGCTTTCAATGCTGATTGCACTAATGCGCTTTGATCTTTATACAGGAATTTGGAAACAAAAACATTTCCTTCAAAATTCTTGCTCTCCGGGAAACGATACCCGGCTTCAATAGAAGTGCCGGTATAGCTTAATGGCTCTGCCGCATTGCGAACGAAAACAAAATTTCCGTTTGCATATAATCCGTTCTTTAATTCAAAACCGATAGTTGGGAATAAGCCACTGCTTTTTAAACTATCAGTTCTGCCAAAATAGTGAAGCTTGGTCTGGTAGTTCAATCCTGCAGTTAATGTATTCGTTCTTTCTACTGCAGTTGAATCTTTTTGTGCGATTGAAAATAAGGGCAACAGCAACATTGCCATCACATATACATTCTTCTTCATGATCAATTCTTTGGATAGGTTAGGAATGAAAAGAGAGGAATGGTGTTAGCACTCCTCCCCTTATTCATGCTGATCGATTACTTATTTCCTTTCTTAATTTCTCCTTGTGCCTGTCCTTTAACTTCTGCCTTAACTTCAGCTTTCTTAGAAGCATCTTTTACTTTTTCTTTAGTCTTGTCTGCCTTCTCTTTTATTTCTGCTTTCGCTTCTTTGGCCTTTTCTTTAACTGCTTTACCGTCTGCTGATGCAGATGTTTCTGAAGAAGCTTTTATATCTCCATTGCTTGTAACTCCATTTTCATTTGCTGATGCAGAACCAGAGCCACTTGTTTCGCTCTTACTGCTAATGTTCAATCCTGGCTTAACATCTCTTCTTTCTTCCTGTGCTTTGTCTTTAATTGACTGTGCTTCTGATACCACTTCAGCTTTTGCTTCCTGTGCTTTACCTGTTACATCACTTCCCTTTACTTCAACACCGGCATCTGCTTTAATATCACTGTTTGAATTAGATGATGCGCTTGTTCCGTTTGCACTACCTGTAGCCTTCGTTGCTGTTTTTACATCTGCACCTGCTGCAGCTTTCACACTTGCATTGTTAGCTGCATTCACTGCTGCCTTTGTTGTTGATTTTACAGCACCGGTTGCTGCTTTTGTAGTGGCTTTCACTGCTCCTGTTGTAGCCTTTGTTGCTTTTGCAGCAGTGTTTGCTGCCTTAGTTGCGTCTACAGTTGCCTTGGTGGTTGCATTAACAGTACTTCCCACATTTACTTGTGCACTGATCGCGTTAGAAAATAAGATAACTGCGGCGGCTGCTAACGATGGCTTGATTACAGCTTTCATAGATTATTGTTTTAAGATTTGAATGATTAACGCTGCCTTAAAACCGAAAACTGTGCCAAAGCTTTTTTTAAGCCTGGTGAAGAAATTGCAAAAAATTCAAGTCTTTATTTTTCAATCTGTTCAATTGAAAATGCAGCCAGAAGCTATCAGTGCGTTTCAGGAAGGGTAATGATAAAAGTAGCTCCCTGGCCGGGTTGCGAGGATGCGCTGATCGTTCCTTTATGACTTTCAGCGATCTTTTTACAGATGGCCAGGCCAATACCGGTACCTGCGTAGGATTTACTTAATCGCTGAAACATATTGAAGATCTTATCTGCATAGCCCTGGTTAAATCCAATGCCATTATCCTGTACTTTGACCTGGAAATATTTTTTAGAACGTTCGAGTTGATCAGGTATCTCGTCCTTTGAAAGTTCTTTTACTGTGATATCGATCACCGGATATATTCCTTCAGCTGTAAATTTCAGAGCGTTATTGACCAGGTTATAAAAAAGCTGGTTCATTTGAACAGGGATCGCCTGTATCACCGGTAATTGATCAATATTAATAACAGCTTGCTTTTGCTGTATCAATAATTCAAGGTCTGATTTTACATCCTCGATAATCGTATTCAGATCTACCTTTTCAAATTCATCTTTCATTTGGTTGATGTGCGAGAAATCAAGCAGATCTTTAATGATGTTTCTCATTCGCTCTGTAGATGTAACGATCTTATCAAGATAGTTCCTTGAAGAATCATCCATCTTCTCATAGGCGTTATTACGAATGTATTGCGAGAATATCCCGATCTTTCTTATAGGTTCCTGCAGATCATGGCTGGCGATATAAGCAAATTGTTCCAGGTCTTTATTCGAACGTTCCAACTCAACATTCGCTTCATTCAGGTCTTTCGTTCTTTCTCTTACTTTTTGTTCCAGTTCTGCAGACAAGGTTTTCTGGTGATGGATCTCTGTACTGGTACCAAACCATTTTACTACATTACCTGCATCATCCCTGATAGGCATGGCTTTTCCCAGGAACCATTTATACCTGTTCGTTCTGTCTTTGAAGCGATATTCTATTTCATATGGCTCACCAGTCTCCACAGACTTTCTCCATGCACTTAAACAACGCTGCACATCATCAGGATGTAATATCAAGGTCCAGTTCTGTTCACCTGTTTTAGAAAATCCGGTAAAGTCAAACCATCGCTTATTATAATAATCCACTTTACCGTCCGCTGTTGCAGTCCATGCGATCTGCGGCATAAAATCAGCCAACTGCCTGAATTGTTCCCTGCTTTCTTCTAGTTTTTGAGTGAAGTTTTGCAGCTCAGATTGCATACGCACCACTGCATGACCTAAAACATCATCCTCACTTCTCGGTTTAACAGGCACATGAAAATTCCCTTTACCAATAGCGCTGGCAGCATCGGCTAACTGCTTATTCGTTTCATCGATACTATATATGGATTGTGCTAAACTGCCTATAGCATCATTCGAATGAATATTGATACCAACACCGGTAGCACCCTTCGATATTCTTTTGGCAGCACCTTCTAATTCCGATAAGGTTTGTGTGATAGACCTGATGATGTATAACACAAAATAACCAGCCAGCACTATCGCAGCAATTAAATAGATCAGCATCATTGTGCGGGATGCTTTCTCAGATTCTACCATTTTATTCATGCCATCCGTTGCAGTGTTCCATATCTCGGCCTGGAAAGCACGGATCTGTAAGAGGCTGCGGTCAGATAAACTCCACCATTCATCTGCTGTATACTTATCGCCGAAATTGAATGTCGCAAATAATGTATCCATGTACTGCAACGTAGCCTTCAAATTCGGATCGCTCTTCAGTTTTTCATATTGTGCTTTTGTTTGAGAAGAAGATTTAACCAGGAACTCTGTTTCGTATGTTTTATACACCTGGTACACACCTATTGTTCCTACAAGCGTCTCAACCATATACTTTCTCGTGTACAAAACGGTAAAGATGTTAGACTGGATGATCCTTAGGTTCGTTAGCATCTCATGCAACAACTTCTGAGATACCAGCTCTGCATACACTGGTTTCAAATACGTCTCACTGCTGGGAGAGATCGCATTCAGCGTATTCAGCCTGTACACCATAGTAGTGTAGTTATGAACTACGGCATTGGGATCTGCAGTATGATTATCCACCTGTGTACGAATGCCGGCAAGGTTGTTCAGGAAAGTATAGCTCTTAAAATCTTTTAGAACCAACGTTTGCTCTGATTCTATCTTTTTGAGCGCCGCATCTGTTACAACTCGCTGAGGCTTCAATTCCGTCGCAGAATCTTTCTTAATAGCATAATCAAAACTCAGCTTCCGTTCTTTTTGTAATTCAATAATGAGTTTCGATATATAACCCGATTGCTCTATCCTGTCTACAAAATCTTTCAGCAGCGTAATCTTCTCAGACTTTTGCCTGTACAGTTGCACAGAGAAGTAAATAAGAAATGCCAGCGGCACAATGCCGATGAGCATTAGCTTACTCGGAAGCGATAACCTTCTGAAGAATCGATTCATGTAGTTACTGGTATGTTCAGATCTGCCTGGGTGGGGATGATGTAACTAAGTAAACAAATCTACTTAAAACTATTAAGGAATGAAATCACTGATTTCTACCTCGCATTCTTCGTTGCTTTGCGTCTTCTACTCTTTGCGCCTTTGCGTGAAAACTATCCCAGTATCCGCAGCTTCGCATAATTCAACATGATCTTCTTCTCTCCGTTCTTCTCAAACACCACCGTTGCAATAGGGTTATGTGCACTGCCTTCTATCTTCGTCACTTCACCAAAACCAAATTTCTGGTGCTCCACTTTCTGACCTGCCTGCAAATTCGTTGTATCACTCGCCACAAAATCACCACCCGGCACATGCTCCACTACTTTATTAACTGGCGGAGTATTTATATAACCCGGCTTGCCTCCCGCCTCTTGCCTCCCGCCTCCTGCCTTGCTCGGCGGAGGTCCATATCTTTTCTCCGCCTGCGACGCAGCATTATCATTTCCAAAAAAGCCCCTGTTCATTCTCTGAAACGCATTCCCCAATCCACTAAAGCCACTTTGATTTCTTGCACCACCACCCGCAAAGGTTCTGTCGATATGTTGCTCCGGTAACTCTTCTAAGAAACGGCTCGGCTCATTCTGAACCAGATTGCCAAAACGATAACGGGCATTCGCATACGTCAGCCACAAATTCTTCTTCGCCCTCGTTACAGCAACGTAGAACAATCTTCTTTCTTCTTCCAGTTCTTCTCTTGTATTGATGCTAAGTCCTGAAGGAAACAACGTTTCTTCCAGTCCACCCACAAACACATTCGCAAACTCCAATCCTTTCGCCGCATGTATCGTCATCAGCTTCACATTATCTGCATTCGGATCTTTATCATCATCCGCATCTGTCAATAATGTGATCTGCTGCAAATACGCACCTAACCCTTTATCACCCACTTCACCTGTTTCTTCAAACGTTGGACTCTCCACCCATTCTTTAATAGAGTTCAGCAACTCCTGTATGTTCTCATACCTCGCTAAGCCTTCAGTGGTCTTATCGTTAAAAAGTTCTTTTACAATATTCGTGTGTTTTCCTACCTGCACCGCTATATCGTACGCATTCTTATCATTCAATAGGCTTTGGAAATACTTGATCATCGTTACGAAGTTGCTCAGTGCTTCAAGTGTTCCGGCTTTAAAACCAAACTCACCGGCACGGCTCATCACTTCCCAATACGTAATATTATTATCGCTTGCCAGTATCCCGATCTTCTCCAATGTAGTTTTACCAATGCCTCTTCCCGGGTAATTGATGATCCGCTTCAACGCTTCTTCATCTCTCGTATTCACGATCAGTCTTAAGTAACCCAAATAATCTTTGATCTCTTTTCTCTGGTAGAAAGATATACCGCCATAGATGCGATACGCAATGCCCATGCGTCTTAAACTTTCTTCATAACTTCTGCTCTGTGCATTCGTTCTGTAAAGGATCGCAAAATCTTTATTAGAAAAATGATTGCGGAGTTTTTGTTCCTGTATCTGGTCGCTCACAAATCTCCCCTCGTCATTATCCGTCATCGTACGAACGATCTTGATCTTATCACCCGCCACATTATCCGTCCACAATGCTTTTGGTATCTGGCCCTTGTTATTCTTGATCACTTCATTCGCCACATTCAAAATGCTTTGCGTACTGCGATAATTCTGTTCCAGCTTCACCACCTTCACATCTTCATAATCTTTTTGAAACTGTAGGATGTTCTCAATCGTAGCGCCGCGAAAACTATAAATGCTCTGTGCATCGTCACCCACCACGCAAATGTTCTCATGCATGGCAGCAAGCAGTTTCGTTATTTGATACTGCACAGGGTTCGTATCCTGGTACTCGTCTATCAGTATGTATTTGAACTTACGTTGGTACTTGCTCAGCATCTCCGGGAAGTCTCTCAGCAGTTCATACATCTTCAGCAACAGGTCGTCAAAATCCATTGCGCCATTCTTAAAACATCTTGCCGCATACGCTTTGTATATCTGTGCAATGGCAGGACGGTTCGCTCTCATATCCTCCTGCTGAATGTAATAGTCATTCGCATATTCATCTGGACCCACCAATGCATTCTTCGCAGATGAAATTCTATTGTGTACCACGTTAGGTTTGTAGTGCTTATCGTCGAGGTTCTGTTCGTTGATCACGGTCTTCAGCACACTGCGGCTATCATCGGTATCATAAATAGTAAAGCTGTTGGGATAGCCAATGCGATGCGCCTCGCCGCGAAGTATTCTTGCAAACACGCTGTGAAACGTACCGATGTACAAATTCCTTGCATCGGTATTCCCGAGTGTTTTCTCCACCCTTTCCTTCATCTCCGCTGCAGCCTTGTTGGTAAACGTGAGCGCAAGTATGTTGAATGCATCAATGTTATGTTCATCCATCAGCCAGGCAATACGGGTAGTAAGCACTTTCGTTTTACCACTGCCAGCGCCCGCCACGATCATGATCGGTCCGTCTTTATGTGTCGCCGCTTCCAGTTGCGGCCCGTTCAGTCCCTTCAAATAATCTTTCATATATATTTTTCAATTGTCACCCTGAGGCTCTCGAAGGGTTGTCATGCTGAGGTACTCGAAGCACCTCCATCATATGTCCTCCCTGATTTTGTCATGCGAAGTTCTCGAAGCGCTGTCACCCTGAGGCTCTCGAAGGGTTAAGCAGAGTACTGCATTTATCAGGGGTGCAATTTAAGATTAGGTTGCGTGATTGCCAGCCGTAGCGAAGCAATCTTCTCAACAGTGCAAAGAATCATTATGAGCCAAGCTGTTATACTACTATGAAACTTCCGTTGCGTCGCACACTTGTGCTGTTGGATACATTACGCAGCATTACGAATCATATTAACGCAACCTGTTTCGTAGAAACATCCTGTTTATAGATTGATCAACACCATTTGTTCCTGGCTCCGTGGGAGCTTGCTGAAATTTAGGAGGCTCCTACGGAGCCAATACCTAATAAAATATTTAGGCTAGAATCAGGAAGCTCTTTCAGAGCTGCCCTGATAGTACTTAAACTGCTTATCCTGATCATTTTATTTATCACTTGAGCCTTGACTTCTTTGATCCTGAAAGAAACCTGATCTCGGCCGCCTGCATCACTTCTCTTTCCCTCTCCCCCAAAACCTCCCCTCACCCTCTTGCAACTTCCACACCCCCTCCTG
>JAEZDC010000003.1 GCA_023429825.1 Bacteroidota bacterium | reverse complement strand
CTCAAGGGGTGTGTAATAAGTGATGATGGTGATGACGATGATGGTGATGGCGATGTTGCTCATGACGATGTTGCTCATGACGATGTTGTTGATGCACTAAGATTGATGCATTAAGTTTTGTTGCATTAAGACTCATGCAAACGATCATGATGCATGTGCAAACTGAAAGGGGAGTGACATAAATCTTTTCACACCTGTTCATTACACCCAACTGCTGCGAACTGCTGTTTTGAAGATAGAAAAGTGATCGCCACTTTTAAATCTGAAATAAACATGAACAGAAAACAAATGAAAAGAAACGTCAACCCAACTCAAACAAGTGACTTTACAAATGGAAATGTTGTTTCGCCTTTGTTACAGAATGAAGCCTCAGAGAGTAGCCTTCCGGGCTACTCTGGTGGCTTCAGTTTAAATAATGCAAAGAGTGCTAGAGCAGATCATAAGCCTTCCAAGAAGAAAAGAAAGACCTACAGCGATGTAGCGCAGTCCGAGGGGTTATCGATATCAGATCAGTTGGAAGAACTTGTCACTAAAACCAAAGAGCGTAAAGAAACGATCGAAGCTTTTCTTCATATTAAGAAAGAATATGGCTCCGACAACTTTGGTATACTATATATAAGATGTAAACACGAGGGCCAGTATGTTGAACGTTCCATGAAAGTAAAAGTATATGACTGGCAGTTCGATCCGAATACGGAAAAGATAATCGGTGATGACCGCGCCAATGAAATACTTGCGAAGGAAAAGGAAAGATTCGTTAAGGAACTCAGTGATGGGATGCTCGTCGTTAGTCGTACGAACTCCCATGTGCCTGCGATCAAAGCTTCACATGATCTGATCAAAGGAAGAAAAAGTTTACCTACAGCATTACTGGAACTCTTCGACTATGAAATATCCCGCCTGAAATCTAAAGATCATAAATCAATAGCCAGAGCTACGATCCAGAAGTATACTGTGTGCAGGGCGCACATGGCAAACTTTTTAACTGAGATCTACCAACGCAAAGACATCATGTTAAAACAGATCAATAAAAAGTTCGTGGAAGACTTCAGGTATTATTTAATGGATGTTAAGAAACTAGCCCATAATACAGCGATCAAGCGAATGCAGATATTTAAAGGCATCTATAAGATAGCGCTTGATAATCGTTGGATCGAGTTCAATGCATTCGGTGATGTTAGGCTTATACTAAAGAACACTACCGTTGAGTATTTGGAGCAGGATGAAGTTGATCGGATTATGAATAAGAAGTTGAATATCCCCAGACTAGATCTTGTTCGGGACTTATTTGTGTTCAGCTGTTACACAGGGCTAGCTTATATCGACCTGGCTACACTTAGAAGAAAAGATATTAAAATCCAATTTGGTAAGCCTTGGCTAGTAAAAAATCGAGTTAAAACTAACATAAGTACGACTACTCCTTTATTCTATCAGGCTAAAATGATTCTTGAGAAACATCAACCATCCTGGGAAACCCTTGACCCGGAAACTTTAATATTCAAGGTTCCTACAAACGCGAAAATAAACGCTTATTTAAAGGAAATAGCTGATATCTGTGGAATAACTAAGCGCATCCATCAGCACCTAAGCCGCCACTCTTATGCCGTGTTTCTTTTATCTCAGAATGTTCCGATTGAAAGTGTCTCCCGCATGCTTGGCCATAGCAACATAAAGATGACACAGCATTATGCTAAGGTAGTCAACCAAAAAATCAATCGAGATGTCGAACATCTTGAAAGGATACTCAATGAGAAAGGGGAGGCTGCACTAATGAATGAAATTAGAGAAAGTGTAAAAACGGAAATCAAAGAGGAGCAGAGTGAAGTAAAGGTGATTAGTATCGCCAGGTGATGCTAATTACAGTTTCGGGGTGATCACATTCTGTCGATAAACTTGGGTGATTATTTTTTGAATTGTATGGGGCGGGATAGTTTCGTAAAACGAATCATTGATGATTCAATTTAATCAAATTTTTCACCCCTAAAAATAAATATCATGCGTTCTCAAAGAGCACTTGGAACAACGGCCTCAGGAGTATACAGGCCGATCTCATCAAATAAACCGGACAGTTATTTGATTGCCGAATTAACGGAAGAAATAAAGTGGCAAAGACAGGAAATTATTGCATTCCGAGGTGCGGTAATGGAATTGAACGCTCAGGTTAAAGGAATGGCCCTGCAGAAGGCTCGAGAATTAAACAAGCCCTATTACACTATCGAAGATGTTACAGAGTTGTTTGGATTTTCTGGAAGGTTACAGCAGGAAGAAAGAACTGAAGGAAGGCTTCGTTACCTAAAGAAGGAGGATGGGAAGAAAATTCTCTATAGTCTTGAACACCTAACTGCGTATATAGAAAAACACTTTGTAGAATCTAATGACCTCCAAACTGAAAGCAATGAAACAACTACAGAAATGTAAACTATGGGAATGCGGAAAAGAGTTTTTACCTGATCATGCTAATCTCCGTTATTGTTCCGTTAACTGTAAGAACGAAGCACTGAGAATGCGAAATAAGTTCGGCTATGACAGCATCAGAGAGTTTAGCAAGGCGGCAAAGAAAAATTTGATGCTCTTTGAGCTATGGCTTGGCGAAAAGACCGAACATAGGATAGAATATTTAACGGCTACGGCAGCTGGTTTTGATCAACATGGTTTCTACGGATCCTATCGACGGGAAGACGAACCTGAGGTCTGTTATCTTAATGAATACGAATTCTTTTTTCACCATTCTAACAATACAGATTATTTAATTATAAAAAAAGAGACATATGAAGGAAATTAGCTATGGCCCGTATGACCGATTCCTGGAGCGGTCAGTAGAAAAGGCTGGGAGCGCTATTGAAGCGAATGTCGATAATGTAAATAATCGGATATTTTATATTGCTGGGATTGTAATATGTGCTGGCATCATGGGTTATTGTATTTGGCGCGGCACTCGGGGCAATTGAACTTAACTATCCACAGTAAGGAAATAGCATGATGAACTTATTATATTTACAGAGCTTTTTTAAGCTCTCAACATATACTTCAAATATTGGTTAGCGTTTAGCTGATTTCTTGCATTCGAAAACTGGTAATTTTCATCTATTCCAAGATTTTCAGCGTAATGCTCCGCCGTACGGCGAGGGCTTACGATGTCTATTGGAATAAGGGTATACCAGTACCTCGAATGCGATAGCTCAGTAATGTCCCTCGCTAATTTATTTATAACCGACACTGCTTGGGGCTGCAGTATAAATCTACGTTATGCATAATAGCAGTCTACTCGATCAACTCAGAGAACAAGGTTCGATCAATGTTTTATTACCTGGCACGGTGTCAGAGAACGTCATAGATCAATTTTTGGATCTGAATTTTCCTGGTGAAGTATTCGATGGGAAAACCGTTTGTTACGTTTCCCCGGATAAGTCCGAAGTTGGATATGCAGAGTTCACATTCTCGAAACCCATCGCTCCCGAACAGCCTCTTGAAATCGTGGTGTCGTATCAACAAGAGGATGTTATCGATTTTTTAAGCTCTACTATAGAAAGTCTTAATAGCGAAGAAAGGAAAAAGCTATACCAAATAACTATTGATCCGATTGATTATTGGTCTACAGAACTTGAAAAGGAATGTGTCATTTTCTCCTGGATAGCACCTCATGAAGAAAATAACTTCTATTATTTATCAATTACTCAAGTTCCGGAAGGATTTGAATTACGTAAAACGAACCTAGGAGAAATGGAAAATATTGAAGAGTTACAAGAGATGCATGAGAGTGACATAAGATCCTGGTTCAGCAGTCAATCTTTTGATAATGAGACGATCATTGATTGGCTAAATTCAGATCACTTTGGAGATAGCACGTTAATAAAGACTTTTCCAAAGCTAACGCCAGTGGCTACTTCTTTCATTAGCAATTATTGCGATGTAGTTATTGGCAGTGTATTTATAACCTCAGCAAGATTAGGAAGAGAAGAGTTTGCAGTATATCCAAAGTCTTTAAGGACATATCTCCCAACTAAAAATTGTTCTTATGCAACTTCAGTTAAAGAGCTTAAAAGGAGAATTGATGCTTTAATTAGCTCCGCAACTAAAAAACTAAAACAAGATGTATGAACTTAATCCCTAGTGAATCTGACCAGTTTTCAGAGAGTGATGCTTTTTGTGCGAAGTGCAGAAGGTCAGAAGACACATCGTCTATCTTATATAAGGTGAAATGCAGGCTATGCGAAGAACACTTTTATTTGTGCAAAAATGATTTAGTGGCCTGTTGCCCTGCTTGTAGAGCAGGAAGAATGTTATTCTATAACGAAGACAAAAGTTGTGAAAGTTGCGAGCGGAAATGGTTCCATGTGGATGATAAATCGTGTATTGAGTGCCTAACGTAGCATTCTCAAAATCTGCCCTTCGCAAGGATGTGCTGGTTCGATTCCAGTCCCGGGCACTACATTAGAAAGCTCCGAGAAATCGGAGCTTTTCTTTTTACCTGATGGCTGCAACACCTTGTTATTCCGACATATTAACTCAACAGCCTCATTTATTTTTTTGGTTCGAAGTTTACCATTCTCAAAAATCAATTTTTCTGGAAAAACCGAACCTATTATCTGTTGTTTACAAAAAAGATCAGCAGAGTCATAGTATTTCGAGAGGTTGATAACTACTTCGATTATAAACTCCAGCTGTTCCTTGAAATTTTTAGTGGAAGCTCTAATCTGCAATAATTGTCTTTCCATCTCTCGTATATCCCTTTCATACCGACTTCTCATTTCCTGGTAATCTGCACCCGAAATTTCCTTATCAGCAAGCTGTTCCTGAATATTCCTTATTCGCTGTTTGTATTTCTCAATATCTCTCAAAAGACCTTTTTGCATCAGTTCCTTTTCGGAGTTTGGCTTTTCAGAGTCTTTGATGATTAACTCTAAAGCCTGAACTGACCCTTGATTTGGTTTCATAGAACTCATCTTGTGGAGCAAAGCCTTATTTGCTTCTTCAACTTTAAACCTCTCTTTACAACCTTTTGTGCAATGGTAGTAGAAATACCTGCCTCCATTGCCTTTAGAAGCACTACCAGTTAATTTGCCACCGCAAACTCTACATTCTAAGAATCCTCTAAGTGGAAACTCATCTCTAAGTGTTTTCTTTACCGAAAACTTTCTTTTCCTGCCAATTAGAATATCCTGCACATCATCAAAGAGCATTTCTGAGATCAAAGGTTCATGAGTAGCTCTTTTGATTACTGCTTCTTCATCCTTGTATGCCGGAATGAAAATTCTTCCGCAATAGATCGGATTTCTTAAGATGTTCCAGAACTGGCTTTTACCTACTTTAAAACCTCGTTCTTTTACCATTCTCCAAACATCCATGATGTTGTGAACACCTCTTGCAACTTCGTCAAAAGCGAAAACGATGTGAGATGCATCCTTACTAGGAACTATAATCGGCTTGTTAGCTTCATCCCTTGCATTTTTATACCCTTTGGGAGCCATGTTCACATGCCTTCCTTCTTTCATTGCTCTACGCATTCCTGCAATCGTATTTAACGAACGACGGTCATTCTCTACTTCTGGAGCAGCTAGATAGAACGCAAGCATGATTTATTGTAGGTTACTTCTACAAATACGGCAGATTCATCTTCGTCCACACCTACAATCTTGTTCTCTAATTCTGATTCTGAAAGCAGCTCTGCTACTTGCCAGATTGCTCAACTGGTACTTCCAGTTCTTTCACTTTAAGTGTCTTCATTTGATACAATTTTTTTACAAACATAAATGGGTGAAAAGGGCTACTTACTCCATTTGGGAACAAACGGGAACAAACCGCACAGTATGGAACAGTTTAGAACGTTTGAGCCAAAAAGAATCAGTAATCCTTATTTGCACACAAACATAATATTGAGCTAGAGGCACACTTATCTGTTTGGGAGCACCAGGGAGTGACAGGGATTCAAAAGGCATGAGAAGGAGCAAACGAGCATTTAATACCTGAATTTCCTTTTGAAGATCCGGAAGTTTTTATGATGATTCATTAAGAACTCATTGAGGTAGGATCAAATTAGATTAAGGACTATTAGAAAATATTTACGAACCATTGGAACTACAGCTAACAATGCCTAAATTAAATACCCTTCTGCTATAGGGAGGGACAATAAGGGACGTTTTTGGGGTTTCCCGTGGAAAAGCAATTCTGCAATCTTGGTTTGTTATTTTTCTTCCTCCATAATGGCGACATACTTTGGCGTTGTGACCTGCTACTTTCATTGAAAATTGATAACAATGAATGGAGAAACTAACAGTACCGCAGTTCCTAAACATTTCGATTACAGCTTTTTTGAAGTCTCCTGCCACACTTATATACAAGGCATGCAATTGCACTACTTTTATCACAGCCAAATTGCCAACATCAAGAGTATCGACTTCGTAGAATCGAAAGATGCTATGGACGATTTCAAAGAACAATTCAAGGAAAGCATTCTAATCTCTCACAGTAGGGAAAATTCCAGGTGTCACGACAAACATGTATGCACCGAGATAATTTATTACATCCTAAAGACAGGGATCACTGTTGGTTCTGAAAGGAATACTGTAGAAATCTACTTCAATCCTTCGCTAAGAGACGATGTTGAACAACTAGCAGAGTGGTTTAGTAAATATCCAATAAAGGAAAAGAATGTTCCCAGCATTTATCTCGTCACTAATAAATTCAATGGATTAGGCTTATCAAAGATTAGGTTGAAAAAGCCAAGACTTAATATTAAAACCCATTATAACGATGACCTTCAACTCATTCATAAAAGTTTGCTCAAGAAGCTTCGCAGTCAGGACAAGGGTGGTTTGATATTGCTCCATGGCAAACCAGGCACAGGCAAATCAACTTACATTAGATATCTCATTTCACTAATCAATAAGGAAGCAATATTTCTCTCACCTAAACTTGCCGGTAGTCTTGATTCACCAGGGCTAATTCAATTGTTGATAGATCATAAAAATGCCGTTTTTATCATTGAGGATGCGGAAGATCTGTTAGTGTCCCGGGAAACTACAGCCAACTCTAGCATCTCTATTCTTCTCAACATCACTGATGGATTACTAAGTGAAGGGTTAGGAATACAGGTAATAGCCACATTCAACACTAGTATTTCTAATATCGATAAAGCTTTGCTTCGTAAAGGAAGATTATTGGGAATGTACGATTTTCAGGAATTAGAAATCAGCAAAACAAGTTTGCTGCTGGAGAAGATTACCAAAGAGAAACATATCGTTACTAAGCCAATGGCTCTATCTGAAATTTATCACATGAAAGAACTATCATTTGAATTCCAACATAAGCGTAAACCAATAGGTTTTCTAAACAATGTCAACTGTCAATGATAATGTACTTACCATAGCTTAACTTTAAGCCAATGCCAAAGCAAACATATTTCACCCGTTATTCTCTCATTATCAAAAGGCTTGAAAGAGGACCGGCAACTTTCGAACAGCTATACCAATACTTGCAGAGAGAATTTGAGCTAATCGATCAGCCTTTCAGTTGGTCACGCAGAACATTACAGCGAGATATAAAAGATATTTACGAAAGCTTTCAGCTTGAAATTCTGAATGAACAAAAAGGTGACAGGTGCTACTTCTTAGCAAGCAAGCCGGAGAACAGGCAGGTATCTCAGCGATTATTAGATGCCTGGGAACTGGTTCACATCCTCAAAACATCACAAAACTATTCTGATGCTGTAATGTTAGAAGAGAGAAAGCCAGATGGATTACAACATTTTCATGGGTTACTATTTGCTATTCAAAACAAACGCATAACAAGTTTCACCCACATCAAATATTATGATGAAACAATATCAGAACGTAAAGTACATCCACTTGCACTAAAAGAATCATTGGGCAGGTGGTACCTGCTGGCTGTTGACACACATGACAGAAAATTAAAAACCTTTAGTCTTGACCGCATCAGGGATATTGATATAAGTAAAACAGCTTATCGGGATCATTACGACTACGATGTAAAGCATCTTTTCAAACACTCATTTGGTATTATACAAGGAGATGGTGAACCACAAAAGATAAGGTTGGCTTTCTCTGATGAGCAGGCTAATTATATCAGGAGTTTTCCCTTGCATCATTCACAGGTAATATTTCACGAAGAACAGGGAGTTGTGATAGAGCTGAAAATGGTGATCACCCACGACCTGGTAATGGAGCTGATGAAGTATGGACCAGAGGTTAAAGTATTAGAACCCGAGCATTTAAAACAAGAGATCAGGCATTTGGCGAAATTAGTAGTCAAGAATTATGGATGAGAGTTCCCATGCCATTATAAATATTCCTTATCTTAACGCCTCAGCCTTATGAGTACCATACCCCAAAAACATCTGCTCTGGCAGAATCATTCTATAAATTTCAGCATAGCAATTCCCCCGAAGCTTTGTATATCTCCTTGCTGTGGTAAATTCTCTAATTCCAAACAGATAGCTGCCGTATGAATCAATTATTAACAGGTGATGTTTGGAGTCAGGTCAATCCTATCATTAAAGGAAAAGGACAGAGAACAGCTTCCATTGCATATATCACCAGCACTTCATTAAACCTGCGTTCAGGTGATATTTTGATTTGTGATGCTTCAGATGCTGCAATCAGGAATGGTGAAACATCTGCAAAGGCGTTACAACACTATTTCTCTAAAGGGGTAAAACTTTATTCTAACAATCAGCTTCACGCTAAATTGTTATTAACTAATTCGCACCTGGTTACAGGTTCTGCAAACTTATCCTCCCATAGTGCAAACCACCTCATTGAGGCTGCAATCGTAACTACAGATGCTATTCTTCTTTCTCAGGCACGGGCTTTTTTATTTAGGCTTGTGAATCATAGGAACACCGTTGAGATTACAAAGAAGGAACTGCAACGAATCTCGTCAATTGAAGTAATTAGAAGGTTTACCAAACCCATCACTGGGAGAAAAATTAAGAATGAAACCTTCGGCAGAAACACATGGTTTATTACTACTTACGAGATCAAGCCACGTTCTTATGAAAAGATCAAAGAGAAAGTTGAGAATACAACAGAGAAATTAGCCAAAGCGAAAAGTGTAGATCAGGATAATATCGGATTTATTAAGTGGCGTGCTAATACAGAATTTGCAAAAAATGTGAAACCAGGTGACCAGGTTATTATCAAAGGGCACAATGCATCGAAAACACGATGTTATATTAGTCCACCTTCAACAGTGCTGAAGACTGAAATTGTCAACGGATTCAATTACATCTATCATGACGACAGCAATGCTGATAAAGCTATTACTGCGACAAAGTTTCAGCAATCTATAAAAGGACTTACACTTCGTAAACCGATTTCTACCAGAACAAAGGTTTTAGATCCTGAAGACCTTTCAATTTTACAAACAATTTGGAAATGACTATTTAATGTTTGCAGGCTGTAAATAAAATAAGAAAGTTGATTAAGAACATGGCAAAGAAAACTAAAGAAGTAAAAGATAAACCAATCGAAGTTACCCTCTGGGATGCTGCCAATAAACTGCGTGGCAGCGTTGAACCTGCGGAATATAAACACGTAGTACTCGGCTTAATATTTCTCAAATTCGCCAGCGACAAGTTTGAAGAACACCGAACAAAACTGATTGCTGAAGGAAAAGAGAAGTACATCGAGAAGCCGGAGTTCTATAATATGAACAACGTATTCTTCCTGGAAGAAACAAGCAGGTGGAGTTACCTGATAAAAAGAGCAAAGCAAAATGATATTGCTTTGCTCATTGATACTGCTCTCCACACTATAGAGAAAAACAACAAAGCACTCAAAGGTGCATTGCCCGATAACTATTTCTCCCGTTTGGGTTTGGATGTTACCAAGCTGGCTTCTTTACTTGACACCATCAATGATATTGATACCACCAAAGATCCCAAACAGGATGTGGTGGGTAAAGTGTATGAATACTTTCTCTCCAAGTTTGCTTTGGCTGAAGGAAAGGGTAAAGGTGAATTCTATACACCCAAGAGCATCGTTAACCTGATCGCAGAAATGATAGAGCCTTATAAGGGCATTATCTACGATCCGGCATGTGGCAGTGGTGGTATGTTCGTTCAGAGTATCAAGTTTATAGAGGCACATCATGGTAATAAAAAAGAAGTGTCTATTTACGGACAGGAATATACAAACACCACTTACAAACTGGCTAAGATG
Source organism: Bacteroidota bacterium (assembly GCA_023429825.1). Classification (GTDB taxonomy): domain Bacteria; phylum Bacteroidota; class Bacteroidia; order Chitinophagales; family Chitinophagaceae; genus JAEZDC01. Next base: position 28,622 of record JAEZDC010000003.1, on the reverse strand, counting down.
AATCTTGCCATTCGTGGCATTAGCGGTAACCTGGGTGAAAAAGCAGCCAATACTTTTCTCGACGATCAGCATAAAGACCTCAAAGCTGATTTCATTATGGCTAATCCACCTTTCAACCAGAAAGACTGGAGAGGCGAAAATGAACTGATAGATGATCCTCGCTGGAAAGGTTATGATGTGCCACCCAGGAGCAATGCTAATTATGGCTGGATACTGAACATGGTGAGCAAGCTGAGCGATAACGGCATTGCAGGCTTTATACTTGCCAATGGAGCTTTAAGTGGTGGTGGTGAAGAATACAAGATTCGAAAGAAGCTGATTGAAAACAAACTCGTGGAAGCAATATTAGTGTTGCCACGAAACTTGTTTTATACAACCGACATCAGCGTTACACTCTGGATAGTTAATCAGAACAAGAAAGCACAAGGTAAAAAAGTTGGTGAAGAAACCCGCCACTATCGTGACAGGGAAAAGGAAATCCTGTTCATGGATCTCAGACAATTGGGTGAACCATTTGAAAAGAAATATACCCAATTTTCGGATGATGATATACAAAAAGTAGTTAGTACTTATCATCAATGGCAAACCTCTGTGATTGATAACATTCCAGAATTCTGTTACTCTGCTTCACTTGATGAAATAGCGAAGAAAGATTACTCTTTAGTTCCCAGTAAATACATCGAGTTTATAAACCGGGATGAGAATATTGATTTTGATCAAAAGATGAAAAGCCTGCAAACGGAGATTGCTGAATTGCTGAAAGCTGAAGCAAAATCTAAAACTGATCTGTTAACCGTTTTTAAAGAATTAGGTTATGAGATCAAACTATAAGCCTATTGGAAACTTCATCCAAAGAGTTGAAGAAAGAAATAAGGGCTCTAAAATCACAAGACTTCTAGGGTTAAGTATGACCAAAGAATTTAGAGAATCCACTTCTAATATCGTTGGTACTGATCTATCGGTTTACAAAATGATGCGGAAACATCAGTTTGCTTGTGACTTTATGTCTCCGATTCGTGTTAGCAAACTACCAGTTGTTTTAAAGTTAGATGAGGAGCCTAACATCGTTTCACCTGCATACCCTGTTTTTGAAGTAACAGATAAGAATAAGCTTGATCCGGAATACCTGATGATGTGGTTTAAAAGACCTGAATTTGACAGGTATGCAACCTTTAAATGTGATGCAGCTATCAGAGGTGGATATGATTGGGAAGAGCTTTGCGAAACACTTATTCCTGTTCCTTCCATCGACAAACAACGGGAAATCGTAAAAGAATACAACACCATCCAAAATCGCATAGCCATTAACCAGCAACTCATACAAAAACTGGAAGAAACAGCACTGGCGACTTATAAGCAGTGGTTTGTGGATGGAATCGATGAAAGTTGGAGTAAATGTCAGATTAAAGATTTCGGCAAAGTCATAACTGGTAAGACACCTTCTAGCGAATGCCCTGACGATTTTGGGAATGATATGCCATTTGTAACCCCTGGGGATTTTAAAAATTATAGCAAGTTCGCTATAGGAGCAGAAAGGAGTTTATCAAAAGCTGGATATGCAAAACTGAAAAGCAAAGTTCTTTCGAAAGGAACGGTGATTGTGACATGCATAGGCTCTGATATGGGAAAAATATCAGTTGCATCAGATGATTGTATCACAAACCAACAGATGAATTCTGTTGTAGTAAGCGAATCTTTTTATACAGACTTTCTTTATTACTATTTGCTGTCAATTTCTGAAGAGATAAGAGGGATTGCTATGGGTGGTTCAACAATGCCGATGTTGAGCAAAACTGACTTTGAAAAGATTGAGCTTATAAAACCTAATACTGAATTGCTGAAGAGATTTGAAAGAATACTGGAGCCAATAAATCAAATGAATATTGCTTTGTCAAAAGAGATAATGAAGCTATATGAACTAAAAGACCTTCTCCTTTCCAAATTAGCTACCATAGAAAACTAAAAATCATGAGATATAGATACCAATTGATATTGCTTGGTGAGAACAGAGAATTATTGGAGAGTGTTAAGCTAGAAATCTCCAAGCGATTCGACGAGTTAAAGCTAATTCAGGATGTTCTTAAAATAGTGACAAAGGAAAATATATCTGAATACTCAGGGGCAGAGCCAGCATACGTAATTTACGCAGGACATAAGGATAAGCTGGATAAAGAAACCAGTGAGATATTAGAGAAACAGAAACTGGACGGAAATGTAATCCTGCCTATTTTCAAGGACAACTTTACCAAAGAAATTCCAGACATCATATCAAGCCTAAATGGTTTAAAGTACGATAACAACGTTGCCAAAATTTGCAACTTAATACTGGAGGGATTTGAACTCCTTCGGAGAAGCCGAAAAGTATTCATTTCATATAAAAGAACTGAATCAAGCAATGTTGCAATTCAACTATACGAGGCTTTAGAAGCTAATAATTTTGATGTTTTTTTAGATACTCATTCTGTGGATAAGGGCGAAGAATTTCAGGAAGAACTTTGGCATAGAATGACAGATTGTGATGTGATCGTGATGCTAAATACCAAAGGATTTTTGAAGAGCGAATGGTGTAATAAGGAGTTAGAAAAAGCTCATCTAAAGCGAATAGGAATAGTTCATCTGTTGTGGCCAGACTGCGATTTCGAAAACTTCGCACAATTAGCACTGTCGATGAGATTAACTACATCAGATTTCCATAAACCGCTATTTGCGGATTTAGCAAAAGGGAGGCTTGAAGAATCAAGGGTGAAAGATGTAATAAGACTTGTTGAAGATGCAAGAGCCAGAAATCTAGCTTCTCGGCAGGATGCTTTAATAACTGAATTTACCCAGGCGGGTTATAATAATTCAATTGACTTAAGCTTACAGTTTAGTAGATATATTACCCAAGAACTCCCTACTGGTAAAAGAATCGTGTATATACCCACAGTGGGTATTCCTCAATCAATAAATTGTCAGAATTCACAAAGACTAATAAAGAGAATAGAAGAAAAGGAAATTGATTCAATACACCTTATCTACGATGATTTGTCAATTCGAGATTATTGGCTAAACCATTTAGATTGGTTGAATGACAGATTAGAGATCAAAACGATAAAAAAGCAGGAGTTTAATTCTTGGTTTAAAAAATTCTAGTTCATGAAAAATATATTTCTATCTGCTAGTATTCCGTTACCTGAAAGACATCCCAAATATTATGAAACCGCTGACATAATTGCTATTCGTGATGCTGTTATAGCGTTTGCAAGTATTGCTCTGAAAGAACATAGGATCATTTGGGGTGGACATCCATCTATAACTCCACTTATTTATTATGTTTTAGAAAGGTCAATTATTAACAGTCTTAAACGAGACGATTGGGATCTGCCATTAAACGAAAGGGAGAAAGATATAGTAAGTCGTGATCTTAAGGGTAAGATTCAACAACACGTCTTATTATATCAGTCACTTTTTTTTAAAGATCATTTTCCTCCTGAAAATGAAATGTTTCAGAATGTCGAACTAACAGAGAATATGGGGGATATTCATTCAAGCGTTCAACATATGAGGCATAGAATGTTTTCAGAAAACCCCTTTTCTGCAGCTGTGTTCATTGGTGGCATGGATGGTATCGAAGTTGAGTACAAGATGTTTAAGGAGTATCATCCCGAAGTGATATTGCTACCGATAGCAAGTACTGGTGCAGCTACAAAGATTGTATATGATGATATTTTTCCAGAAGAACTGAAGAACGAGAGGTTAGTAAAGGATTACGGCTATATGTCATTGTTTCAAAAATTACTAATTGAAAAAATTTGAGTTATGGGAAGAAAAGTTTTTGTCTCCTATAAATATGCAGACACACTTGTTGCCAACTTGAACAAGAAAGATTTCAAATTTATTAACGGCAGGATTGAATTGGTCTCAAGAGCAACCCGGGTTAGAGATTATGTGGATGAACTGCAAACAAAGATCGGTAAAGACAATATTAATCTGGGGGAGAAGGATGGTGAAAGCTTGGAAAGTTTTGCTGATTCAAAAATTGAGACAGAGCTTAAAAAGAAGATATTTCAAAGTAGTGTAACAATCGTGATGATCTCAAAAGGGATGAAAGATCCCTATTTGAAAGAAAATAACCAATGGATACCGTGGGAGGCTTCCTATTCTTTACGAGAGGTAACCCGAAATGACAGAACCTGTAGAATGAATGGTGTCTTAGGAATTATCTTGCCTGACGAGAACGGAACATACGAATGGTATTATACAGCAAATCCAAACTGCAATAGCATCACCCATCATACAGGGCAACTCTTTAAAATCCTCCGGGATAATATGTTCAATATCCTGAAAAAAGAGATTCGGGAATGCAATGGGTCTATAATATACACCAATAATGAGTTCTCATTTATCAAAACGGTAAAATGGATTGATTTTATGAACGGTGATAATTGTTCGTACTATATCGAAAAAGCAATAGAAATCAGGGATAAATCTGATGAATATGATGTGCATGTAAATCTAGATTAACATGAGCTTTGTAACTGAGTCACAACTTAAAAGCCAAAGAAGGTCCACAAAGACCTACTTCACTTTGAATGAAAGTTTGAGAAACTTCAAAAGTGAAAATACCTTCAACAAAACGAAAATATTCCTCTCACATAAGCATGATGAAAAGGAGAAATTAGAAGGGGCTATTTCATTACTGAAAAGTTATGGAGTAGATGTGTATGTTGATTGGTTAGATGACGAGATGCCAAAAACAACCTCTGGGCAAACAGCCTCAAGAATAAAAGAAAAGATAAAAGAGAATCATAAGTTTATACTTTTAGCGACTGAAGCTGCGATCAGTTCAAAGTGGTGCAATTGGGAACTTGGTTTAGGAGATGCAGCGAAATATATTGAAAACATTGCATTACTACCTATCAAAAGAGACTATTCAGAATTTACTGGAAGCGAATACTTAGAAATCTACCCTTACATCTACAATGTCAATGGCTTAGAATATCTCAAAGGAAACTTCGTATCTCAGGGTACTTATGTTATTTATCCATCGGTTAATGGTAACAATAAAGTTGTTCCTATTGCTGAATGGCTAAGAAAAAGATAGCAATAGCAATTTCCAAAAAAATATCGAATGTCAAATAACATTACAACCAAAACCATTACCGAACTGCTGGGCAAGAATTTTTACATTCCGGATTACCAACGAGGCTATCGTTGGACGAAAACAAATGTTCTGCAATTGCTAGATGATATCTGGCAATATCGGCAAGAGTCTTCTAATCAAAAAACATTTTACTGTCTTCAACCCGTGGTTGTTCGGGAAAAAGAATGGAATGATGCTGATGGCAATAAAGTGAAAGGGTACGAGTTGATTGACGGTCAACAAAGACTTACCACCATTCACAGGATCATTACCTACCTGATGATTGACTTTTTAAAAGTTGATTCCTTAAAAGCTGATTACAAGAAAGAGCTCTACAAGTTATACTATCAAACAAGGCTTGATTCTGCTACATTTCTTTCAAACAACGATTACGATGATTCTAAGCCTGACCTCTATTATATGAGCGAAGCTTACGAGTGTATCAAGGAATGGTTTGAGGATGCAGCAAAAGGTTTTGGCAGAGCAGAAAAGAACCGCTTCCTGGATGTTCTCCTACCGGAATTAATTGAACAAAAAGATAATGAACAGAAGCAATACCCCGAATGGAGTGTACAGGTAATTTGGTATGAGATTAATGATAAAACCCAAAAAAGTGAAGACCTTTTTACAAGGTTAAATAGGGGTAAAATTCCGCTAACTAGTGCAGAACTTATTAAGGCTCGTTTCGTAAACAACGAGAGTATGAAAGACTTGCACCCCATTGATCAGCTTCGACGTAAGACTGAATTAATACAATTATGGGATGAAATGGAAGCTCAGTTAAATGATCCTTCTTTTTGGGCTTTCATAACAAACGCACCTGCAGAAGTTTACAGTAATAAGATTGAATTATTGTTCGATACAATCACTGATAAAACCCCAAAGGAAACAGATCCGCTTTACAGCTTCGTTAGGTTTTTCGAAGCAAAAGAAACCAGTGAAACGCTTTGGAATAAATGGATTGCGGTAGAAGAAATTTACCGTTCACTGATATTCTGGTATAAAACCAAAATTTACCATCATAAGATTGGATATCTTATTGCCACCGGAACAAGTATAAAGGCATTGGTAAAGCTTAGGAAGGAAAAGCAAAAGGATGAATTCATTCAGATTCTTAATGAACATATAGCCAAGCAGATACCTGATAATTGGGATGAACTTCGATATGATAATCCGGGTGATAAAGAAACGATGACCAACATCCTTTTACTGCATAACCTGGAGAGGATGAATGGTAAAAGCCCGGAAGTGTTTCCATTTGCAGCTTACAAAGGAATAAAGAAAAGCCTTGAACATATCCATGCTCAGAATATAGAAGCAATGGACCCACGTATTAAAGAACCTTGGATCGTGTGGCTAAAAGAACATCTCACCATTCTAAAAGATTTAAAGAGGGACCTACCTGAGGTACTTGATTTGGAACAGGAAATAACAAATGCATTGCCTAAGCTGGAATTTAGCCAGTTTAAAGTGCTGGCAAATAAAATACTGCAACTGCTCCCATCAGAGTCTCAGAATAGCGATGAGTACCTGCACAATATTGAAAATATGGCTTTATTAGGTATGGCAGAAAACACTACACTCGGCAATTCTGTATTCGAAGTAAAAAGAAGAAAGATTGTTGCAATGGACAAAGAAGGTGCTTTTTTACCGGTAGCAACTAAAAGAGTATTTCTAAAATATTTTGCTGACGAAGAAAATACACAGCATTGCATCTGGTCAAAAGATGAAAGAAAAGCTTACAAAGATGATATAGCAGACGCTTTAAAACCTTACCTAACCCTTAATCAAAAAAAAGCAACCCTATCATGAAAACTACCTTTCCCGAAATACTGGATAATAATAAAGTCATCATTCCAATACTTCAAAGAGATTATGCCCAGGGCAGAACGGATGATAAAACGAATCGTATAAGAAAAGATTTTCTTGATGCACTGTTTCAAATCATTTCTGACAGAGGTATTGATCCTGCAAAAACCCATTCACTTGAACTAGATTTTGTTTACGGCTTCAGCCAGAAAGAAAATAGGTTAGGTAGCTTTTCACCCATTGATGGGCAACAACGTTTAACTACTATGTGGTTACTTTGGTGGTTTGTTGCAGCCAAAGAGCGGGTGCAGAACAAAACATTTCTATCCCACTTCCGTTATGAAACAAGACATAGCACTACTGTCTTTTGTGAGAAGTTGCTGGCTTTTCAGCCTGACTTTGATTCTGATTCTATTTCAGACGAAATCAAAAATCAGCCTTGGTATTTTGAATCCTGGGATTATGACCCTGGAATTAGAGCAATGTTGGTTATGTTAGATGATATTGAGAAGCGTTACGAACAGCTAACCGCCAAACCTATATGGCAAATACTCAATCATCCACACAGCCCTTTCTATTTCTATAAACTTGATATGGAAAAAGTGGGTTTACCGGATGACCTATATATTAAGATGAATTCCAGAGGGAAACCACTAACAGATTTTGAATATTTTAAGGCAAACTTTTCTGAAGTCATTAAGGATGATGAGTTGAAGGAACGTTTTCATAAGTCAATCGACCAGGAATGGTCCGAAACGATTTGGAAAATTGTCTGCAATAGTAAACTCAGGAACAGCAATACGGATCTGGCTTTCGTAGTAGATCGCTGTTTCATGAGATTTATTAGTTATATAACAGACGTCTTAGCTTACAAGGAAGGAGTGATAGTTACTGATGTTCTTAGCAATTCTGAGGAATTGAAGCAGGTTTACGAAGTTAAAAAGAACCTTATATTCTTATTTGACACACTTGACAGTATAGTCGCTTTAGAAAATGACAATTCCGATTTCTGGGAAAGGTTATTCTATGTCAACAAAGAAGATTTTTCTAAAGAAAAGTCCAGGCTGTTCTTCCAAAATCCGAATATTAATTTATTAGCGAAATGTTTATTCAGTTATACAAAAAATAGCAGGGAGTTTCCTTTGCCAGAGCAATTACTTTTATATGCCTGCATTACTCAATGGCTGAATAAAACAGCTGATTTCGAAAGAGCAGCGAGGGTAGTTAGAAATCTGGTAGCCAATTCATCCAACGAATTACGTCTTGAAAGTATCGGTGAAAACTTTAAAGAGATTGAAAGATTTGTAGTAACCCGAGATTTTAGCTCACTTGTACACTTCAAAACAGATCAGATTAAGGAAGAGAAAGAAAAGCAGGAGATCATAAACACAAAGCCAACACTGAAAGAACATATCTATGAATTAGAAGACAGTGATCTATTTAGAGGTTGCATTTCCATATTCGATTTAGACGATCAGTTTATAGACAGGAAAGATTGCTTTTTACAAATCTTTGAAGAACGAATAGTAGAAACAGACTTTAAGAATAGATCGAATCTGTTACTATGTTTTGGCGACTACACACAGGATGATGGCGATTATACGAATATGTTAGCTGCTCAAAAGAGTAACTGGAGAAGCTATTTTACTACCCCAGGCTTTAATAAAGGGCAGCTACAGGACAAAACCAAGCCAAGGCTTATGGAGTGCCTGGACTACTTTATAACAAACCCAAGCAAAACTGTAGAAGATAAAATCAATGAAACCTTAGATCATTATCAAACATCCGAGAAAGATTGGAGGTATTATTTTATTAAGTACCCTGGATTTAGAGATCAATGTAACAAAGGTTATTATGTATGGGAAGGTGAAGAACATTATCCTTCTTACAAGATGAATCAGAAATATTTCAATGGGTATCATTGGGACCCGTTTTTACTTGAAGCGAAGAAAATTGTAGATAGTGATTCACTGCAATTCCCTAACGGAAGTGAGATGCAACTGATTGTAGGTAACGAAATTTATGTGATAACCTCTGCAAGCGATGGTTTTAAAATAAAGAATATCACTGATTCTGCAGAAGAGGGTGAAGACAATATAAAGCACATCAAGGTTAAGCAGTCACCTAATGGTCTTGATCTGGAAGATATGATTGGAATACTGGTAGCTGAGATAAAAGCAATGATTAACAAAAGCAGTTGAAATGAAATTCACTGAAGAAAAACTCGAAAGATCATTCATCGAACTCTTAGGCAATGAGGGTTATCCACATCATGTTGGTGCAACAATAACCAGGAAGCCGGATGAAGTATTGATAGAAGATGATCTTCGGAATTTTCTATTGGAGCAATACAAGCCTCAAAACATTACTTTAAATGAGGTTAGTTCGATCATTCTTCAGCTAAAAAACTTGCCTGCCTCCGATCTCTACGAAAGCAATAAAACATTTTTGCGAATGCTTTCCGATGGATTTATCCTGAAAAGAGAAGATCGAAGTAAAAAAGACATCTACATACAGTTGGTCAACTATTCCGGTCTTAATAAGCATCGTCAACCAGATCCCGATCAACTCATCAACATTTCTGCAGAGGAAGAAGATACTTATACAAAGGATACAAATATTTACAAGTTCGTAAATCAATTAGAGATTACTGGTACAGAAAAGCGAATACCTGATGGTATCATTTACATTAATGGACTTCCGTTGGTGGTGTTTGAATTTAAAACTGCGATAAGAGAAGACTGCACCATTCATGATGCTTATAAGCAATTAACGATACGATACAACAGGGACATACCTGAATTACTTAAGTACAATGCTTTTTGTGTTATCAGCGATGGGGTAAACAATAAAGCAGGTTCCTTCTTTGCACCGTATGAATTCTTTTATGCCTGGAGAAGAATAGCAGGTCTTGCTAAAGAAGTGGATGGTATTGATAGTATGTTCACCCTTATCCAGGGAATGTTTCACAAGTATAGGTTGAGAGATATTATACGAAACTTCATCTACATTCCTGATACTTCAAAGAAGAACGAGAAGATCGTTTGCCGATATCCACAATACTATGCTGCACGAGCTTTATACGATAATATTAAAAACGCCCAGAAGCCTGCAGGTAATGGTAAAGGTGGAACTTACTTTGGAGCCACAGGTTGCGGCAAAAGCTTTACGATGCTTTACGTCACAAGGCTGCTGATGAAGAGTGAGTATTTCGAAAGTCCTACAATAGTATTGATTACGGATAGAACAGACTTAGATGACCAGCTTTCTGCACAGTTTGTTGGTGGCAAAAAATTTATTGGCGATAACACAGTTGAAAGCGTAGAGAGCAGAGCTGACCTGAGAACAAAACTGCAAGGCAGGCAAAGCGGTGGTGTTTTCCTTACCACGATCCATAAGTTTACGGAGGATACGCAATTGCTTACTGATAGATCAAATGTGATTTGCATTTCAGACGAAGCTCACAGAAGCCAGGTAAATCTTGATCAGAAGATCAGAGTAACAGACAAAGGAGTTACTAAAACCTTCGGATTCGCCAAGTACCTGCATGACTCTTTACCCAATGCAACCTTCGTGGGTTTTACCGGTACACCGATAGATGCTACATTGGATGTGTTTGGTAAAGTTGTGGATGCTTATACCATGACTGAATCAGTTAAAGACGAAATCACTGTAAGAATAGTGTATGAAGGAAGAGCAGCTAAGGTGCTGCTGAATAATTCAAAGCTCAAAGAGATAGAGGATTACTATGCAAAATGTGCTGAGTTGGCCAGCAATGAAAACCAAATTGAGCAGAGTAAGAAAGAAATGGCACAGATGTATGCCATCATTGGTGATCCGGATCGTCTAAAAGCTGTTGCGGAAGATTTTGTAAACCACTATGAGAAAAGACTCTCAGAAGGATCGACAGTGAAGGGTAAGGCTATGTTCGTTTGCAGTACAAGAGAGATAGCTTATGAACTGTACAAGAACATTATTGCATTACGTCCGGAGTGGAATGAGATTCGTGAAGCAGAAGAAGGAGCTGAACTTTCGGATAAAGACAAACGGGAACTGAAACCTATTGAACGCATCAAGATAATTGCAACAAGGGATAAAGATGATGAGAAAGAATTGTATGATCTATTAGGTACAAAAGAATACAGAAAAGAACTGGATAGGCAATTCAAAAATGAGAAATCAAATTTCAAGATTGCAATTGTAGTGGATATGTGGCTGACTGGTTTTGATGTGCCATTCCTTGACAGCATTTATATTGATAAGCCAATACAACGGCATAACCTGATACAGACAATTTCCAGGGTTAACAGGAAATTTGAAGGAAAGAACAAAGGTCTCGTAGTAGATTATATTGGTATTAAGACTCAGATGAACCTTGCCCTTAAGCAGTACAGCGAAGGTGACCAGGATAACTTTGAAGACATCAAGGAATCTTTGATCATCGTTAGAAATCATTTGGACCTGCTATCGAGATTGTTTCACACATTTGATACTTCTAAGTACTTCAAAGGCACACCCCTACAACAGTTAAATACTTTGAACCAGGCTTCTGAATATGTTCAAAAAACAAAAGAGCTTGAAACAAGATTCATGGGTCTTGTGAAACGCTTAAAAGCAGCCTATGATATATGTGCAGGCAGTGAAGAATTAATGCACTCAGAAAGAGATCACACTCATTTTTATCTAGCGGTTCGTTCAATTGTTTTCAAGCTCACCAAAGGAGATGCCCCAGATACAGCACAGATGAATGCAAAAGTTCGGGAGATGATAAAAGAAGCCTTACAAAGTGAAGGGGTTGAAGAGATCTTCAAACTCGGTGATGAATCTGAAACAGAGCAGGACATTTTTGATGAAGATTATTTAGCTAAGATTGATAAGATCAAGCTACCTAATACGAAGATCAAACTTCTTCAACAATTACTTGCTAAGGTTATTGGTGAAATCAAGAAGGTAAATAAGATTAAGGGGATTGATTTCACAAAGAAGATGCAGGCATTGGTTGAACGATACAATAACCGTGATGCCAATGATATTTTAAGAAGCGAAGTGTATGAGGAGATGGCAAATGCCTTGACTGATTTGATATGGGAAGTTCATAAAGAATTTTCAGCAGGTGAAGCCTTGGGAATTGGGTTCGAAGAAAAAGCTTTCTATGACATACTGAAAGAGCTTTGCATTAAGTACGACTTCAAGTACCCAGATGACAAGATGATAGACCTGGCGAAAGCTGTTAAGGATTTAGTAGATAGTCAGGCAAAGTTCCCTGACTGGAATAAAAGAGACGATATAAAATCTGCTTTGAAAGTGGGTTTGATACTTCTTTTAGATGAATATAACTATCCTCCAGTAGAGAGAGACGAAGTGTATGTAGAGATATTTGAGCAGGCTGAGAATTTTAAGAAGAATAGAAATAATTAACCTTCCGTTTTCCGTATAGAACCATTTTTTGACAATCCTGGAGTAACGTTTATTCCTTCCGCCGAATTTGAAAATTTGGTTGTAGATGAAGTTTTATTTAGTATCCGACAACAATACACGAATACTTCACCACAGAACTTAGCTCGGAGCAGTACAGAAAAGAGACATTACACCATCTCTTTTTAGAATTCCGTTGGTTATTTAGAAAAACTATGCTAATTTATCCCTCCAATCGATCCTTTATAACTGCATTTTGAAAGGATAAAGTCCTGCGAAGAACCAAATACTGGCTGAAACTACATAGTGCAGCGTCTGCCTTAGATGAGTAAAGTTTGGGTAAGAATAGACGTAGATTTTGCTGTTTTAAGAAATTGTAGTTTAATAAAAACCAGATAAATTTTCAGTTATCAGGAATTGCTGTAAAAAGGCAATTCTTCTTAATACCAAAACTTGATCATGACACCCATCCTCAAAAACCCTTATCGAGTTATCGGTGTACTTGCCGGCTCGTCAGCAAAAGAAGAACTCAATAAGACTAAGCGGCTAAAAATGTTTCTGGAAGCAGACCAGGAACCCGACGAAGACTACAGTTTTCCAGCTTTAGGTCAATTGGAAAGAACACCGGGGATTGTTGACACTGCCAAAGCGAGATTGAACCTTAACAACGATAGGGTTAATGCTGCACTCTTTTGGTTTTATAACGGAAGAGCAATTACAGATGAACCTGCATTCGATGCACTAAAAGATTCAAATGAATGGCAGGCAGTCGAGATATGGTCGAAGTTAACATCAACCACTGATGTAAGTCCAAGAAACTGCTCCGCTTTCCATAATTTGTCTAATATAAAACTCAGTAAAGCTTTCACTGGTGCTGTTGATATTGATCTGCTTGAAGAAGGTTTAGCTTTAAAACTAAAATTTCTTGATAGTGACTACTATGAAGATTTTATAAAGATTATAGCTGATGAAACTTATAAAACATCAAAGGAGGAACTTCAAAAGCTTTTCCTGAGGCAGGTTCAAGAAGAAATAGATCGATCTGGAAAGCTAACTTCTTTAAAATATCTGGAGATCATCAATAAACTCACTTTCTCTGCAAAGGAAGCCTATTTGAAAGAGGTTGTACAAAAACCCATCGAAACAATTGAAAAGAAAATTGAAGAAACACGAGCCAGGAGAAAGAAAAGCAGTACACTTGGGATAACATTGGGTAAAGAGCTGTTTTTACACACACAACCTGTATTGCAACTCATAAAGAATATACTTGGTAATTCAGATATAAAATACATTAGTATCTCTGACAAGGTCTCTGATGAAATTCTTCAATGTGGAATTGACTATTTCAAGACCAATCAAAATTCTAACATAGATCCCGGTAATGACACTGCTGATTTATTTAGAAAAGCAAAATCATTAGCAATCGGAAATATCGCAAAGCAACGATGTCAGGAGAACATTGATAATTTACAGGACTGGATTGATGAAAAACCGGAAAGGGAAAAACAGAAAAAAATTGAATCTGATTTAAGTCTTTTGTTAGCTGTTTTTGAAGAGTATGACGATGTAGCCGAAACGATTGCAAACGCTAAGTCATTTATCAGCAGATGTAAACCTCGTCTTACGAACATTAAAGATGCTTTAGGCAGTTCTGATGATATGTATCTTAAGATATCAACCAGAGTTGCAGGTCAGGCTCAGTCTTACGTAATATCGGAATTCAATAGGGTGCAGGATGTACTTATGAAAAAACTTGCCACCCTTTACTCCGATTACGAAAAGAGGGCAGTGTTTACGGTTTTTAGAGAAAAGCTCCAGGAAGCGTATAGTGTAATGGTAACAATTAGAAGCCTTGATATGGAATATGATTTCAAGATCAATCATTACCAGAAGAACTTCCAGGTAATAAAAGATATGTGCGATAAAATGGGAGTGTCATCTTCTGCCTCTAGCCATTCTTCTCCATCCTCCTATCGAACAACTTCAACCTCCAGATCAACTACAACATCTGACTCAGAGTTTCCTTCCTGGTTAGGTTGGGTAATCGGAATCATAATTTTTATAATCGCAGCTAAAACATGTAATTAAAATGAATAGACTCCTTTTGCTCCTCCTATTTTTCGCTATTACTAACGTAAATGGTCAAACCATAGAAGAAGTACAGAAAGAACTCAATGACCTAAAATCCCAGGTTAACACCTTAAGCATTCAAAATGCAACACTAAAAAAGCAGGTCTTGAATTACCAGGGAATCATTGACTTCAAACTCGATACAATTTCTGCTCAGCTGGATGCGAATGCCAAAAATATTCATACTACGGCAAATGCTTTAGGCATTAAGATAGAAGAGACAGATAAAAGCAGTAATGTCAAAATATCTTCCTTAAGTAACTCTATCAGTCAAACATCCCTTTATTTCATTCTGGCATTTATCGGAGTAGCATTGATTATAGGTGCCGTTTATTGGTTCCTTGGCAGAAAAATAAACCTTGGAAAGCAGGATGTGGAAGACCAAATAAAAAGAACAAAGAAAACGGTTGAAGAAGAAACTATCAAGTTGGATACAAAGCTTACAGAACTACTGGATAGTCAATTGAAAGTATTACAAGTGGAGACAACTGCTAAACCTAGCAATGACGAAATAGATCATTCATTAGCCTTGAAAGTGGCTGATGAAATAATGCGAATAAATAAAAACCTTAGTGCCATGGATTCGGACATAAAAGGCATTAAGCAATTGTCTGCGGCGGTTAAGAGGATTCAAGATAATTTTTTGGCTAATGGGTATGAAGTTTTAGAATTACTAAATAAACCTTACGACAAGCGAATGAAATTAATTGTATCAAATACAATCAGTGATGAAACACTCAAACCTGGACAAGAAATAATTACAAAGGTCATCAAACCACAAGTGAACTACAAAGGTGTAATGGTTCAATCTGCACAAGTTGAAATTTCTGTAGGTCAATAAAAAATTATATATGCGAACAAGAATTGATTATGGGGTAGATTTAGGTACTACTAACTCTGCTATTGCTAGAATTGAAAATGGGAAGCCTGTCATCAAAAAATCGGATACTTTAAAAGACACGACGCCTTCGTGTGTAACTGTTAATAAGAAGAAGGACATTCTTGTAGGAGATCCTGCTTTAAACTCGCTAAAAAATGATAAAATCCGGGCTCTCAAAACTGGAAAACAAGAGTCATCAAACTCCTACATCGAGTTTAAAAGGACTATGGGTACAACTACAAAGTACCACAGTTCTAATATGGAGAAAGATTTTACATCTGAAGAATTATCTGCTGAAATACTACGGAAATTAAAATCATATATTACTGATGATGCTTTGAAAGCTATTGTAATTACAGTACCTGCAAAATTTACAATGGTTCAAAAAGATGCTACCGTAAGAGCAGGAAAAATGGCTGGATTCAAACATGTAGAACTTCTTCAGGAGCCAATTGCAGCTTCTATGGCATACGGTTTAGATGCAAAAAATAAAGATGGTGTCTGGTTGGTGTTTGATTTTGGTGGTGGAACTTTTGATGCAGCTATAGTACGAATTGAAGAAGGAATAATGAAAGTAATAGATACCGAAGGAGATAACTGGTTAGGGGGTAAAAATTTGGATGAGGCAATTGTTGATCAAATTTTAATCCCTCACCTGCAAGAGCATTTTTCACTTGAAAACACTTTGTCTAACATAGCAACTAAGGAAGTTTTAAGGAATGCAGTCAAATATTATGCAGATGAGTGTAAAGTACAGCTTTCTTACAAAGAGAAACATACTATCCTAACTGACCTTGGTGATTTACCATTTGAAGATGAAGATGGTGAGGAATTATCGTTAGATATGGAGGTAGATCAGTTAATGATTGAAAAGGTTTTTTCGCCTATTTTTCAAAAAGCTATCGATATCTGCAAAGATTTACTTAAGAGAAATAACCTGTCACATCAACAGCTCTCTACTCTTATTTTGGTTGGAGGTCCAACATATTCCCCGATTCTGAGAAGGATGTTGAAGGAGCAAATCACAACTAATATCAATACTAGTATTGATCCAATGACGTCAGTTGCAGTTGGTGCCTCACTTTTTGCTTCAACAGTCTCCATTTCGGAGGAAGTTATTGAGGAAAGTAGAGATAAAACGAAAATTCAACTTGAAATTAAACATGAGCCGACATCAGTTGAAGCAGAGGAGATGGTGAACATAAAAATATTGAAAGATAAAACTCAAGGTTCTTTGCCTGAAAAGGTATTCGCTGAGATCGTAAGAGGTGATTTAGCCTGGTCAAGTGGAAAAAAATCTTTGTCAGAGAAAGCGACATTATTTGATATCGTTCTGAACATGGGTGCCTCAAACTCCTTCACAATTAACTTATATGATGAAGAAGGTGATAAGTTAGAGTGTCAGCCAAATTCATTCAATGTCCTACAAGGTATTAACCCAGGTCAGGCAACGCTGCCTTATCATATGGGAATTGAAATAAAAGATAGACTTTTAGGCGAAGATGTATTTCTTCCTCTGCAAGGTTTAGCAAAAAACCTTCCGATACCTGCTACTGGTGTAATACGAGGGTTGAAGACTCAACGACCTATTAGACCAGGAGTGAAAGACGATACAATAGTTATTCCTCTATATCAAGGAGAATATAGTGCAGAAGGCTCTAGAGCAATCAATAATGACCATATAAATGATGTCATTATTACTGGAGAATCCCTTCCTTCCATCCTCCCTGAAGGTAGTGAGGTAGAGATTACTGTTAAGGTAGATAGATCAGAGAAAATGACTTTATCTGCATTTTTCCCTTACCTGAATCATACTGAAGAAATTAAAGTTGAATATATCCAGAGAGAACAAGTTGACGAAAACTGGTTGAGATCGGAAATCATTACGGCAAAAAAGAACGTACAAAAGTTGCAAAATGGTTCTGAGTTAGCTGCTTTAGAATCAATAAAAGGGAAGCTTGAAACGCTGGAACAACAACTTGAAAATGAAAAAGCAAGTGCTGATGGAAAATTCAGAATCTTAGATAATCTTAGAGTTGAATTAAGACATCTCGATAGCATCAGACATGAAGCTGAATTCCCACAATTAGAAAAGAAACTGAAAGCAACTTTTTATGCTTTGGAAGAACTTATCGATGAGATTAAAGCTGATGATGAGAAGAATCTAAACATTGAAAAAGTAGAAGCACATTTAGAAGAGTATCGGGTAAAAATTGAGCATGTTATCAAAACTAAAGATATCAGAGAGGCTCGTGAACTGCTGGAAGCAATGGGCTCTACAGAATTTGCCATAAGAGATGCAGCTTCCGGGGGCATGATGGATGTTGCTTTGCTCAAATATATTAGTGACGATTTCAGCCGCATTAAGTGGAAAGATCCTAATAAAGCTAGGAATTTATTGAACCAGGCTATAAATGCAATCAATAATGGTAAGATGAATAATCTGCGTCCTTTCCTTTCACAGATTATAGATGTTATGGATCGTTCAGATGCAGAAGAGTTTCTTGGAAAATTAACGAGATAAGATGAGTGAAAATGCTAACATAGTACAAGGTACTTTGCTCAAAGATCACCTAATTGACGGTAAATACAAAGTGCTTCTGTTCATTAAAAAAGGAGCTACTGCAGAAACATACCGTGTAAAGGGCTTCGATGGCAAGTTATATTTCCTAAAACTTTTTAATTATAGCAAACTACATAGAAGCTCCTTTGATGAAGAAGGAAACATTTTAGAAATTGAGTTACTGAAAGATACGGCACATCCAAACATCGTAGGTTATATAGATGATGGCGATATAATATTTGAAAGCAACCGGTTTGGCTATCTAATTCTTTCATTTATAGCAGGTGAAACCTTGGCAGATTTTATTTCCAGGCAACCTGTCTCTACCGTTTATGATGTTCGCTTTTATCTTACCGGAATACTCTCTGGCTTAAAATATTTGCATACACTTCCAGAACCTATCATTCATAATGAGGTCACTTTACCTAATGTTATGATGGATATATCTGGTAATATACCTCAGCCCAAACTAATTGATTTTGGGTATGCTCGTTGTTTCTTTGGGTCTTCCAAAACATATCTTAGGGAAGGTCTCAATCCTTATTATCTCGCTAACGAATGTTTCAATAATATCTATTCGCCGCAAACCGACTTGTTTTCTGCAGGTGTTTTGATGTATCATTTAATGTATGGGTGCCCACCATGGTTCAAAAACCTGTCTTCCTACATAAGCGAAAGAACCAAGACTGAAGAACTTATACTGGAAGAAAGAAGAAAGCCTTTACAATTTCCAGATGCTTCCGATAGATTCCCAGACTTTGATCCTTCAATAAATCTCATACTTAAAAGGGCATTACATCCTGATACAGACGTTAGATTTAAAACTGCGGACGAATTCATAAAGGCATTATCTGGTGAGTCTTCAATTGAGGATGTTGACAAAATGCAGCTCCACGCCTCTGTTGAACAAGTAGATATTGCTCCCAAAGTTGCAAAAAAGCAAAAAGGAAAGGGTTTCTCTGCAATTGCAGGCATGAACGAGTTAAAACAACAACTAAAGTTAGATGTAATTGATGCATTGTTGAACCCTGAAGAGTATGCTAAATACGATGTAACCATCCCTAATGGTATCCTACTCTACGGACCGCCTAGGTGTGGTAAAACGTTTTTTGCACAAAGATTTGCTGAAGAAGTAGGATTCAATTTCTTAAACATCAAACCGTCTGATCTCCAAAGTAAATGGGTAAATGCAACGCAGGAGAATATTCGTAAAATGTTTGAAGAAGCAGAGCGAAATGCTCCTACAATCATATTTATCGACGAGTTAGATGCATTGGTTCCAAACAGAGAAAAAGAGCTTCACCAGATGCATTCTAATGCCGTTAATGAGTTTCTTGCTCAAATGAATAATACCGGTGAGAAAGGAATTTTTGTAGTCGGTGCTACTAACCGACCCGAAAAGATTGACCCTGCAATTCTTGGTGCAGGAAGACTGGATAAGAAATTCTATATACCACCACCTGATTTTGCGGCAAGAAAAGCTATGTTCCAATTATACCTTGAGAAAAAGCCGCTGGACTTCGGAATTGACTATGATCATCTTGCTGAACTTACAAACAACTACGTTTCTGGTGATATTAAACTCTTGGTTGATGAAGCTGCCCGATCAACACTAAAACTAAAAGAACGTGTTTCAATGGAAATACTTGAAAGGGTAATTCAATCAACCAGACCTACCATTCCTCTTGCTGAATTAAACAAATATGAGGATTTAAAAAGGCAAATGGAAGGCGAGATATCATCAAATGATAAAAGAGCTCCTATTGGCTTTAGAGCATATAAAAATTAATATATGGAAACCTTACAATTTGACAGACTGCTAATCAAAACAGCATTTAGCTGCATGGCTTCAGATGGTCATATTGACAAAACTGAAGTGGAAACAATTAAGTCTTTATGCGAATCATCACACTTGTTTTCAGGGTTTGACTTTCAATCTGAGATCAATGCGATGATTAATCGATTAAACAAGGAAGGCAGGGGCTTTATTGACTTTTACTTTAATGCTCTTGAAAAAACAGAACTTTCTGAAGAACAAGAGCTGTTAATAATTGATTTTGCTCTTAAAACCATTCATGCCGACGATAAGGTGGACTATGCTGAGATCAAGTTTTTTAAAATGATCAGATCAAAACTCAAAGTCTCAGATGAAGATATTCTTGAGAAACATCCAGGAATAGAACAATTCCTTGAAGAGGATTTAGTGATAGAATCCTTCTCTACTAAGTTGAACAAGTATTTGACCACCGTTAATTTACCTCAATTTGCACACATTGACCTTTCCGAAAACCGATAGAAGGTATGATTTTGAAGATAATGCTAATAATTCTTTTGCTTGCATGTTTACTTGATATGCCCTATGGCTATTACCAGTTTGTTCGTTTTGCTGCGGCAGTAGGCTTTGTTAATTTGGCTTATGACTCCAGTAGTTTAAAAAGAAAAAGCGATGTTTTTATATTTATATCACTGGCAATTCTATTTCAGCCTTTGATCAAAATATCACTTGGCAGAGTTATATGGAATATTGTAGATGTTGCTGTAGCGATTTTTTTGATGATTACTATTATTTTAGGCACTAATATAAAAGCTAAACCCAATCGGAATTAGATACTTACAAATAGTCGGATAACAGTGAAGGCAAGCATGCAAACTTCATTTAAGTCTCTATTATCCCTCATCATAAACAAGCATCACATCGAAGTAGATTTTATCGTTGCCTAACAATTCAATTTTAACCTGTACTGGATAATACTTTTTAGCAATACTCTTTATAATGTGCTCAGGTATTTTTATGGTTCCTCTAAATTCAACTACAGGTTGAAAAGAATAGATATCTGCCAGAATAGGGTAAGGAGCTGATTGCACCGAGCCGTCAGCATAAGAACAGGTGATCCTGATAAATAAACTATCCTTACTCAATTGGCTACCCCATTCATTAGGATGTTTCCAATTAAATTGAGGTTGCAGTATGATCTTTTTAATTTCAATAAAAGATGCTTGGTTATTGAGTGTAAATTCTGTTACTCTATTCTCATTCGTAAATACCATTGCCTGATCAGTTTTAATAGTGGCTGTTCCGCTGATGGAATAATGTGTACCCTTTCCAGCTCCTGATTTCTCTATCAAACCTGAATTTACCATGCTGTTTAATATTCTTTTTACTGTAGGCAAAGGAATGTCAAGTTTTTCAGCAATCTCACCTGATTTTACACCGGGTCTATTCTCAATAAAGGAATAGATATTCTGTTCTCTTGGTGGCATCCTGGTAGCTTTTTTCTGCACTTCCAATTTCTCGCTTAACTTCTGTTGAATATTTCTAAGACAGTCAAGGAAAAACAACACCCAGGGATACACTTCTTCATTAGGTCTTTGTCTTTGACATTCCATCAAGACCTTATAATATTCTGGTTTTCGATTTTCTATTTCATGTTCAAAACTTACATACTGTACCCAAACGTATCCATTCTTTAATAACAGTAGTGTTCCCAATAATCTGCTCAATCTGCCATTACCATCCTGGAAAGGGTGGATACTTAAAAACTCGTAAACAAACAATGCCAGCTTTATCAACCTCATGGTTTTGGTATCAGTGTTATACCACTCCACTAACTGTCTCATTGCATCTTCAGTTGCGAATCCAGGATCAGTCGTTTTAAAAATCACTTGCTTGCTGCCACTGGCATCATTTTTTTCTACGACGTTACTGTGCTGTTTGTATCTGCCTTTATGCCAATCATCTTTTGTATTATACTTCATCAAAAGATTATGCAGATGCTGAATGGTGCTTTCAGAAATATCGATGTTCTGATAATTATCTGTGATTAGTTCTAAGACCTCGTAATACCCTGCAACTTCCTGTTCATCTCTTTCTTCCAGGTTTGAAATAGATAAGTCTTTAAGTAAAGTTTCTACCTCAGCATCTGTCATTTTGGAGCCTTCAATCCTTGTAGAAGCTCCAACACTTTTAACTGTTGCAATGGATTTTAGTTGTTTAAGCGTTTGACCCTCTCTTTTTTCTATGCTCGACCATGAAGCGTCAAATCTGTCAATACCGCTGATTTCCTGCATAAGTTGCATCCAATCAGGTGTAAATCGGAAGGTATATAATTGATTGCTCATCATATTGATACGATTTGATACGCAAATATACGACTTAATTTTGATAAACTGATACGATTTGATACGCAAATATCCGAAACTGACATGGAGTTTTCGTGAGCTTTGAAGACACTTATTCTCATAAACATGGAAGAAAAAGTATTATCACGTAAAGAGTTATATGACCTAGTTTGGAGCCAGCCGATGCTCACTTTAGCCAAAACGTACAATATTTCAGATGTCGGACTTCGTAAGATATGTATCAAGATGAGTATTCCGATGCCGTCAGCAGGTCATTGGCAGAAACTTAAATTCGGAAAATCTATACCTCAAATACCACTGCCATCTAACTATTCCGGGCAAACCGAGGTGACACTTGAGCTACGAACCGAAGAGAACACTTCTGATCCTAATTTGTCCCCTCAACGACAGGCAAAGCTTAAAAAGTCCGAAATAGAAAACAGTCAAGCTGATCTACTTGTTGTACCTGAAAGGCTGAGTAGCCCTGATAAACTAATTATTGCAGCAAGAGAAAATCTAAATCGCAAAGATCAGTACCTCCATAATGGAATGGTATCTACTGAGAGAGGGTATTTAGATATACGGGTGACCAGATCAAATATTCCCAGAGCCTTACGGTTTTTTGATACGTTAATAAAACTCCTAAAATTTAGAAAACATGAAGTTATAGTGGAAGGTGATTCTACTTACGCCGTAATCAAGGAACAAAGGATAAAGATGTCACTTAGAGAGAAAACAAAAATGGTCAAAGTGGTTGATACCTGGGAAAGAACAGAGTTTCAGCCAACAGGAGCACTGTGTTTTCAAATCGATGGATATTATGGAAGAGAATGGGTGGATAAAAAACAGATGTTAGAGGATTGTCTATCGTCGATCATAGCGAAACTTGAATCCGAAGGTGAACGGCAATATGAGTGGCATATTCATTGGGAAAATGAACGAGAAAAACAGCGAGAAAAAGTAAGACTCCAAAAGGAGTTCGAACATAGACGTAGTGCTGACTTGAAGATGTTTACAGAAATGCTATTCAAGTCCAGCAGATGGCATAAATCCGAAAACCTGCGTAGCTATATTCAAGAAGTCGAAAACAGAGCTAAAATCACAGGAAGCCTGACCCAAGAACTCAAGGATTGGATTGCTTGGGCAAAACAGAAAGCAGACTGGTACGACCCCTTTATTGAGGTAGAGGATGAACTTCTAAAGCAAGTGGATAGAGAGACTCTAACAGTTCCTAAACCCAATAACTATGGCTATAATTAGCAGTAATTCCTATTCCTTTAACCTTGGCAACAAACGCTTTAGCTTATAAATCATATCCAAGTGGATGTGAATTTGGTTTGAGATCGATCCACTTTGGGGCACTAAACCAGTTTGTTGGCATGGCGGAAAGCCCAAAATACCCGACTAAATACAACAATCAGCACTTAAATAAACAGGCGGAAATATTCCGAATGTAGACCTCAGGACTTTTTACCTCAGAAGCCTCTTAAAAGAGTCTAAAAAAAATTATTTTCACCATGTTTGGTAGTAGTTTCCGCCTGCAAATACTCACGTGTACATGAAAGTGATACTTCTCGGAGCCGGTGCTTCAAAAGCTTATGCAGACTCTCCAGCTAAACTGAGAATCCCGATAGCAAAAGAATTTTTTTCTACCTACCCTAAACTTGAAATTAGTGGTAATGGATGGGTTTTGGTAGGCTCTCTGATTCATTATCTAAAAAGATATAACCACATTCAGAACGACCTTGATTTGATAAATTTTGAAAAAGATATTGAGGAACTTCATACAGAAATTGAAAATCGTCTGTTTTCTATAATTAAAAATCCAGTCGATTTAAGCCATGACGAATTTGCTGAACTTCATCTATGCTTTAAAGCCTATACCCAATTAATATTTTTATTTGCAAACGTACTCAATGAAATTCAAAATGGTCCCGTCTCAAAACCTCATATCAATCTAGGAAAACATCTGACGCCAGAAGACGTGATTATTACATTCAATTGGGATACGTTAATGGATCGAGCGCTTCAAACAGCTTCAGACTGGAATTGTCATACAGGGTATTTTGCAAAACCTTTTGCCGTGTATAATAATGGTTGGAAGGCGAATACTGGAAGTGAGATTTCATCTTCACCCACAACTTCTTAAGTTGCATGGTTCCACCAATTGGCTTACTACTGCACCAGTCTTAGAGGGCAAAAACTTGAAAACAATCCAAGAAATAAGTACTGAGAATTTCTTTGTCTATCATACAACTAACCAACCATATGATACCTACGATGGCAGATTTATGGGAGGTTTTTCTGATTTTTCGTACCCAAAGAATAGTATCCTTGGTTGCCCCAATATCCCAAAGATTAATAGACTTTAAAAAATAGATCATTGCTGCCAAATAAACCGAAAACAAAAAGTAGAGGACAAGAAATTGTCTATGAAATATTTGGCGTATGACTTGGGCAAAACTCTGGCGAACATCTTTAGATCTAGCAACATACATAGCAATGACGAATGCAAAAATCAAAAGTGCGATTTCCCTACTATTCAAATTTCTAAATAACCACTCCATTTGTATGAAATTAGACCAGATGTTTAATCTACCCATTCTGTTGATAAAGTAATGCTCGGGTATCCTGTCCTTTCACCAGAGGCCAGCTGCCGCAGCGACATTGATTCATTATATGGTAGGATAGACGCCAATCAAGGGGTATGGAACCCCTAAAGTAATGAAGTTGGAAAACAAATAGAAAACTGGCATCCTCAAAGGGGCAGACCACTTCCTAAAATACGTCCCCCATCCAGCATGCGATTTAGTTGGATACCTTCATGCTTTAATAAGTTTATCATGGATTATACAGCTAACGACATCATACAGGCAGTGGAGAAAAAATACCCTCTCTCTGGTGAGCACAAAGTGAAGAATATTTCAGACCTGGATCTCGATCTCAAACAGGAAACTCATTTCCAGTTCATCATTGGTGTAACGAAAGCAGACCTAATGGGTTCCGTAAACTTCGATACCTACCAGTACCGCGTGAAGGAACGCTTAGAGCGATTACCTATCGAGTTTAATTGCCTGGGCTGGCCGTTCAAAGGATATGAGCAGGAAGAAGCGATTACGGTCCTCAGCGAACTCGGCGAATATTACAACGCCGAGCTGGACATTAATAAGATGATCGGAAGGCTGAACATCAAACCGAAAGACGAATACGAATATTATTATATCGTGGTGACAATTGTATCGCTCCCGGTGTTCATCGCAGGCTGATTCATTGCAATTCTTATCACCACTAACAGCCTGTACCTGTAATCAATGCAAAGTAGGGGTCTATTATATAGGTTGGGTATTACCTGGTTCATCTTCACTGCTTTTTCGCTTTGTGCGACCCTCGATATACACTTCCACCGCATTGCGAAATGTTCCTATCGCTGCGGGCAACAAATCGAAAAAAAGGTAGCCGATCCACATCAGGGACATTAGCAGAATAAGGACTAAGATCACCAATAAATATAAAAACCATCCAAAATGCGGAATGGTAACAAAATAAATTGTGATGACGACAACTGCTTTAAAAAGCAGGCTGAAATTCCTTTTTACAGATGCTTTCTGTTCATCGCAGGTTTTCGATAACTCATTCCAGTCATCAGCTGTAATATTTGCTTGTAAATGTTTGTATAACTCAAGCAGGTAGTTTTTGTCCAGAACAACCGGCATATCTACCACCGGGTTATTATTGACTGACGTGATAACGGAACGATAATGTTCTTTATTGAATTCATATTGAATGATCCCCTTTAATAAAGATGCTGATTTTCTAAAAGTAGTAAGCGTGAAAACGAAGTGGGAAACAACATCAAGAATTGAATGAATGATGATAAAGATGCTGAAAGGAATAAAGAAATCACCCTTGATAAAAAAATTCAGTACTGCTTTATAATCGGAAATATCCAACCAGTAGTAGTGAAAATAAAATGTTTCAAAAACAAAGGACGAAATGCTAACGGAAAAAAGGAAGTTCAAAATTCGTGCAGCAGCAGGATAGACAGACTTTCCTTTCAAATAATCGGCTATTGGAAAAAGTAATTCATTCATTGTTCGTTATGATGATATAGAAATTAAAAACGGTTGGATTTTAAATCAGATCTACGGCCTCACAGAGCCGATCTGCATAGGCAAAAGCCACACCCCGAACCCAGTTCCTGTTTACAACGATCATCCAAAAAAATAAGATCAGGACAAGGGCACCGGTCGAATAGAAATAATTCGTCGGGTACACCAGTGGATTAAAGTTGTTCAACTTTATCAGCCAGACACAGTAATTACACAATAACAAAACCATGATCAGCCATAACGCCACCGTTCGCAATCCCCACAGATTTCTGCGAAATCCGTAGTTGGTGTTTTCCTTAAAAAGCAAATTGAATTTCCTGGTATCTCTCGTTTGGGAAATGATGTATTTGCACCAGGCCCGGTATATTTCATCCGAAGCCTTACTATCAGCAGTCTCCAGTGCAATGTCTGGTGTGTTGCCTACCGGGCAAAGTGTATTCAGCCTGGCATGATATCTCTTTTTAGTGTACGTATCGAAATGATCATTTTTCCACCGCAGCAGTTGTATGCTGGGCATGCCGCCCCAATGACGCCATAGCCCGGGCTCTTTCTGCTTTCCTAAATCACGGCCCAGCTGGGAAAAAAGATAAGTCAGAGCACCCAAAACACCCAGCGATCCAATGAAGTGAGAAATGGACTCGAATTCCAGGGAATAAAATGCACCTAAAATTACTACCGGAAAAAAAAGGATTACTATCGGATAGTATCTGGCTCGTAAAGAATAATAATCAAACATAGGCCTTTCAATAAACGTAGGGTAATATATGTGTTGGGGTAACGATCATTAGGAAAACCGGCAACGGTGTTGGTAAAGTTTCGAAATCTTTTTTAAACTTCCTCACCGTAGTTGCATCAGTCGGACTCATCTGGTTAGGTCCGAAAGGATGGGTATGCCATTCTCCTATATATCCGAGCTGCCCTGCCGTTTGTTCATTGACTTGACCTATCTGTCCAGGTAACCCCTCAATCCCCCTGAAAAAACAAACCTCATTTGCATGACTATCACATGGAGCTCTAATGATATCGCTAACATGTATTGTTTTTGTTTTATGATTTGCACAACCAACAAATACACCCCCGGTTTCGCTCGGCATGGCTGCCCCCATTTCTCTTCTCATTTCCTCAACGATACCAGCCCTGATACGGACCTGCCAGGTCTTATCGTTAATGGCCTGGAATACTTCTAACTTCGGCACCGTGATAAAGTGATTATTCACGCTGAAGAATGGAGTAGCTTTAATTTCATTCAGGTATATTTTCCCGTCTTCCGGTTGCGCTGTATGCGATTCGGATTTAAGTACTGCGGCCGCATAGGCACCATGTAAACTCACAACATCGTCAGCCAAAACGGTTGTTTCTGAATTGCATCCTACGCCAACCTTCAAAGAAAGATTGTTCACTTCTTCACTGTTCTCTGCTTCTCGCTTAAGCCACTCTGCAATGAAGGCCAGCTGATCACCATTTGAATACAACATCACCTGCAGATCATCCAGGCGGGGATTTCTCCCGCTTCCTTCCAGCATCAAAATTCCAAGATTCCCAAAATCTGAAATATATGCCCGGGCTACCCGTTTTGTTTCAATAGACCCGAGAAGCGTTAATGACTGCATAAACGCAGTCGAGGCAGTAAAATCCAATACCCAGTCAAAATGATCGGTCACTTCCTTTGCAAAAAAATTTACGCCGGGTAGCGGTGCGGAAGTCAAAATCAACTTTTCAAAAGGATACATCGCCAGGATCTCTTTTTTCAATGCAGCGGCTTTATTAAATCCCTGGTGATTGGCAAATAACGTATGCCTGACAAGGTTGTGGGGAGATACACTATCCGGATCACATAACAGGAAATTTGTAACTCCGCTTCGGGCAAAATGCATAATGATTTTTGATCCGAGTGCGCCGCAGCCTGCAATCATGGCGTACCTGCCTACATTCATCTGCGACCCGGAAATCTGCATAGCCATCGCCCTGTTTAACGGCTGCGCATGTTTTGAAAAACTCACCGGGATATTATTGATGATACTTGTTCCATCAGTGTCCGGTGAATTGAGCCTGATGACAAAATTGAAAAACTCAATATCCCCGTTAAACCCGATTATTTTTTTAGGGCGCCTTACCGCCACAATAATAGGGATGTGAACATAGAGATTCTTATCTCCATCTGCAAGATACCTCTCCAGTTCATTCAGCGATATTCCGTAGGCAGCACAGAACTGCTGCAGGCCTTTCCAATCAGCAGGAAACTCTATTTTATATTTGTCGCAGACAACACTATCGCTGCTCCAGACAATGTAACCGTAGTGAGAAGTTATTTTTAAGGGGACTTCTTTCTGCCTTTCCTTTTCTAATGTTTCAACTGTCTCCGGAAGATTTGCTTCGGTTATTATTTTATCCAAAGTGAATGCTACTGTAGATTCTAATGCATCCCGCCTGAAAAAAGCGGCGGCGAAATTTACTGCTTTGCGAGCAGCCTGTTGC
>JAEZDC010000135.1 GCA_023429825.1 Bacteroidota bacterium | reverse complement strand
CACTCGTCTATTACAATAAAGTCGAAGAACTCGATCGGTATCTTTTCATTGTAAACAACAGGTGCAGGTTCTTTATGCTGGAATTCGTTGGGATTGGCTTCTTCTGCAGATTCATCCAGTTCTTTATCCTGTAGTATGGAATACATTCTTTGTATGGTGGAGATATACACCTGGTTATCCTGTGGCACAAAACTGCTGCGTAGTCTTGTTACGCCATACAGCTCTGTGAACTTGCGGTTGTCATCATTCGGCACATAGCTCATGAACTCCTGTTCTGCCTGTTCACCTAAGTTTTTTGTATCAACGAGGAATAACACACGTTTTGCTTTTGCATACTTCAGCAAACGATAAATGAATGTGATAGCCGTAAATGTTTTACCGCTACCCGTAGCCATCTGTATGAGCGCCTTAGGCTTTGCCTGTTTGAAAGAAGCTTCAAGATTGTTGATCGCCTTTATTTGGCAGTCTCTTAAGCCCTCAGTGGGCAGTACAGGAATATCGTGCAGTCTTGCTCTTAATGAAGTGCCTTGCTTAAGATATTCAGCGAATGTATCGGGACGGTGAAAAGAAAATACCGGTCTGAACCTCGGCTTAAGATCACGCAGGTCAGCAAACCTTGTTATGTCACCGGTGCTTTCATATACAAAGGGAAGCGGCTCGCTGTTACTGCAATACTTGAGTTTGGCACTGGCATAACCTTCTGTTTGCTCTTCATGTACCGACAGCCTTACGCCTTCTTCTGCCCGCTTTGCTTCGATCACACCCACGGGCTTCGCATCAACAAACAGTACATAATCTGCAGGGCCAATATCCGTTTGATATTCTCTTACCGCTACACCTTGATTTGCTTTAAGATTGACGGAGTTCTTTGACTGGATTACCCAACCCGATGCAATGAGCATGGCGTCTATCTGGTCTCTTGCGAGCTGTTCAGGATTCTGGTTAGGGGCCATCAGTTTAAAAGCGGTTAGTTTTCACGAATACGAACTACGGCAATTACGGAAAAATTGTTGAAGTAAAAAACAGTATTAATACTGTTGTTTCAACAATCGCCTTATTGTATTTTTCTTATTAATCAAAAATGTAATGCGCATGCCCGGCAATGACCATTAAACCGCAGGAGACAGGCCTCCTTCCTCCCTGCCAAAGCCCTATCAAAGCCATATCAAAGCCCTATCAAAGGCATGGATAGTGCATGAGGAGTGCATGAGAAGGGTTTGCACGTTTCAACATCATGCTTAGGTCTTTCCTACTACATGCTCTTGCTATTCTTTTACTAATTCTTTGTTTTTAATCTATCCGTCGACGAAGACAGACAGCTTCATGCTTCATTACATGTGTTCTATTTACTTTATCCTCCAATCATAATCCAGGCTTTCTTTCCTGGATGTGGGCTTTTGCTGTCCATTGGTTAAGGTGTATACCATCTCGCTCACGAACGACTGCAACTGTTGTACGGTGAGGGCTCTTCCCCTGTAATCTTCTTCGATGGCTTTTCTTACACTGTAGGTAAATACGCCGTTATTCCATTTGGGCGATTCAAATGCATACTCCAACCCGCCTGCTGCAGAGATCACCACTGTACCATTACCGGCTGACAGATCGGCAAATTGATTTTGCATCAGGTCAAACGTGTTATTGAGCTTGATCTTGTTCTTCTTCACCCGAACAGCACTTCGGGCGTTGGTAGCCTTTACATTTCCTTTTTGAAGGATATTTTTCTGCAACAGTTCGTCTTTATCGAGCGCACCGGAATGGCAGGCATCGATGAGCAATAATTTTTGGCGGCAAGGGATGTCGTTCAGCAGGTTTTCCAGTTCTTCATATTTCAATCCCCGCTCTGTAGGCTTGCTGAAGTTCACATCGTGCGTAGCGTAATAAAAATCCAGGCTGTCACTCAGCAATCCATGACCGGTGACTGCCAGTATCACTTTATCGTTCACTGAAAGCCCCGCGAGTTTTTGTTTTAGTTTGAAGATATTCTCTTTGGTTACGTTTTTATCAAGAAGCGTGTCTACGATCGTTTTATCGTACACCTTTACAAAAGTGGATGCGAGGTCCCTGATATCTTTTGCTGCATACTGCAGGTTCATTGCAGAATCTTTGTACTGCGAAACGCCGATGCCGATAAAGTAGGTTTTGGTCTCTTTTATTTTAGCAGCACAGTATATTTCTATCGATTCTTTCAATGACACCGCTCCTTTTTCATTGGCGCAATACACCTTGATGATATTGGCACCATAAGAAAGCGGGATATTTATTTTTTCAAGCACTGCCTGTTCCTGGTCTACCGGCTTTCCCTTCGCACCGAATAAGGGTGTGTTGTTCACCACAATATGCAGTGTCTGTAATTTGTATTTGGAATCATAACATTCCACTGATATTTCAAAGTTCTGAGAAGAGGTAGTAGGTCTTACATTAAAGCGGTCTACGATGCGCACCAGCGGGAGATGTACGTCTATCTTCACCTGTTCTTCTGTTAGTCCCTGCCTCTTTAATCTTTTTCGATACGCGGCGTGATACGACCCGATCAATGCAGGATCTGCCTTGCCGTATTTAGTCAACACGATATCGGGCCTGTTGAATTGCAGGTCGAACTGTTCGTAGTTGAAAGAGGCATTTTTATAACTGAACACGATGCCGTCAAGCGATTTCTTCGGCGCCATATAATGGCCTTCTTCGTCGGTAATGATAAAATCCTGGTCTACGGGTGTGTAGATACTTCCTTTGAAAGTACCGGTGGCAAGATCCCATAGGCTCACCTTATTATCAAAACCTGCTGTAGCGATCAATTTTCCATCCGGGCTGATGGTGAGTTGGGCCCATGCAAAATCGTGTGCTTTGAAAGAATATTTGATCGCTCCTGTTTCAGCGTCGGCCAAAACAAGGTGACTGGTTCCTGCTGCAACGGCCAGCCATTTTTCGTCGGGTGAAAGTTTAACGCCACCCGTGCCGATATCATCTTTATGCAACCTGAACTTAGCGGTGACCTTAAATGTTTGCGGATCCAGTTTGTATACATGGCTGTTCTCGCCTGATATATACAATGCTTTTTTACCCAGTACCATCTCCATTCCGTTAGGCATATCCATACTGTCTAACAACACACCGGTAAATGCATCGGCAGCAAATGCTTTCCCTGCCTTCACGGTAAAGTATATCCGCTTGCGTACAGTGTCAGCAACGATCTTTTGTATACCTGCTTCTTCCGGTTGATAGAAATGATGCGAGAACAATACTTTGTTCTGGTTACGCAGCCATGCAGTAATGGTTCCGTTATCGCCACCTATATAACAGATACTGTCACTGAAAGCAAAAGCCCCGGCATTCACTTTTTCTTTTTTCAGCAACCCGTACCATGCGGCATCTTTATCTTCCCCGATAATACGTATGGCCAGCCCTGAATCCCTTACATATGCATAATGCTTTTCGTTATTCAGCCAGAAACCATTATGACCTACCTGTCCGCCATAATACAGGAATTTTGTTTGTCCATCCGACAGGTCAACATAGCTGTTATACGTCGTGGTGATAAAAAGCTTTGAAGCATCTTTATTGAATTCAACATAGGCAGGCGGATTGGTGTACTGTTTCAAGGTTTTGATATCGAGAAAATCGGAAGCAAAGGTCCAGCCTGAAAGATCAACGATCCTGCTGGAGTTCTGGTGATATTTCTGGATGAGATAATTGCCATCGTCACTGTAATACACTGCACTAAGGAATTCGCCTCTCAGGGTAGTATACTCTTTCAGCTTTAAGGTACGGGGGTCCACGAAGCGCATGGTGCGGTTAGGCGTGGCGTATACAATGTAACGGCTATCCGGTGAGAAATCATCTTCAGTATAGTATCGCGAAGTTCCGTTATAATTGAGAAAAGTAGCAACGCTGTCGGTAAAAAGTGACTTCCAGTTTTGATAATCCCATACTTCGATGAGCCTGTGGGTGCCGACGAATGATAACAGCTTTCCGTCGTTCGAGAACTTCACACTCAGTATTCGTGCAGACCGCTTGATCCAGGCGGTAGTATCTCCTTTACTAAGATCCCAGAACAATACAAGGCTGTCTATACCGGTGCTTGCCAGGCGGTTTGGCAACTTAGGGTTGAACGACAGATCGGTGATCCTGCCTTTGTGCCTGGCAGGTAAGGTTTTTAATAATGTTCCCTGTATCGGGTCCCAGAATTTGATGAGTGAATCTCTGCCACCGGAAACCAGCGATTTACTATCGGGGGTAAAGATGACAACTCCTTCCGGCTTCAGTGTTCGTATCGTTTGAATAAGACTATAGTCGAAAGCGTTCCACACTTTGATGGTAGAATCATAACTGCATGTAACAAGGTATTTTCCATCTGGGCTATAGTTGATGCTGATGATCCCATCTGTATGTGCAGCAATCGTTTTGATTTCTTTGGCCAACGTGGCATCCCAGATCTTCACTAAAAAATCTTCGCCGCCTGTGGCAAAGAAGCGGTTGCCCGGGCTAATAGCAAGATCATAGGGTGTTAAATGACCTGTCTGTACGGCAAAAGATATTCTATTGCTCTGCTGCAGGTTTTGTAATGCACTGTGTGCCCATGATTGTCCTTCTTTATCCTTTGCATCCACAAAAGCGCTAAGCGATAATCTATACAAACTATCCGCTGCAATATTGTTATCATTTTTAGTTGCGCAGAGCGCGTCAATATAATAGCCCCAGCCTTTATATTTTTTCAGCGATGGGATGATGGATGCATGATGCAATAGCGAAGCATCGTTCAACGCATCTTTGAGGTTTTGATAGCCTGCATTATCGAGTGCGGAATTGAGCCAATGATATGCAAGGTTTTTATCTACTATGGGCTGTTGCAGGTTGATGGTTAGTTGTCGCCGCGCTGCAGTACCGGCCTTCAGTAAAACGGCTTTTACGTCGGAGGTGGTAAGGGGTGCATTGTTGATGATCCACGTTGCATATATCTCTGAGAACTTATAATCGTTGCCAATATACTTTGCGGGGTACTCAAGTAAAAAGTTGACAAAATAATTAATGTGTTCGAAGCGTGTTTCGGCCATCGCTTTCATCATGTTCTTACCAGTGAAAATTCCGGTAGTAGCCCTTGTAGCATAGGTTTTATCGGTGAGCGTATCTGCCGCTAACATGTCTACGATCTCATCCACATTCTTTTGCAGGATCTTTTGCACAGACGAATCGGACCAGTTATCAAAATAATAGTAATAATAACGCCTGTCTAAGATGCGTTGCTTTGCGTTGTCTGTTACAAAAGCCGAATACAGCAGTAATTTCTTGAAAGGTGTTTTATTTAAATGGATGGGCACCTCTGCTTCTATAAATACCAGGTCGTCCTTCATAGGAGCACTGGCAGCAGGCATGCTCACTACTGTACGATTAGCCGTAACGTCGATCACTTTTCCATAACCCAGGAAATTGAAATCTCTTTTGCCTGAATACCGGGACCATACTTCGGTTACACCCGAACTATCAGTAATACCGTCGATCGATCCGCCCCGTACAGTGAGCGATACTGAGTCGCCTTTGATCTCGATGTGTTCTATCGCGAACGCTGCCTGCTCCCTGATAGTTGCTTCCGGCTTTTTATATGGGAATGAAATGTTCTGCTGCAGGATCTGCGCATGTAACTGATTCAGGTGCGTAAATGCATCGCCCTCTTCTGTTTTGTGTTGGTATCGCAAAGCATTTTGATATCCATCCATAAAGTATTGGTGTGCCGGTATATAGTCGCTTTTCTTTTGATAACAATGGCCTGCCATAATGTAGGCATGGCTGAATAATTCATCCCGCTGGTATTGTTTTGTTTTTCCTTCTTTGATGGCAGAATGGAGATAGATCAAAGCAGAATCGTAAGATTTTCGAAGCATCGCTTTCTCGCCTGCCGCTACTTTATTAAGCCAGTCTGCATCAGTGACCACCTGGCTGTTGGCTATAAGTGCGACGAATAAGAATATCAAAAACAGAAATG
This sequence comes from Bacteroidota bacterium, assembly GCA_023429825.1. GTDB lineage: Bacteria > Bacteroidota > Bacteroidia > Chitinophagales > Chitinophagaceae > JAEZDC01. Next base: position 31,860 of record JAEZDC010000135.1, on the reverse strand, counting down.
CATACCGCATAATGACGTGAATATCTGAAAAAACCAGTTGCCGTAAATATGGGGTATTGGGTATTTTAAGTATAGAGAAGTAGTAGTGGTATAGCCATATTCCAAACTGGTCTCAGCATAGCGTCATGATCGCCCCTTTTCAATACAGTGTGTTCCTGACGTGCGGTGAGTGCAGATCATTATCGATGCAGTCCAACTGCGAGGGAATAACCCTACTATCGGTATACTATAGTTGCTTTGCATTCTACACGCACATGCGATCTATCTCACTGACGTCAAAAAGATGAACGGGTAGGTAAAATGGCATCAACTCTTCCTACGTGCAAGCACTGAGTTCTCCATAACCTTCACCCGCATATATTTGGCACAACACAAACACATCCTATGTTGCGGCACTTCTGCATTATTGCTATTTCTTTTCTTTCTGTTGAAGCTTCAGCTCAAAATGCGGTAGATATCACACCGGAAAAAAATCAATACATCCGTTACCAGGATATAACAACAGACAGTGCGGGCAACCTGTACGCCTTTTACAACAAAGCCTTTCATTCAGAAAAAGGGAGGTTCCTGCAGTATAGCAATGATGCGTGGACAGACTTAACGCCTGTTGTGCCTGCTGCCTATTATACGATGGCACTAAAGGGAATGAAAGCAGGATTTGCATTGACGGGCTATTCGCCCAACTGGGAAAGATTCGTTGGCACCTGGGATACAAAAATGTGGCAGGCCATCCCGTACAAACAACTGAAAGGCAACTTCACCACCTTTACCGTAGATGAGCGTGATGACCTATGGTTTGGAGGTACGTTCGGTTCAAGATCGGTATTGGCCCGCTGGCGCAACAATAGTTTCAGCTATAACGAACGTTTTCCCGAAACACTGGACACATCCAAACATGTAGAAAGGGTTTTTGCTATCGGTACAGACCAGGTGGTACAGATGCAATACAATCCGCTGAGCGAAAAGTTCTTCGCTGTAACAGATGGTAACAACTGGATATTTGCAAAAGATGCCAGGTTCCCTGTAGTATTCGATCAGAAGCTGGCAGCCATTAATAACGATTGGTTCTATGTTGCCACTGATTGCGGGGATGCAAAGAATAAATGTATCCTTGGCTGGGAAGCTTCAAAAAATAAAGAATGGGCACTCTTACCATTCAACAATGCTTTTCTCAATGATGAGATACTTGACATGACGATGGACCATGGAGGTAATTTACTGGTGGCAGGAAGGACCCGCAATTCAGAGGGGTATGTGGTGCTGAAATGGGATGGTGTGCAGTGGAGCCAGTTTGGTCCTGCCGTTGATAAACCTATACGTGATATGGTAGCAGGTAAAAATGCTTTGTATGCCATCACGGGTGAAGATCGCAGTAACATAGTCATGATCCCAGCATATACTGCATCTGTACCTAATGCGGATGCCGATGCTAAATACCTGAAGCTGGATACAAAGGCTGCAGAAGTTTGGCAGTTAACGCAGGAATACCTTGCTACAGAGGACAGGCTGGTGCGTGAAGTAAATAAGGACTACAACCTGCATAATGATAGCATACGCAGAATGGTGGTAGATTCTCTCAGGTTCTTAAGACAGCATATCGAAAATACCCAGAAGGCTTTCAAAAAACTTAAACTGAAGCAGGGACAGAGCCCATTTGCAGATTTCGTACAGGAACGCCTTAGCCTCATGCATATATATGCAGTCAACAGTTCCATAGGTTTGTCGGTGAGTGCCAATGTAAACGGGGATATCTACCGTACCATGTTTGAGAAATCAGTACTTGCCGTAAAACAAATGCTGCTGCGTTATCACGTGTATGAAAAAGAATTCAGGCGAAGACATGGATTTTAATTCATGTTCTAAGATTGCTTCGCCACTTGTTCTCTCCTTACTCCTCAGGCGCTGCAAACCACTTCCTGTACAAGTGGTGGATCAGAGTGGGTATGAGTGCCAGCAACAATAATACACCACCGATCTCTGCATACAGAATATGCCGCGACTTTGCCACATAGTCAATTGGTGGCGTCGGGTAACCGGTATACCGTTGTTCCAGGCTGTGGTAATAGTAAGAAACGATCAGTAATGGCAACAGCCATATCATTATTACAAACAAATTAAGGCCAATACCAACCACCACGTTGCGACTACGGGGCTTCAGTGCTAATAACGACACTGCGAAAAATAAAATGCAATAAAATATGCACCATGCCTGCAATGAACCCGGTGAGTATCCCGAGAAGGCCATCAGTAAACCGGTGAACACCATCAGCAACACCGCCACCAGTAACGACAGGAAGAAGGCACGGGTAGTGGTATGACGGAACACGAACACGAGCAGCGTGAAAGCCAGTATAACATAAATAAAGCTGCGCAGCAATATAGAAAGGCTCACATCGTCAAAGCGGTATTTACGATGCAGTATATTATTGAAGCTTGCCTGGATATCATAAAGTGAATACCGGTTCTGCACCCGCTGAAAATAATCACGCTCAGGCACGCTGGTACGATCGTAATAGCGATAGGTGTGCTCATCATGGATGTCGTACTTCACCTGCAACTCCTGTATGGCCTTCAGCGCTTCCGTTTGCTGTGAGGGATGATAATTTCTAATCACCTTTTCATACACATCTTTGTTGACATACATTTTTTCTTTCGTGTGTTCATCGGGCCTTGGGTATGGTAAAACAAATGTGTACTTAGGGCTTTCCAGGAAGATGTATATCGAATCATTGAGCCTAACGATACTATCCCGGGCAGCCAGTTGCCTGTTCAATTGCGCAGTGTCTATCTTCCGCAACCTGCCGGGCTGTACGATGGTTACCGTGTCGGTTGTCTCATATGCAACTGGTGGCGCCGGTGCCGTCATGCGGTACGCTCCCGGTAAGGTATCTACTACCAGTAACGTATCCCTGTGCCACCTGTGGTTGAGTGAATCATATTCCAGTTGCGCCACTGCCATGTTCACAGCGTTGATGTCTTTTACCACTTCTTCATCGCCATAGGCCATGTTCGCCCGGGTGGTCTCCACTATCGAAGGCACATAGGCGGCAAATACCATCGTACCGATGCATACGCCGTACAATACGAATACTTTCAGCCGGCTGAGTGCAGTGGTGTTGCCATAGCGCTTGAATACATTGAATCGCAGCAGGTACATCATCCACACCACGAATGCCACTATCGCCACCATGATCACCAGCATCACCCAGTTCACCACGCCGGTAGCGGTACGTGGATCGTCGGGTACGATGAAACAGAGTCCTGCCAATGCAAGAATGAACAGTACACCGTAATACAATACGAGGTGTGTGCGGGTAGTCCATGTTTCGGGATGATTCTTCAGTAGCTTTTCATCCAGTCGATTCAGCCAGCGTGGTACCAATGGTCTTTTATTATGCATAGATAGAGCGTGATCAGTTGAAGAAGCGTTTGGTGGAATGGGTGATATCACGGAAATAAGAAATGGTCATACCCGATGTAAGCAATTTTGCCAACATCGCGTTGGTAGTATGTACACCTGAAGTGATGGTATAAAACCCACCATTGAACTGTACCTGCACTTCATTGCCGAGAATATCGATGATCGCATCCCTTGAAGCGGTGGTCTCCAGTTCCAGCACATAAGCCGTTTCACTTGCAGCGTCGCCTGTGCTGAATACACATTTTCCTTTCTTAATGAAGAGGACCCTATCGGCGATCTTTTCCACTTCATGTAGTTGCTGCGAACTCAGTATCACACCCATGGGATGATATGTACTTTTTGCGAGGTACTTGAGGTCTGTGAGTATGGTTTGTTGTGCATTGATGTCGAGGTTAGCGAGTGGCTCATCGAGTATCAGTAAGCTGGGTTTCTGTAACAACACCCTCGCGATCTCGAATCGTGTACGATAGCCACTGCTGATCTGGTTCCAGTTGAGATGGGCATAATCATACAGGTTCAAACGCTCCAGCATAAAATCCACTGCAAGGTTATTGTCCTTACCCGTTACACCGGAGATGGCTGCAGCGAAGTGAAGATTATCTTTCAGCTGGCCGTACCACCTGGGAATGCGTTGCGGTATAAATGCAACGTGGTGCTTGATGCTGTAATGATCGGGGTTCACCAGTTGCGTATAGTGCAATGCGCCGTCATCGGGTGCGAGCTGTCCTGCAAGACATCTCAGCAAGGTGGTTTTACCATTACCGTTCTCTCCTACTACGCCAAGGATATCTCCCGCCTTTATGTCTACGCTGATGGGATGTAAACTGAAGTTGCCGGAGGAATATGTTGTAGTGATATTCTCCGCTTTCAATAAATATCCCGGTGCAAAAGATTGTGTACCGGCCAGCGGTGCAAGTTTTTCGAGTATATCATTAGCGGTGGTATAGAAGCCGGGCTCAGCCTCTGCAGATTTTTTCATCGCCTGGCGGTAGTTGCGGCTCCATTGGATGGTTTCATGCAGTATCGCTTCGTTGCTGCAGTCGAGGCTGAGGTCGAGCAGTCGTCTTGCAGCCAGTGAATGATCATGGTGTGCGAGGAAAGACCGGATCTCTTCTATTCGCGTAGGCATATGAAAGTATTGTAGGATGAATGTAGAGAATTACCCGGAAGTTGAGCGACCTGTCGGGGTTGATCCAGCAAAGAAATCTAACCCGAGAGGTTTTAGCCGCGGTTGCCGGTATAAAAGCATGTATTGGGATCAATTTTACTATTTGCTGCCTTCCTAAACAACAGCTTACTAATGTTCCAACTACTATACTTAAACAATTGGAATTTTCCAAAAATTTGATACCATCCGGATGGCCTAAATTCGACGCTCATTTTTAAAAAATACTTATGCTAAAACCTTTACACCAGTTTTTTCTTTTAAGCTTTTTAATGCTAACCATGGCAGCCACCTCCCAGGTTTCAGTAGGTGCCTCAAATTACACCACCTTAAAGGCTGCATTCGATGCGATCAATGCCGGAACGCATACCGGCACCATAACCATCAGCATTACGGGCAGCACCACCGAAACAGCTACAGCGGTACTCAATGCCAGCGGAACAGGTGCTGCATCGTATACCAGTGTGGCCATCAACACCACTGCTGCAGCCACCATCACTTCTAACCTTGCGGGAGCTACCATTCGCTTCGACGGGGCGGATAACGTAAACCTAAACGGGAACGGCACCCTGCAGATCGTGAATACACATACTACCGGGGCGGTGATCCACTTTGTGAATGACGCCAGTGGTAATACTATCAGGAATGCGACCATTACGGGAAACACCGCAAGCTATACAGGTACAGCAACCTCGCCTACCATTACAGCAGGTGTCATCTTCTTCGACCTCGGAAGTACTAATGGCAATAACGGCAACACCATTGATAATTGTGACATCAATGGTAATAACCAAGCGATCTGCCTTGTGTTCTCTAAAGGCCTCGGCACTTCAGCTACTACCACCAACTTCCAGGGCACTGTTAAGAATTCCAGGCTTTACAACTTTTTGAATACAGGTATTGCAGGCGCTGCAGCTATTTCTATATCAGCCAGTGACCAATGGACCATCCAGAACAACAGCATTTACCTTACTGCAGCAGTGAATACTGGGCAGCAGTATGTATTCAGAGGTATTCTTATCACCCCGAATTTCACTTCCGACTTTCATACTGTTACCGGCAATTTTTTGGGTGGCAGTGGCCCGTCTGCTGCCGGCATGATGACTGTAACCGGTACAGGATCTAACGTGATTGGAATGATAGGATTGGATATTGAAACAGGAGGCACAGGCAACCTGGTAAGCAACAACACGGTGAAGAATATTACTATTACATATAATTCTGCATCCGGTTCTTTCTCCAACGCTTGTATTTTCGGTTTTATAGGAGGCTATAACGGTTCCACTACGTTCTCGGGTAACGAGGTGAGTAATGTTTCCATGACCAACAACGGTGGTTTTGTAAACATTAATGGTATGCATTTGAACGGGAGAGTAACAGCAGCATCCACGACTGTTACACCAACATTCAATGTTACGAACAACACCATCACTAATATGACCATCAATTCCGGTGGTGCTGCTGGTGATGTAAATATGCATGGTATCAGGCTGGAGGCTTCTTCATCTGCCTCTCTCACTACCAATGCGACTTCAAATCCTACGTTTAACGTTACGGGGAATACCATCAGCAATATCAGCGTACCATTTGCGGGGGTAACCTCTACATTTATCCGCTGCATTGGTACAGTAAATACGCAGGGAACCTCGAGTACTGCGCAGCTGTTTCCTAAAGTGAATATCACCAACAATACCATCCACAGCAATAGCACCGCTTCTACCCTGGCCAACTATGCCAGTGGTGTGGTTACAGGTATTCATTTCGCCGGAACTTCTTCGGCAGTTTCTACTGACGTACAAGTGATCTCAAGAAACACGATTTATAATCTTTCAGCCACCAACACCGGTAATTTCGGCGCCGTGGTAATCGGTATCCTGGCCACGACCGGTTTGCATGATATCAACCGCAACAGGATCTACGATCTGAAGAATGCAGCTACTACCAACGGGTCTACTTCACCAGGTCTTGTGGGCATTACAGTGAGAAGTGCCACCGGTGCATCTACCACCGCCAACAACTTTATCTCACTGGGTACAGGTGTTACTCAAGCTCTCCAGATATACGGCTTCCTGCAAAACTTCAACGCTACCGGCCCGGTAAACGTGTATCACAATAGTATTTACATAGGTGGCACAGCAGGAGCAGGCGATAAACGTTCGGCTGCCGTGGTAAGAGGCACGGAGTTGTTTGGTACAGGGATAGCAACGCCTATGAATGTAAAGAACAATATTCTATACAATACCCGTACGGGTGGTGCCGGTTCTCAATACGTAATCGTAAATTCCGAGACTACCCCTGCAACAGGATTTACTTCAGATGCAAATGTTTTAAATAACGCCAACCCTGCAACCCTTGCTATGTGGTCTGCAACAAACAATGATCTTGCAACCTATAAGACGAACAGCGGTGATGCCACTTCAAGAACAATAACAGTGAACTTCGCAGATGTTGCTACAGGAGATCTGCACCTGGCAGGTGCTTCAATTGGTGATAACAATCTTGCTGCTGCACCTATCGCAGGAATCACTGTTGACTACGATGGCACGACCCGTAACCCGTCTCCTGTGTATATCGGAGCCGATGAAACGGCAACGGTATTACCTATCCAGTTAACAGTTTTCAAGGGGCATAAAGAAGGGAAGATCAATAAGCTGGTTTGGATAACATCCGGCGAAACCAACAACAAGGGATTTGACCTGGAGCGTAGTGCGGATGGAAGGAATTTCAGCAGCATTGGCTTTATACCTTCAAAAGCACCCGGCGGTACAAGCAATACCTCTTTAGAGTACAGTTTCCACGATGACCGTTCATTGGCAGGTATCAACTATTACAGGTTAAAGCAAACAGATAAAGATGGCCGCACCAGCTATATCAGTGTGATCGTCACTATCAAGAATAACCTGGATAACCTGCAGATCACTACACTGTACCCGAATCCAGCGAAAGATGTGATCAACCTGGCAGTGAATGCACCGCTTACCGGAAGAGGCACTGTATCCATCGCGCATATTTCAGGAACGATCGTGAAACAAATACCTGTTTCATTATTGGCGGGAGAAAACAATATTCCTGTAAATGTGAGTACACTGCCATCAGGCACTTATCTGGTAACAATGTATGACGGTACAAGCGCAGCTAAATCGATGCGTTTTATCAAGCAATAAAACAGTTTTGCTGTTAAGTGAAAAGCCCCTGACGGGGCTTTTCTATTTGTATCAAAACAAGATTATCTCGCTTAAAAATAAACCATATAAATCATCCTGCAGGTTATTAAACCTGATAGTTTATATGTCTATTCCCAAAATCCTCCTCTCCTTTTCGGTTTCCTTTGCTCAGGCCACTTCGTTTGTTCACCGGTGCGGGTATTGATCGGTAATACCATCCTGTCTCTAGGAATTAACTCTGGTTCTTCACAAGCCATATACACCATTATTGCAACCAGTATCGCATTGTTTCGCACATCATCCCAAACGATCTTATCGTATGTATCACGATTGGTATGCCATGTATAGGTTCCGTACGACCAACTGTTAGAGCTTAATGAAAAACCCGGAGCCCCGGCAGCAACAAATGATGCATAGTCTGAGCCCCCACCGCCCGGTGTTCCGGGGAAAGTTGTTTGTATCTGGGAGCGAATATTTTCAGGCACCCTGCTCAACCACTTTGTGATGTATTGGTAAGAATGAAGAAACCCTTGTCCGCTAATATTTACCACTCTACCTGTTCCGTTATCCTGGTTGAACAGTGCCTGCAGTTTTGCAACGATCTCGGGATGGTCTTCCACAAATGCCCTTGAGCCATTCAGCCCCTGCTCTTCGCTGCTCCAGTGTCCTGCAAGGATGGTACGTTTTGGATTAGGATATAATTTCTTCAGTATACGCATAGCCTCCATCATCACAATCGTACCGGTACCGTTATCGGTGGCACCCGTTGCACCGTCCCAACTGTCGAAATGCGCACTTAGCATAACATATTCATCAGGCTTCTGTGTTCCTTTTATCTCTGCCATCGTGTTGTATGTAGGCACTGCATCACCAAACTTAGAATCAGAGTACACACTGATCTTTGGTTTATCACCCGCTTCCGTCATGCGATACAGCAAACCGTAATCTTCCAAGGCGAGATCAATGGTGGGCACCTTCCTGGTTTTGGCGCCAAATATTTTATCTACACCAAAACCATTACTCCAGAGGTTTTGTACGATACCTACTGCACCGGCATCTTCCAAAGCTCTGTGTATAGCGGTATCCGTAAGACCTGTTTTCCTTAACCGTTTACGCCATGCATCGGTGAGTGCCTCACGTTCCTTTTTCATTTTTTCAAAGGATTCAGCGGTTCCGAACTCTGTCCAGTTATAATCAGGCCTGCCCGTAGGTTGCATCATGCTCACCAGTACAAATTTTCCTTTTGCATTTGGCAGCCACTGGCGAAACGCTGCTGAATCGGCTAAATCAGGGAAAATAACGGTCTCTCCCGTGACTGTTTTTCCATTGGTAGAAGGGCTCCATGCCAATTGTGTTCCTTCAAGTGTTCTCACTCTTGGATGGATCATATCGATATGCGTAATGCCTCTTTCCCAGGCACGCCATTCACCCCATTTCTCATTTCTTGCAGTGATACCCCAATCGGCGTAGGTCTTCACCGCCCAATCATGACCACGTTGCAGTTGCGGCGTACCGGTCAAACGGGGTCCGATGACATCAATAAGCTGATGTCCTAATTGCTTCAGTTGTGAATTGTTTGTTGCTTCTTTCACTACCTGCTGTGCAAAAACAGAATCTCTGTTTTGCGAAAGCAGAGAAGTAGTGTAACAAACAGATACGAATACAAATAGAAAAGTTCTCTTCATGGATTCATTTTTTAGGAAGGTTTAAAGATAGGGAGGAGATGGAAATTTAAGCAGGCACACTGATCATGCAAAAACCTTATCTTAACTGCATGAGAAAATCAATACTACTCCCTGCTTTTTTTCTTTTATGCTTCAGCGTTTTCGCCCAGCAAACCGTTATTCACTGCGGAAAACTTATTGATGTTCGTAACCTGAAGGTGTTAGAGAACATGTCAATCATCGTAGATGGCAATAAGATCACTGATGTTGCACAGGGGTATGTTACACCTTCGGCAGCGCAAAAAGTGATCGATCTGAAGAACAGTACTGTTATGCCTGGTCTGATGGATATGCATGTGCACCTGGAAGGAGAATCCCATAAAGGTGATGTGGTGGACGAGTTTACCTATAACCCGGCAGATATCGCACTTGAATCTACCGGATATGCATACACCACTTTGATGAGTGGATTCACTACGGTGAGAGATCTCGGCGGCTCAGGTGTGAATATCTCATTGCGCAATGCGATCAATAAAAGACTGGTGACAGGTCCGAGGATTTATACTGCAGGCAAATCCATTGCCACTACGGGCGGACATGCAGATCCTACCAATGGATATCGCAAAGACCTGATGGGCGATCCCGGTCCGAAAGAAGGTGTTATCAACGGCGCTGATGAAGCCCGTAAGGCTGTGCGTCAGCGATATAAAGATGGATCAGACCTGATCAAGATCACTGCCACTGCAGGTGTATTGAGCCAGGCAAAAGATGCGTCGGGTGCCCAGTTCACCGATGAAGAATTAAAGGCGATCATTGAAACGGCAAAAGATTATGGTTTTCGTGTAGCAGCACATGCACATGGTGCAGAAGGTATGAAGCGTGCGATCAGGGCTGGGATTACTTCTATAGAGCATGGTACTTTTATGGATGATGAGACCATTGCTTTGTGCAAACAATATGGAACATGGTATGTGCCTACCATTACTGCAGGCAAGTCTGTTGCCGACTCAGCAAAGATCCCCGGATATTATACTGCGATCGTTACACCTAAGGCTTTAAATGTAGGACCTAAGATACATGCTACATTTTCCAAAGCTTATAAGGCAGGTGTGAAGATCGCCTTCGGTACTGATGCTGGTGTGTTTGCACATGGCCGCAACTGGAAGGAGTTTGTATACATGGTTGAAGGTGGTATGCCCCCGCTGGAAGCCATACGTTCTGCTACATTGTATGGTGCGGAATTACTTGGTGTAGCGGATATGATCGGCACAATTGAAAAAGGAAAGCTGGCGGATATCATTGCAGTGAATGGTGATCCGGTAAAAGATATCAACGCGATGGAGAAGGTGCAGTTTGTGATGAAGGATGGAGTGGTGTATAAGAAGTGACGGCAGATGATAGTGGATAGATATTTAAATAAATTATCGGGGAGGATAGTTGCGTTCGCCGAAGAGTAAACTGCCGATGCGCACCATCGTACTGCCTTCTTCGATAGCAATACGGAAGTCACTGCTCATACCCATAGAGATCGTATCAAATGAAGCAGGTACTTTTTGCGCTGCGACCAGTGTATCAAACAAACCTTTCAATCGGCGGTATTCATTTCTCACCTGGTCATCATCACCTGTGAGTGTGGCCATGCCCATCAAGCCTTTTACCCTGGTGTTCTTTAGTTCATCAAGATGATTAATTACCTCGTACAGTTCGGCTTCATCCATTCCAAATTTCGTTTCTTCCTGTGCGATGTACACTTGTAAGAGACAATCCACTACCCTGTTTGATTTTGCGGCTTGTTTGTTTATCTCCTTCAAGAGTTTTAAACTATCAACGCTGTGGATCAAATGCACAAAGGGAGCAATATATTTTACTTTGTTACTCTGCAAATGACCAATGAAATGCCAGCGAATATTTTTGCTTTGCAACTGTTCATGCTTTGCTGTCAGCTCCTGTACATAGTTCTCACCGAAATCAACCTGGCCTAACTGGTGCAACGCTGCGATGTCTTCAACAGGTTTTGTCTTACTCACTGCAATAAGTGTAACATCTTTCGCCTGTAATTGTTTAACAATCTCTTCGTATTTCAACTCATTAACCGGCATTGATTTCGCTTTTATTTGCAGAGCAAATGTAACCCCAACGTTCACCTTAAAAACAACCCAAATGAAAAGATTATTACCCTTCATTGTAATCGTCGTTCTTTTTGCTTCTTGTAAATCCGCAGCTTTTTTTGAATCACCCAACAGTTTACGAAACATCACCGGTAAATTGTATCTCACCAATGGAAGAACGGTTGAAGGAAAGCTTGTGATCAATACAGACAACTTTCTTGGTAATCCTGTGAAAGTGTTTTTACCGGGTGAAAAGCAGGCGCAGAAATATGCGTTGCATGATGTGCAGGCTTACGAAACCCGTGAGGAATACTATGTATTGAAAGAAGTACGAGGCAACGGTCTTTCTCTTGGCAGGAATTATTCTTTTATGAAAAGACTTACTCAACAGGATTCTAGAATACACCTGTATGAGAATATGCAGAAAGTTACATCTACTAACAACGGCACGTCATCCAGCAGATATGAAACGCAGTATTACATGCAATTTCCTTCTGAGACAGGTGATGCCGTTTGGGCAGTGAACTCATCTAAATTCGTTCCCAACTTTGATGAGAAGATGAGTAAGCTGGTAGAAGATTGTCCTGCCCTTGCAAAAAAGATAGCAGATAAAGAAAGCGGATACTTTTATGCACAAGTGAGTTTATTCAAGGAAAAGAGAGCGGATGTATTGTGGAATATAATTACGGAGTATAATAAATGCAGGTGATCAGCAAATGGTTAATTAGCAGATAAAAAAAATCAAAAAGCCGGATCTAAGATCACGGCTTTTTTTATAATATCATACTCAAATATCAAGATATAAACAACACCCCCATTTGCTAATTATTTCAATATCGATCTGCTGATCACAATACGCTGCACTTCACTCGTTCCTTCATATATCTGCGTGATCTTTGCGTCTCTCATTAAACGCTCAACGTGGTACTCTTTTACATAACCGTATCCACCATGTATCTGCACTGCTTCAACCGAAGCCCACATCGCTGTCTCAGATGAAAACACTTTAGCCATAGACGAACTGAGTGTATAATCCTGCTGCTGATCTTTTTCCCACGCGGCTTTCAAACAAAGTAATCTTGCAGCTTCTACTCTTGTCGCCATATCTGCCAGTTTGAATTGTATCGCCTGGTGCTGGCAGATCTCTTTACCAAATGCTTTTCTTTCTTTAGAATATTTAAGTGCTAATTCATAGGCGCCACTGGCGATGCCCAGTGCCTGCGAAGCAATGCCGATCCTTCCGCCTGCTAATGTTTTCATGGCAAATGTGAAACCGAAACCATCAGCACCAATCCTGTTTTCCTTAGGTACTTTCACATCGTTGAATAAGATACTATGCGTATCGCTTCCACGAATACCTAGCTTATTTTCCTTTGCAGCAACGGTTACACCCGGCCAGCTCTTCTCTACAATAAGACAATTGATGCCCTTACTTCCTTTGGCAGGATCTGTTTGCGCCATTACCAGATACACTGACGCAGATGAGCCGTTCGTAATCCAGTTCTTTGTTCCGTTCAACAGATAATGGTCGCCTTTATCCTCTGCGGTGGTCTGCTGAGATGTTGCATCACTTCCTGCTTCAGGTTCACTCAATAAGAATGCACCGATATATAGTTCGCCATCTTTATTGCCTTGCGCCAACGGAGTGAGGTATTTCTGCTTTTGTTCTTCATTGCCATAAGCTTCCAGCCCCCAGCAAACCAGGCTATTGTTTACGCTCATACACACACTTACACTCGCATCTATTTTAGATATTTCTTCCATCGCCAATACGTAGCTCACCGTATCCATTCCTGCACCACCATACTTCGGATCAACCATCATACCCATAAAGCCTAGCTCTGCCAGCTTCTTGATCTGCTCCTTGGGAAACTTTTGTTGTTCGTCTCTTTCAATAACTCCAGGCAAGCATTCGTTTTGGGCAAAATCCCTCGCCGCCTTTTGGATCATCAGATGTTCTTCGCTTAATTGAAATTGCATTGTTTTGGGTTTTACGTACCGGAAGCTAGTCCCGAAAATTCGGGGGCAAAAGTAAGCTAACAAGTGTTAGGATACAAAGAATGTTTGTTGCAGAAGGAGATGTTATACCAGTTGGGTGTTTGCAATTTGTTGCTGTAGCAGAGGCTTTACTTCATTGAACCATTCATCTTTTAGCACACTCAGTACAATTGAATCTCTTCGCCCCGGCAAATGAGCCGGACGGGGCATGTTTGCCCGAAGTATTCCATCCACTTTACAACCGATGCTTTTCATTGCTGCAATACTTTTATAGTTATCATTATCTGCCCGCAGTTCCAACCTTTCTAATCCCGCTTTTTCGAAAGCGAACTGGAACAACAGATATTTACAATGCTTATTCAATCCTGTTCCCTGGAACTTTTTGCCATACCAGGTATATCCCAGTTGCATGAATTGAAAAGCGGGGATAATATCATAAAAGCGTGTGCTTCCCGCATACGCATTGGTACGCTTATCAAAAACGATAAAGGGATATTCCTTACCCGCAGCTCTGCCTTCCAAAGCCTGGCTGATGTACTTGTGCAAATTCTCCAACCCATCTGCACCTTGTAGAGAATACTTCCATATATCGGGTTCATTCAATGAAAACCATTGCAGGTTTTCGGCATCACTCATATGTAAAGGCCGCAACAAAACGCATTCATCTTCAAGTATATATTCTTTTGAAATATCAAAATCTGTTATCATAAGCTTTGCGGCCGTTTATGGTTCAAAAGTTGGTAAAAAAAGTGATATTGCACCTCTTAAAATTTTAATTACTATTTATTATGTGTGGAATTGTTGGCTACACCGGACCCAGATCAGCTTACCCTGTTATTATTAAAGGATTAAAACGTTTAGAATATCGTGGTTATGATAGTGCAGGCGTTGCGCTGCTTAATGGAGAATTACGTGTTCATAAAAAGAAAGGAAAAGTTGCAGACCTTGAAGAGAACATCGTTGGCAAGGATATGGGCGGCAACATCGGTATCGGGCATACCCGCTGGGCGACACATGGGGAACCTAATGACAGGAATGCGCATCCACATATGAGCCAGAGCGGACAACTGGCTATGATCCATAATGGTATTATAGAAAACTACGCTCCTATTAAAAAAGAATTGCAGGCAAAAGGATATGAATTCAAAAGTGATACTGACTCTGAGGTATTGCTAAATTTCATCGAGGATATTAAAAAGAATAATAACTGTTCTGTTGAAGAAGCATTGCGAATTGCTTTAAAAAGGATCGTTGGGGCTTATTGCATTTTGTTGATCGATAAAGATGATCCGGAAACGATCATTGCAGCAAGAAAAGGAAGCCCGCTGGTAATCGGCATCGGTAAGGGAGAACACTTCCTTGCTTCGGATGCTTCTCCTATCGTAGAATACACCAAAGAAGTAGTGTATGTGAACGATTACGAGATCGCTATTGTTCGTCCTGATGAATTGATCTTAAAGAACATCGGTAATGAAAAACAAACACCTTTCATTCAAAAGCTTGATATCGAGTTAGCAAAGATTGAAAAGGGTGGCTATGAACATTTCATGCTGAAAGAGATACATGAGCAACCGGAAACCATTTTTGATTGCCTGAGAGGAAGGTTAAGAGTTGAGGAAGGTTTTATAAAGATGAGTGGTATTGATACGAACCTTGAAGCATTGACCAGTGCGCAACGTATCGTTATCGTTGCATGTGGTACCAGTTGGCATGCAGGCCTTATTGCTGAGTACATGTTTGAAGAACTGTGCCGCATAAATGTTGAAGTTGAATATGCCTCCGAGTTTCGTTACAGGAACCCGGTGATCAATAAAGGTGATGTGATCATTGCTATTTCGCAAAGTGGTGAAACTGCAGATACACTTGTTGCACTGGAAAGAGCAAAAGAGCAAGGTGCTTTCATAATTGGCGTAGTGAATGTTGTAGGAAGCAGCATCGCAAGGATCAGTCATGCAGGTGCGTATACGCATGCAGGTCCTGAGATAGGCGTAGCAAGTACAAAAGCATTTACGGGGCAGTTAGCAGTACTTGCAATGATGGCATTGAAGATCGGTTATGCAAAAGGTACTTTGGATAAAGAGAGATACCTGCACCTGATGAGGGAATTAGAAGCCATTCCAGAAAAAGTAAAAGAGATATTGGCTGATACATCTAAGATCCAGACCATTGCTGATAAATTCAAAGATGCATCAGACTTTTTATTCCTGGGAAGAGGTTACAACTTCCCTGTAGCATTAGAAGGTGCATTGAAGTTGAAAGAGATCTCGTATATACATGCAGAAGGATATCCTGCTGCAGAAATGAAACACGGGCCAATCGCATTGGTAACCGAAACTTTACCGGTTCTTTTCGTAGCTACAAAAGATTCTTATTATGAAAAGATCATTAGTAATGTTCAGGAGATCAAAGCACGCCGTGGACAGGTGATAGCAGTTGCCACTGAAGGTGACAATGTTATTACAGGGTTCAGTGAGGACGTAATGTTCGTACCTGATACTGATGAAGTGATTGCGCCGTTACTGAGCGTGGTGCCTTTGCAATTGCTGAGTTATTATGTAGGTGTTGCAAAAGGGCTTGATGTAGATAAACCAAGAAACCTGGCGAAGAGCGTTACTGTTGAATAAAAAAGGTGAAGCGTTAATTGTGAATGTTCGTGACGAATAAAGATATGAACGTACAAGTGTGCGACGCAACAGGTGATCAATACCGTTACTACAGATGACTACACAACAAACTAAATCTGTTCCTTTGAACGTAATCAAAAAAAGCAGCCTGAGTCGCTTGGGCTATGGCTTTGTATCTCCTGAATATTTAAATGGTGGCGATGATGAATACTACTTACGGAATATGCAAAACCGCAGTGGTATCGAATACCGCAAACTAAATGCTTACGAGATAGAGGTGTTGGTGAGAAACAGGAATACCAGTGATGACTGGAACATGATATTGGTGAGCAATGCATTCAATCCCGAGTTGGTTAAGAATTGTAAGTTCTTTGGTTTAGTTAGAATAGGAAAACTTGAGCCTTATTGTTTAGAGTTCAGCGACCTGAAAGTACCGGTAGGATTATACAACTCAACGATCATCAGCTGTGATTTTGGCGACAATGTTTGTATAGATAACGTGAACTATCTCTCACATTACATTATCGGTGATGAAGTGATCATTGCGAATGTGAATGAACTGGTGACGACCAATCATGCGAAATTCGGTAATGGCATTTTAAAAGATGGGGAAGATGAACTGGTGAGGATATGGCTGGAGGTATGCAATGAAAATGGAGGAAGAAAAATTCTTCCATTCAACGGGATGTTACCGGGTGATGCGTATTTATGGAGCAAGTATAGAGACGATAAAGAACTGATGAGTAAGTTCAGGGAGTTTACAGAATCAAGATTCAATACTAAGAGAGGATATTACGGGAAGATCGGGCATCGTACAGTGATCAAGAATACGAAGATCATTAAGGATGTTTGGGTGGGCAGCGATGCATATATAAAAGGAGCAAACAAACTCAAAAATCTTACGATCAACTCTGGCACAGAAGGCAGAACACAAATTGGTGAGGGTGTTGAATTAGTGAATGGTATCATCAATGATGGATGTCGTGTGTTCTATGGTGTTAAGGCAGTTAGATTTATTATGGCTTCACATTCGCAGTTAAAATATGGTGCGAGGTTGATCAACTCTTATCTGGGTAACAACTCTACTATTTCTTGTTGCGAGGTACTGAACTCTTTAATATTTCCGGCTCATGAACAGCACCACAACAATTCTTTCTTATGTGCAGCTGTAGTATATGGACAAAGTAATATTGCTGCGGGTGCAACGATCGGTTCAAATCATAATTCCAGGAGCCCGGATGGTGAGATCGTTGCAGGAAGAGGCTTCTGGCCGGGCTTATGTGTCAGCCTGAAGCACAATTCTAAATTTGCAAGCTTTACTATTCTTGCAAAAGGAGATTATCCTGCAGAATTAAACATTTCTATTCCATTTTCTCTTGTGAGTAACGACGTTACACATGATCAACTGATCGTAATGCCGGGATACTGGTTCATGTACAACATGTATGCACTGGCGAGGAATAGCTGGAAATATGTTGACAGGGATAAACGGGTAGAACGCATTCAGCATGTAGATTATGACTTCCTTGCTCCTGATACAATAAATGAAATATTTGAAGCGCTGCAATTGATGGAAGTGTGTACAGCTAAGGCATACACCAGGAAAAACAATGATACTAAGCAATACAGCAATGATGAACTCAGGGTTTTAGGTAAACAACTACTAAAGAGTGGTAATAAAGAAATAAATCACCTTGAAGTATGTGCAAGTGATTTTGAGTGTTCTAAAAGAAAAGTACTGTTATGTAAAGTGCCTCAGGCATATCATATGTTCGAGGAACTCGTTATCTACTACGGCATCAATGAACTGATCAATTATTTTGATGATAATAAATCAACACGCATTGCCGATCTGCAGAAAGTATTTGCTGAGTGCAAAAGAGAAGAATGGGTAAATGTAGGTGGGCAGTTACTTCCTGCGGAAACCGTAGAAACGGTAAAAAAACAAATTAAATCAGGTAGCATTAATTCATGGGATGATTTACATAAGTCATATGAGGATGCAGGTGAAAAATACCGCCACTTAAGGCAAATGCATGCTTTTGCTTCTTTGATAGAGATAAACGGATCATCAGCAGAAAGCCTGACTGCAGAACAATTAAATACGTACACGAATATCGCTTCCTCGGTAAAAGAATGGATGGCTAAAGGTATTTTTGACTCCAGGGCGAAAGATTATTCGAGTTCTTTTCGAAAGCTGGTATATGATACCAATGAAGAAATGAATGAAGTAATCGGTAAGTTGGAGGATAACAGCTTTATCAGACAAACCAATAAAGAGTTACTTGAGTATCGATCCAAGATCAAATCCTTACGAAATCAATTAAAATAAAATCCCGCTAATCTCTTAGCGGGACCTTCTTGCAAGAAGTAATATATTATTACTTAGTACCCGATGTGTCAGTGCTTGTAGCAGTAGTAGTGTCAACTGTTGCAGCAGTGGTATCAGGAGCTACCATTGTAGTAGTATCAACAGTGGTTGCAGTTGTGTCTGTCGTTTCTGCATCATCGCCATTGTTGCAAGCAGCCATGAACCCAGCTACAGCTAAAAGTGCTAATAATTTTTTCATTGTACTTTTTTTTGGTTTAAAAGATTTCGCCGCAAAGATATAGGTCTCATTAAACTATACAAGTTTTAAGCATATTTTTTTACTTCTTTCTGAAGAAGATACGGATAGGGACACCTTTGAAATTGAAGTGTTGTCTGAGCTGATTTTCAAGATAATTCCGGTATGGCGTTTTAATATCGTCAGGATAGTTCGTAAAAAATGCGAATGAAGGAATATGCGTTGGCAACTGCGTAACAAATTTGATCTTTACGGAATGGCCTCTTACAACAGGAGCATGATATGATTCTACTGCTTTCAACATAACCTCATTCAGTTTAGAAGTGGGTATCTTCTGCCTTTTACTCTCGTAAACATCCAAACCTATTTCAATCGCTTTAAATATCCTTGTCTTTTCTTTAGCTGATATAAATATCACCGGTACATCTGTGAAAGGAGCCAGCTTTTCTTTCAAACGCTTTTCATAATCCCTTGCAGTATTAGTTTCTTTTGCAACGAGATCCCACTTGTTTACTAATACCACGATCCCTTTCCCCTTTCTTGCAGCAAGGCTATAAATATTTACATCCTGCGCAGTCACGCCTTTCTCTGCATCTAACACCATCAAACAAACATCTGCTTCATCCATCGCTTTAATAGCACGTATCACAGAATAAAATTCAACATCATCTTTTTCTTTATTCTTCTTGCGCAACCCTGCAGTGTCGATCAATACAAATTCTTTTTGAAAAAGATTGTAATGAGTATGGATCGTGTCCCGCGTAGTTCCAGCTATATCACTCACAATAGTACGCTCCTGTCCTATCAATGCATTTAGTAAAGAAGACTTCCCTACGTTTGGCTGACCGATAATGGCAAACTTTGGAATCTCATTTTCACCAACTGTTTCTTCTGAAGCTTCTTCTGTTATCAATGCAGTAATCGCATCCAGTAACTCACCGGTACCACTTCCGCTGATGCTGCTTACAAAGAAAATCTCATCAAACCCTAAGGCATAGAACTCGGAGGCTTCAAGCATCCTGTCGTTATTATCAACCTTATTCACTACCATGAACACAGGCTTGGTTGAACGACGCAGCATATCAGCCATCGATTCATCAAGATCTGTAATACCGGTCACCACATCAGCCATAAATATTACGGCGTTAGCTTCATCGATAGCAATGCGAACCTGTTTGCGTATCTCCGTTTCAAAAACGTCCGCAGTATCGGGAACAAAACCACCGGTATCTATCACGTTGAAGAATTTGCCATTCCAATCCGTCACGCCATATTGCCTGTCGCGTGTAACACCCGGCGTATCTTCAACAATTGCCTTTCTATGTTCCAGCAAACGATTGAAGAAAGTACTCTTTCCAACATTCGGTCTTCCAACAATTGCTACAGTAAATCCCATGATATATTTTTTTATTTAGCCAGTTTACCCGTCTTTTTTTGAACCCGGCTGCAAAGCTACTATGATACTTCCGTTGCGTCGCACACTTGTACGTTCAGAATAGATTTCAGCAATCAGCCGTCAGCAGTTACGCAGTTACCCACTATCAGCTATCAGCTAATAATATCCATATTCCTTTAACTGCATATCGTTATCCCGCCACTTCGGTCTCACCTTTACAAACAGTTCAAGAAACACTTTTGATCCAAGAAAATTTTCAATCTCTGTTCTTGCCAGCGTTCCGATCTGCCTTATCATTTTTCCCTTCTCTCCTATGATAATCGCTTTCTGTGTTTCTCTTTGCACAATGATATCGGCCTGTATCTTAATTAGGCTTTGCTTCTCTTTAAATTCGTTTACCATCACAGCAGTGTGATAAGGAATCTCATCTTCAAATAACTGGTATACTTTCTCCCTGATCATCTCTCCAACAAAAAACTTTGTGGGCAGATCGCTCATGTCGTCCTCGCTGTAAAACGGATCGCCATCGGGCATCAATTCAACAATAGCAGCCTGGAGTTTATCCAAGTGATGTTGCTGCAAGGCAGATATCTTAACCACTTTTTTTGCATACGATTTGTTGGCGAAGAACGATTCTGCCTCTGCTATCTTTCCATTAGCAGCTTCGTCGATCTTATTAAGCACCAAAACTGAAGGAACTTTTAATCTCAACTGCTGAAAGATAGAATCTACCTCTTCAAAATTATCATTCGCATCAACAATGAGTAATGCAACGTCTGCATCTTCAAGAGCACTTTTTACATTGCTCATCATCTTCTCGTGGAGTTTGTATTTCGTTTCTTCTATTATTCCGGGTGTATCAGAAAAAATGATCTGGTATTCGCCAGGCTTAGTTAAAAAGCCTTTGATGCGATGTCTTGTAGTTTGCACTTTTGGTGAAACGATCGCAAGCTTTTCACCCAACAGCGCATTCATTAATGTGCTTTTGCCTGCGTTTGGTTTGCCGAATATGTTTACGAAGCCAGACTTCACAGTTTACAGTTTACAGATGATAGTTGACAGCCGAATACTGAATAAGGGCGTACAAGTGTGCGACGCAACGAAGCATCATAGCAGACTGAGCGCCGGGTTCAAAATTATTCAAATAAAAAATCCCGCTGTTATTGCGGGATTTTTAGTCTGTTGCGAAGGGGAGGATCGAACTCCCGACCTTCGGGTTATGAGCCCGACGAGCTACCGCTGCTCTACTTCGCGATGTTAGGGTTGCAAATGTAGGGCGGCAACAGTATCGAGCCAAAATATTTTTTGTTAACCTTTTTTCTTGATGCTTGCACCTCCACTTCTATCCATCTTTTTGATAACGCCATCGCCGCTGTAGCTGATATCACTTCCACCACTTGCATCAGCTTCCAGTTCTTTATTTACGGTGATATCAATATCTGCTGCACCACTTGCACTTGCTTTGCAATAATCAACTTTAAAGCTTTTTCCTTTGAAATCGCTTGCACCGCTTACATCGATTCTGGCATTGACAGCTGAGCCAGTTATTTTGATATCAGAAGCACCGCTGGCATCTGCCTGCAGATCGGTTACCTGAACGCTACCTTCGAAATCGCTGGCACCACTGAAGCTGAGTTTTAAACTTTTTGCCTTCAGCGTACCGTTAACCCGCACATCACATGCACCCGAAGCTTCAAGCTTGTTGATCTCGGTTACAGTAACATACGCCTTCATTTTTTTATTATTCATGTTCCATTTATCCCATCCCTTACTGTCAAACCATATATGTAATACACCATTTTTTACTTCCGTTTTGATGCGCTCTTTTATTTTAGGATCATTAGCCGAGATAGCAACACCCTGCTCATTGCCCTGGGAAATATAAAGATCAATAGCACTGGAAACATCTACGCCGCTAAAGGAACCTGATACCTTTCTTACTTCAGCATCAGCATCATGAACCACCTGTGCCTGAGAGGTTAAAGCAGTAGCAAAAAGAAGGGCAAGCAGTAATATTTTTTTCATTTTGTCGATTTTAGTAATCATTGAACGAATACCATCGTAAAAGGTTACAGCTAAAGTAGTTTTTTTTACTTTTGCAGCTCATCCTCGGGGTGCTGATCCGGTAAACGGAGAAGCTGAGATTATACCCGTTGAACCTGAACAGGATAATACCTGCGAAAGGGAAGGTAGCTCCTCTCCTCTAGTGTTTTTCCTGTTCCCATTATTAAAATTCAAAACGAAACTCATGAAAAGAATTTTGGGAACGTTGTTTACTTTACTTGTATTCACATCACAGGCTCAGTACATTTTAAAAGGCAATGTGACATTTAAGCCGTCAAAAAACCCGGTTGAAGGTGCAGCTATTACGTTAACGTTATCTAAAAATGAAATTGCGAATCATGTTACAAATGCTGATGGCTATTACGAGATCAAAAGCATTAAGAACAAAGGAAGCTATATTTTGAATATTCGACATGTGGGGAGTAAAAGCCAGGCACTTACAGTAAAGATCGAAGAAAGTATTACGGTTTTAAATATAGAGATAGATGAAACTTCTTTCTTTCTCGAACCATTAGAAGTAAAAGCGATCAGAGCTGGTGAGAAAAGTCCATTTGCTAAAACAACTTTCTCTAAGGAACAAATTGAAAAGATCAACTTAGGCCAGGATATTCCTTTCCTGCTGAATCAAACACCATCTGTGGTAGTAAATTCGGATGCAGGTAATGGAATTGGTTATACCGGTTTAAGAATACGAGGAAGCGATGCAACAAGGATCAACATGACCATTAACGGTATTCCTTATAATGATGCGGAGAGCCAGGGTCTTTTTTTTGTGAACCTGCCTGATATCAGTTCATCAGTTAATTCATTCCAGGTACAAAGAGGGGTTGGTACTTCCTCCAACGGTGCAGGCGCTTTTGGTGCTACGATAAATCTGAGTACAAATGAATTTAACGACAAAGCGTATGCTGAATTCAACAATGCCTTTGGATCTTTCAATACATGGAAGAATACGATAAAATTTGGTTCTGGTTTAATGAATGATCATTTTACGATCGATGGACGATTGAGCAATATTACCAGTGACGGATATATTGACAGGGCTACCAGTGATCTTAAATCTTATTATTTATCTGCAGCATACATTAACAAAAGATCAAGTATCCGCTTTAATACATTCTCAGGGAAAGAAAAAACATACCAGGCCTGGAACGGAGTGGATGCGGCTACGCTCCTTACTAACAGGACATACAATTCTGCAGGAACAGAAAAGCCCGGGGATCCTTATGCAAATGAAACAGATAATTATATGCAAACACATTACCAGTTGTTTCTGAATCATAGAGTCAATGAAAGATGGTCTTTTAATACAGCAGGATTTTTAACAAGAGGCAAAGGATATTATGAGCAATACAAAGCAGGCAGGGAGTTTAGTGATTATGGTCTGCCAAACGTTGTGATCGGATCAACGACCATTACAGAAACTGATCTTGTAAGACAACTTTGGTTGGATAATTATTTTTACGGGCAGATCGCATCTGTTCAGTATAAAAAATCAAATACACAATTTACTTTGGGAGGAGGCTGGAATACTTATGATGGAATGCATTATGGCAAAGTAATCTGGGCTGAGGTGGGAATTCCGAAAGATCATCAGTGGTACGATCTGGATGCACTAAAGAAAGATGTGAATGTGTATGCAAAACTTCAGCAGCGAGTTGCCAATCACCTTGATGCTTTTGTAGATCTACAATACAGGCATGTAGATTACAAGATGAATGGCTTTAGAGATAACCCTACTTTAAAAGTGGATAGAAAGTTTAATTTCTTTAACCCGAAATTCGGTCTCACCTATTCAAAAAATGGATGGACTGGTTTTGTGAGTTATGCAGTATCTAATAAAGAACCGAACAGGGATGATTTTGAAGCCGGAGCAACTAATCAACCGAACCGGGAGCAATTGCATGACGTTGAAGTAGGTATTGAAAAGAGAACGGCTAAAACTTCTGTTTCCGCAAACCTGTTTTACATGATCTATAAAGATCAGTTAGTATTAAGCGGTAAAGTCAATGATGTTGGGGCTTATACCAGAACAAATGTGCGCAAAAGCTTCAGAAGAGGAATTGAATTGCAGGCTTCGCAGGTATTGGCAGCATGGTTGAACGTGGCTGCTAATATTTCTTTCAGTGAAAATAAGATCAATGAATTCACCGAGTTCATTGATGATTATGATAATGGAGGGCAGAAAACAAATTCTCATCGTAATACAACTATCAGTTTCTCTCCCACAACAATCGGCGGGCTTGCAGTAAATATTCTTCCAATCAAAAATGCGACCCTGAATTTACAAAGTAAATACGTGAGCAAGCAGTTTTTGGATAATACAGAAACTGAACAGCGAAGTTTGAAACCATATTTCTTACAGGATGTAAGACTGAACTGGACAATACCAAACAAGTTCACTTCTAAACTTGAACTGATCGCACAGGTAAATAATATCTTCAATAAAAAGTATGAGCCCAACGGGTATACCTTCAGTTATTTCTATAATGGCAACTTAACTACAGAGAACTATTTTTATCCTATGGCTGGAACAAATTTTATGATAGGTGTAAATGTGAAGCTTCAATAGATCTATTTAATTGCTGTACGCACCCATGAGGTGTTGCCCCAGGTTAAAGTCTTAGTGCCAGGATTATAAGTAGCATACCTGTTCCATGTTGGAGAGTAAATGCCATTGGTTGTATAGAAATATGCATCTACTTTAGAAGTACCATTGTCTAAAACAAGAACGTTATTATCCTGGGTAATGCTGATCTTCTTTTTGCTATCGGAGTTTTCATACCAGTCACCCGAAATATCACTATTTCGGAAAGTTGTCTTGTTCCATTTCACGTCTTTCCAGCTGATAGTATTTGCATCTTCAGAGAGAATGGCAGTGGTATTCCACTCCTTTAATACTATCCGGTAAGAATTTTTGAAATAACCTGTGGAAGTTTGCTTTCCTTTTAAAAAAATAAGATCGACTTCTTTTTGCACGATAAAGATGGGCTTACCAGTATCCCCGTCTTCCAGCCAGCTTCCTGCTATAAATGGAATTTTTTCTTTAGTAGTAGCAACATTATGCCTGCTACATGATATAACCGTGAGCAATGCAAAACAAACGGCAATGATTGCACCTAATTTTTTCATGACAAATTATTGAGGGAATTTTTCTTTCCATTCTACCACACCTCCTACCACATTCACTGTATTTTTAAACCCAAGATGTTCGAGAATAAGGCAAGCCATCGCACTTCTCTGACCGCTACGGCAATAACAGATAACCTCTTTTTCTTTTAAATCTTCTATTTCTTCTATATCCATATCCTGCAAACGGCGTAATCGATAATGCCTTCCGCCAATGTGAAATTCGTTTCTTTCGAAATCTTCTCTTACATCCAGCAGGTTAATGTCCTCTCCTGAATCCATTCTCTTTTTAAGATCTTCAACTGAAATCGTATTCATAGCAATCAATTAGCGTTGGTTAGTTGTATCGGGTGATGGTGGAGATGTATGCGATATAGTATCTCTTGTTCCTTGTTGTTGACTGATGTATAGATCCACGACTTGTCCCGGCCTGATCTTATTTGGCGACCTGCCTCCTTCCGGAGAGGTGAAATAAGCCTCAGGATTTTGTCTTACCACGAATGCATTTGCCTGGTTACTTACCGAACCTACTGTGATGATAGATCCTACATTAATATTCATTGAAGCAAGATACTGCCGCGCATCGGTCAATGTCATTCCAAAAACATCAGGAACGTTCATTACCTCTGTTCCCACTCCACTTCCTAATACAAGATCTATAGTACCGGACATTGGCAGTTTTGTACCCGGAGCAATGGCTTTACCATTATACAATTGTTCCAGCACAGAGTTCCTTGCGATGTCTGGCTTATATGATGTGTCTCCCAATTTTAAACCTAAAGTCTCGAGATATAATTGTGCACTTCTAAAGGAATAGCCGATCAAACTTGGCATTTCAATTTGAGGTGCTACAGCCCTGTTTATTGTTAGGTAGATTGTACGGTTGGCTTTTACCGTAGCATCGGCATCAGGAGATTGTTTAAGAACTGCTAGTGCAGTAGCTGAATCCACATAAATGGAATCCTGTATCTCTACATCAAAACCTTTAGATTCTAAAACTCCGGTGGCTTGCTCGATATTCATTCCCACAACGCCGGGTACTTTCTCATATTCATTATGCTTGGTTATCCAATCTAATAATCCAAAAAATAATAAGATGATGAGTAGTATCAGCGCAAGAATAACCAGGATATTTACCCAAAGCGGTTTCGTTGTAATGAATTTGAACACTTATTCCTGTTTAAGATTTGCAAGTATATGAATCTATTGCCAGCATTCTTCAATTACTGCTGTATAAAAATCCTGTAAAGTACTACCCATTGCTTTTACTTGTTGCGGGATGATGCTTGCTTCACTTTGACCGGGTACTGTATTCACTTCCAGCATATAGGGTTCACTTGTTTGTTCATTATAAATGAAGTCTATTCTCACGATTCCGCGACAGTTCAGTAATTCGTATACTTTTCTCGCAGCGGCTCTCACTTTACCAGCAACGGCTTCATCTATCTGTGCCGGAGTGATCTCTTCGCTCATACCAAGGTATTTAGCTTCGTAATCGAAGAAATCTTTTTTGCTGATCACCTCCGTTATTGGTAACGTGGTGATCTCTCCTCTCTTTTTGAATACGCCGATTGTAAATTCTCTTCCAGAAACGAATTCTTCAATCAATACCTGGTCATCTTCCTTAAAAGCTTTCTCGATCGCTTCATCAAGTTTGTCTGCTTCAAACACTTTACTCATACCAATGCTACTGCCTCCATTGTTGGGCTTTACAAATACAGGAAGTTTTAAGGAAGTAAGCACGGAGGCAGCTCTTATTGGTGTATGTTTAAAAACGTGTAGCGACTTGGCTACGTTAATTCCTCCAAATGCAGCTACGGCTACTGTATATCTTTTATTAAATGTGAGCGCTGATGTTGCTGCATCACAACTGGTGTAGGGTATCTTCAGCATGTCGAAATATCCCTGCAATTTTCCGTCCTCCCCTGGTGTACCGTGAATACACATCAGCACTGCATCGAACGTAATATGATGGCCATTTGCATCTATGGAAAAATCATCCTTATTTACCGTAGATGGCTGTCCTTCCTCCGGAATATAAAACCAGCCTTGCGGGTTGATATCTATTTTATAAACATCAAATTTTTGTCTATCGATATTACTTCCTACAGTTATCGCTGATTTGTAACTGATCTCAGCTTCACCACTATAGCCACCTGTAACAAGGGCAATGCGTTTTTTCATCCTGTTGTTTATTGAAGCAAAGAAAATAATTTTTCAAAGCCTATCCTGAGAATCACTGAAATAAAAAAGGTGAAGACTAAATCCTCACCTTTTCAAAGAAAAATCAGTTTATTAAATATGCAGCTTGTCTTTCTTAGCCAATAACTGGTCAACTGTTTCCTGGTACATTTCATCAGGAACGCAGCAATCTACCGGGCAAACTGCAGCACACTGGGGTTCCTCATGAAATCCCTGGCACTCAGTACATTTATTGGGAGTGATATAATAAATATCCACAGCAACAGGAGCTAATCGATCATTTGCATCTACAACGGTTCCATCCATTAAAGTATAAGGACCCTTTACGGTAGTTCCATCTGCAATAGCCCATTCTACGCCACCTTCATAAATAGCGTTGTTGGGACATTCGGGTTCACATGCTCCGCAGTTAATACATTCGTCTGTTATCTTAATAGCCATAGTGTGAGATTTAGGATGAGTGATTCTACATTTGCGTTTCAAAAATAAGGGATAGAATGAATTTACAAGAGAGAATTAATTTACTGGATAAACTAGGTGCATACATTATTGAGAATGGAGAAGAATGGCAATTAGTAAAAGAAAGAGCAAGCAGAGAAAATCCATGGTTCATTCCGGAATTCATAGACCTGGCAGCGAATAATATTGCATCTGATTTTTTGAAAGCTGATCTTTTGAAAGCATGGGTAAAGCAATACCAGATTCCTGACCAAAGACGTGAAATCAAAAACGTCGGATTGGTTATGGCAGGCAATATACCACTGGTTGGATTTCACGACTTTTTGTGTGTATTCATTAGTGGTCACCAGGCGACGATCAAAGCGTCTTCTAAAGACGAAGTGCTGATAAAACATCTCATAAGGAAGTTGTACGAATGGGAGATCACGGTGCAGAATTACGTTTCATTAGCCGACAATCTTAAGGGCTGCGATGCTTACATTGCTACAGGCAGTAACAATACCGGCAGATACTTTGAACAATACTTCGGAAAGTACCCACACATCATACGCTACAACCGTACTTCTGTAGCTATCCTTGAAGGATCGGAAACAAAAGTATATCTGGATGGCCTCGCCGATGACATACTACTGTACTTTGGCTTAGGATGTCGGAACGTTACCAAGTTGTACGTTCCTCCTAACTATGATTTTATTCCTCTTCTGACTGCTTTAAAAAAGTATGATCACTTTGCTGACTTCCATAAATTCAAGAACAATTACGATTACCAGTTAGCGTTGTTAATTATGGGAAATAAACAATACATGACTACTGATTCTGTAATACTTACAGAAGATATTTCACTTTTTACAGCAATCAGCAGAGTGAATTACGAGTTTTATGAGAACAGAGAAACACTGGTTGAAAATCTGCATGGAAACAAAGATGTGCAGGCCATAATTGGAAATGGGTTCATTGGTTTTGGAAGATCTCAGTACCCTTCTTTAATGAATTATGCCGATGGAATAGACACTATGCGGTTTCTTGAAAACTTATAAGATCAGGTGAAGGCATCAGCTGAAATGAACTGGCTTGGAAGCACGCCGAATTCCTTTTTAAAGCTACCGGCAAAGTGGCTGAGGTTAGTATACCCTACTTTATTACCTACTTCTTTTATGGAGTAATCGCCTTCAAGTAAAAGGGATTTAGCTCTTTGCATGCGATTCTTCTGGTAATATTCGTAAATAGGCATGCCGTATAATTGCTTGAAATCACTCTTTAGTTTGGTAGGGCTCATAGCAGATACCCTGGAGAGGTACTGGATGTTAGGCGGAGTTTCAGAATAGTCTCGTACTAGCATGGATTCAACTCGCATCAATCTCAATAATTCACTGTCATTGAATTGCTTAGTGAAGACACGAACCTTAGATGTAGCAATCTTCCTTATGAAGGTTTCCAGCAAAAGCAAGCTGCGGTTTTGTAAGAAATTAAGCATTAAAGGCTGCTCTATTTTTTCCTTCATTATATCTCCGAGGATCACTCGATAATCAAAATTAAGAGGTTTCACGCCCCCCTTCTCGTTGAAGTTTGCAAAGTACTGTTCAAAAGCCTGTGTGATCAATAGTTCATTTAAATGTGCAGTAAGGTGCTCTTTTTTAAACATCAATCTAAAGGACTTTATACGGGCATTCGCTGGTATATAATACTTGTTAGTGACGCCTGCATTGGTCAACAACACCATCTCCTTTAGCATATTAAAGGCTCCGGGAGCAACAGCTATATCATCAGGCGCATCGGCAACATCATGAAACAATAGAATATATCTTTCATCATTAATAGCCAATCGGTTAAACACGATATCTTCTCTAAATTTACAATCAGCATACATTACTGAAATGCCGCAGGGAAGTTCTTTGGCCCATAAAATTCCTTCACCTATCATCGCTGGCAAATGGAGGTAGCCATTAGAAACTTTACCCTTGAATTGCTTGGCCAGAACCTGAAGAAAATGAGAATAAGAAGAAGAATCGTGGTAGAGTTCAATCATGGTACAGCTTTCGCTCCTCTAACGTTTTGTTAACGCTGTTTATTATCTGCCATTGATAATATCGCTGGGAAGCTGATCAAAGGATTTTTTGAATGCCTTCGCAAAGTTGCTGAGGTTGGAGTAGCCCACCTCCATTCCCACCTCTTTCACAGAGTATTTATTAGAAAGAAGCATAGCCTTGGCTTTATTCATTCTATGCTTTTGAAAATATTGATATACAGGTAATCCATATATCTCTTTGAAAGAGTTTTTTAATTTTGACGGGCTCATCGCGGCCATTCGTGCCAAAGAACTGATCCCAGGCGGCGGAATAGTAAAATCCTTCAGTAATTCCTGCTCTACCATTTGAAGTCTTTTTATGTCATCATTTGAGATTTTCATCTCAAAATGAAGATCATCCATTTTTTTATATACCCTCGTGAAGAATCTCTCAATCAGCAACATAACCCGATTATAAACAACCAGGTTTTCAAAATTCTTATCTTTTTCTGCCCTTATAATTTCCTGCAGGATTCTTTTGTATTCTGCATCCATCGGCTCATAGTTATAAGAGCTCATCTTTAAAGAAAGATACTTTTTAATGATATTTCCAGCTTCCTCACAATCCAGGAACTGTTCTATCCATTCTTTACTAAAAAGTATATTGATGCTTTTTACCGATGTTCCTTTGGTTAACAAGGAGATCATGTCGAAACGGGTGCTCGCTAAAAAAACGGCAGATTTATTCTCTACGCCATTCTCTCCTGCCGGCACTAGTATCTCATCAAATCGGAGAGTATAAAAATCCTGGTCGTTTTTCTTTCGTTGAAAAAAAACATCTTCATTTACAGTAAAGTCGGATAACAAGCACTGAAGGCCATTGGGAAGTTTAATCAATTTGAAAAATCCTTTTCCATTGGAAGGGTCCATCTGTAATACATTACCTTCCAGTTTTCCGTTGAGAAATTTGGCATAATGCTTTAGCAGATCTGAATAATCAGTATGGGTGTATTCAATCTTTAGCACAGGTGGGGGCAGTGTTTTTTACAGGTATTTAAGCGGATTTCTTTTAGCGTTCCAGATATATCTTTTTATGTTCATCCAGAATGCAGTTATCATATAAATAATAAGCGGGGAACCCATGGTAAGAAAAGAAATATAGATGAACCACATGCGAATCCTTGATGATGCAATTCCTAATTTTTCACCTAAGGCCTGGCACACACCAAATGCCTTCCACTCTATGAACTGCTTAAGCTTATTCATCTGGGATAGTTTTTCGATAGAACGTTCTCTAGTGCAAATTACGAAAACAAAAGTTGATGTAAAACAGTTTTCTGCCACAGTTGTTTGCTGTACATTTGCACCTCAATTCAGTTTTTTACTCACCTAAATCACATTTGTACTCATGGCGTTTGATATTGAAATGATTAGGAAGGTGTACGCAGAGTTGCCAGGGAAGATTGAGGCCGCCCGCAAAACACTTGGTCGTTCATTAACATTAGCTGAAAAAATATTATTCTCTCACTTACATCCTGACCAGAAAGTTATAGCATTCGAAAGAGGAGTGAATTACGTTGATTTTGCCCCCGACCGTGTTGCTATGCAGGATGCAACCGCCCAAATGGCTTTGTTACAATTCATGCAGGCAGGTCGTCCGAAAGTTGCCGTACCTTCTACTGTACATTGTGATCACTTGATACAGGCTAAAGAAGGAGCGCAGAAAGACCTTGATATTGCGCTGAATAACAATAAAGAGGTATATGATTTTCTTGCCTCCGTGTCTAATAAATATGGAATTGGTTTCTGGAAGGCAGGAGCTGGTATCATTCACCAGGTTGTGCTAGAAAATTATGCATTTCCGGGTGGTATGATGATCGGTACTGACTCACAT
>JAEZDC010000134.1 GCA_023429825.1 Bacteroidota bacterium | reverse complement strand
AAATCCTTCCTGTATCAGGAAAGGCTCGTATACTTCTTCTAAAGTGCCGGGTTCTTCACCCACAGCAGTTGCAATAGTTGTTATTCCAACAGGACCTCCTTTGAATTTTTCAATGATGCAGGATAAGATGCGATTGTCCATTTCATCTAAACCATGTTCATCAACATTCAACGCTTTCAGGCCATGTTGCGTGATGCCAAGATCAATATTGCCATCATTTAATACCTGTGCAAAATCTCTCACTCTCCTCAATAAGCCATTTGCAATTCGCGGAGTACCCCTGCTTCTTCTCGCTATTTCAAAGCTTGCTTCAGAAGTGATAGAGGTATTCAAAATAGCCGCACTTCTTTCAATGATCTTTTTTAAGGTTTCAGAATGATAATATTCTAATCTTGATTTGATTCCGAATCTTGAAAGCAATGGTGCCGTCAACAATCCACTTCTTGTAGTTGCCCCGATTAAAGTGAAAGGATTTAATCCTAACTGAATACTTCTCGCATTCGGGCCAGAATCAATCATGATATCAATTCTGAAATCTTCCATTGCAGCGTATAAATATTCTTCTACAACAGTGCTGAGCCTGTGTATCTCATCAATGAACAAAACGTCGTTCGGTTGAAGATTGGTGAGCAATCCCGCAAGATCACCGGGTTTTTCGATGACTGGCCCTGATGTCTCTTTGATATTCACGCCGAGTTCATTGGCTACAATTCGACTGAGTGTTGTTTTACCCAATCCCGGCGGCCCATGAAATAACACATGATCTAAAGCTTCGCCTCTCATCTTTGCAGCTTTGATGAAGATGATAAGGTTTTCGATGATCTGGTTTTGACCTGAGAAGTCGTCTATCTCTTTCGGACGAATACTGTTCTCAAACTCCTTATCGGCAGCACTCAATATTTCTTTTCCAGTATTCAGATTGGGATTAGACATGCCTGCAATTTAAGCCATGTTGTCATAAACAGATTAACAGCACAGGAATTGCTAACATAAAATCCTTAATTTCCTTTACTCAAACTTCTTATCCCTGAATGAAACTTCTTATTCAATATTTAAAGCCATATAAATGGCTCATCGCACTTGCTCTTTTTTTAGCTGCCATCAACCAAACATTTTCTTTGTTTGATCCGATGCTGATCGGTAAGGTGATCGATCGGTTTGCCAATCATCCATTCACTAATAACGATGGGTCTCCGAGAGACCTGGATCAATATATCTGGGGTGTGCTAGGACTGCTTGGGCTTTTAGTAGGTACAGCGATGGTGAGCAGGATAGCAAAAGCTTTCCAGGACTATTTCGTGAATGTGATCATCCAAAAGTTCGGTGCAAAGATCTTTACAGACGGATTGCGTCATTCAATGAGATTGCCTTACCAGGATTTTGAAGATCAACGAAGCGGTGAAACACTTTCTATTCTAACCAAGGTGAGAGCTGATACAGAAAAATTCATCGGCTACTTTATTAATGTATTGTTTGCAATCCTGGTGAGTTTAGTGTTCGTTTCAATATATGCGACCAGCAAACATTGGAGCATTATGCCTGTGTATGTAGGTGGGATCATTATTCTTTCGTTGGTAACAAACAGGTTGAGCAGAAAGGTAAAAGCTATTCAAAAAAATATCGTTAAGGAAACCACTGCACTTGCAGGTACTACTACTGAATCACTTCGCAATATTGAATTGGTAAAAAGCCTAGGATTGACCGAGCAGGAAGTAAAGCGTCTTAATAATAATACCTATAAGATCCTCGGATTGGAATTAAGAAAAGTAAAAAGTATCCGTGCAATCAGCTTTGTGCAGGGAACACTGGTGAACTTTCTCAGGCAGGTGATCAGTTTTACATTGTTATTGCTGATATTTTATAAAGAGCTCACAACAGGTGAATTCATCGCATTGCAATTTTATGGCTTCTTTATTTTCGGTCCGTTACAGGAAATTGGAAATATCATTTTAAGTTATCGTGAAGCTGAAGCATCTATTAATAATTTTCATAACCTGATGGAGAAGAAAGTGGAGGCAAAGCCTGCTAATCCTGCTAAAGTTGGAATGATAGAAGAACTCGAGTTCAGGAATGTTTCGTTTAAACACCAGACTGCACAGTATAAAGCTTTGGACAATATTTCATTTGATGTGAAGAAAGGAGAAACTATTGCTTTTGTTGGCCCTTCAGGTGCAGGGAAAAGCACGCTTGTTAAATTGTTGGTTGGATTATACCGGCCACAAGATGGCGAGATATTATATAATGGTATAGATGGTGAGAAGATGGATTTTGATGAGCTGCGCAACCAGATTGGATTTGTTACTCAAGACACACAACTATTTGCAGGTACTATCAAAGAGAATCTCACCTTCGTTAATCCTTCAGCAACCGATGAGGAGTTGTTAGATGCAATGTATAAAGCAAGTTGCCAGAATCTTCTTTCGAGGGCAGAGCATGGATTAGATACGGTAATTGGTGAAGGTGGATTGAAACTAAGTGGAGGAGAAAAGCAGCGGCTGAGTATTGCACGTTCGCTATTACGCCATCCGCATTTGCTCATCTTCGATGAAGCCACATCTTCGCTGGATAGTATCACTGAAGAAGAGATCACTAATACGATTCGTTTGGTATCTAAGGAAAAAGAACAGATCACAGTGATGATCGCTCACAGGCTAAGTACCATCATGCATGCAGACCGGATATATGTCCTGGAAAAAGGACAGGTAGTGGAAACAGGAAATCATTTTGAGCTGATCGAGGAGAAAGGACTGTATTACGCAATGTGGCGTCAACAGATCGGCGAAAGAAAAGCAACGGCAGCAAAACCTGCACTCAATTAATCTCTTTCAAACTTGCTTTTGATATACTCAACTAATGAAGGGTCTTCCAGGTCTTCCATGTCACTTAATTCTAATTCAAGTGCTTTGGTACTTTTCTGAATCTCCAGAAGGGATAACAGCAGTGACGCAGCGAAAGTGATAAGACTAAGTGCAAAAACTATATGCGCCCAATCCATTACCTCTATATATATTAAGTACATGCACAGAATGCAGCAAAGAAAACTGATCACGCCAAGCGCCTGCATGTTCTTAATAATATTCAACCGGTAACGAAGATTCTTGATCTGTCCATGAAGGATCTGTTGATTTTCACCTTTCACGTATCTCTCATGCAGATTGCGGATCCTATTACTCAAAGCCAAAAAGCGATTGGTGTAGGCCAGCATGATCAAACTTATCGCAGGAAATAAAATCGCTGGCGTGTTGATAGAAATATCCATCCGGTAAAATTAAACAACAATTTTTTGGGGACGAGCTTCAGTATTTAATCCCAGCTTCTGTTGCGTCGCTCCCGACTTGTACTGCAACAAACGGTTATCTATTCTCCGATCACCTTTTCCATCTGCATACTACGTGATCCCTTGATAAGAATATGACTGTCTTTTAAATTTTGTTTTATAAACCAGTCTTTAGCTTCTAACGAATTCCTGAAGAAAGTGTAAGGATGCTCTATCTTTTCATAATCTCCACCAACCAATACTACGTTATGCAGATCTTTCTGCTGAAGCAGGTCTACAAGCTTCTGATGTTCTTCTATGCTTTCTTCTCCCAGTTCCATCATTGCACCCAGCAGAAGTACTTTATTACCAGCTTTGATCTTCGCAAAATTTTCAATTGCAGCTTTCATACTACTCGGGTTGGCATTATACGCATCCAGGATAATATGATTGCTTCCTCTTTCAATCATTTGCGACCTGCTGTTGCCGGGAACATAATTTTCAATGGAAGCTTTTATCATTCCTTCCGGTACCCCGAAGAATTTTCCTACTGCCACAGCACATAGTACATTCGGAAGGTTATAGTCTCCAACAAGATTGGTATGTATAGTCTCCAGTGATGATGGTTTCGTGATCTGTACTTTTAAAAAAGGTTCACTGCTGATCACATCTCCTGTTATATTCCCTTCGTTCGTTCCGTATTTCACCAGGCGGTTAAGACCATTGCTCATTTCTCTCAGATAGTCATAATCCCAGTTGATGATAGCAGTGCCGTCATGCGTTTTTAAGAAATCAAATAATTCTCCTTTACCCTTTCTTACTCCTTCAACCCCGCCGAAACCTTCCAGGTGCGCTTTGCCGCAATTCGTGATAATGCCATGTGTAGGTAAAGTATATGAACAATAAGAAGCAATTTCTTTTTGATGATTTGCACCCATTTCTATGACTGCAATTTCAGCATCTTTCCTGATGCTTAATAACGTGAGCGGAACGCCGATATGATTATTCAGATTTCCGAGAGTAGTATAAGTGATTAAATGGCTAGATAAAACGATACTCACCAATTCTTTGGTCGTAGTTTTTCCATTACTACCGGTGATAGCGATGAAAGGAATATTGAATTGCTGCCGATGATGCTTGGCAAGTTGTTGCAAAGTTGCCAGTACATCATCTACTATTATAACCCTATCGTCACCCAATATTTTTTCGTCGGCTACTACATAAGCAGCTCCCGCTTCTAATGCCTGAATTGCAAATCGATTACCATTGAAATTGGGGCCTTTAAGTGCAAAGAAAATATCGCCCTGCTTCAATTTCCTGGTGTCTGTTTGTACTGAAGGATATTGCAGATATAACTCGTATAGTTGCTCGATATTCATCGCTTCGCAAGATATTACACGTAAATGAAAAAAGCCACCCGAATTATCGAATGGCTTTTTCGCTGTATTTACCTTTTCCTTATCTCTTTTGTCTGCGCTTAGGGAAGAAGTTACCTGTTTTGCGTTTGTTTCCTTCAGGAGAACCGAAGTGGGTCATTGCACAACGGAA
Organism: Bacteroidota bacterium; assembly: GCA_023429825.1. GTDB lineage: Bacteria > Bacteroidota > Bacteroidia > Chitinophagales > Chitinophagaceae > JAEZDC01. The sequence continues at coordinate 15,240 of JAEZDC010000134.1, read as the reverse complement.
ACCGATAGTACTGCTAGCTACGTCTTCTTCCAGGAAGCGACGGCTGCCGGGGCTTAGCCAATAAGGCATATCATTCCAGCTACCACCTTTAACTACTCTCGATTTATCAGAGATCAATGTAGTATGGCCATATCCATAAGTAACTGCACTTACTGAATCACCATCTAAATAGTTGATCGCATAGTGCTGCTGATAGTTTCTCCTGTTACGTAATGCTGAATCTTCTTCAGGTATCATTTTAATACGACCAATGCTATCCCTTAAGTTACCTTGTCCGCCACTAAGATCTACTTTCTTAAATTCGTTACCGCGGTAAGGGTTCATATCATCCTGATCAAAACCTGTCATTGGCCTGTACACATCACCAACCCACTCACTCACGTTACCACTCATGTTATATAAACCAAATGAGTTTGGAAGGAAAGAAGTTACTTCAGCGGTGAAAGCAGCACGGTCGTTCAAGCCGCCAGCAACGCCCATATAGTCACCATTACCTCTTTTAAAGTTTCCTAAGAATGCGCCCTGCCATGTACCACGACGTGTTCCACGGAGGTTGTCATATCCATCATTCTTCCAAGAGTAAATATTTTTATTAGCGATCAATTCCTCACCACGCTTTTTCTCACTTTTACGAGGCTGAGGATTTTCAGATATATTACCTAAAGCGGCATATTCCCACTCTGCTTCTGTGGGAAGGCGATAATCAGGCAATAAGATACCATCTTCAAAACGTACCTGGTTTCTAGGTTTGCCTTGTGCATCCTTCAATGGGTTTTTCTTTGGTTTGCCCGGAACACCCTGGTACTCACCCATCAGGTAAGACTTGGTATTGAAATTATCCTGGCCACCGCCACCCATTGTCTGTTTGATCACATTCTTGTTCTGGTATCCTTTTTTGATCAATTCCATCTCATTTACACGATCACCTCTCCAGATACAGAAGTCGTGAGCCTGCTGCCAGGTAACACCTACCACAGGATAATAGTTATAAGACGGATGACGGAAATAATATTCAACGTAGGGTTCGTTATAAGCCAGTTCACTTCTCCAAACCAAAGTATCTGGTTTTGCTTTTTCAGCAACTTCTTCCATACCGGCTTGCCCAAACACATTATCTAACCAATAGATATATTCACGATAGTGAACGTTCGCTACCTCGGTTTTATCGATAAAGAACGAGTTTACGGTCACACGACGGGGAACATTGTTCCAGTCGCCCATCACATCCTCTTGTGTGGCGCCCATAGTAAACGTACCACCTTGTACGAATACCAGTCCCGGACCGGTCTTTATATCTTTCGCTTTCGCAACAAAGAAACCGCCCTGGTTCTTGTCATTATAGTTCCAGCCAGTTGCAGAAGACTTATCATGTTTCTCTTTTCCTATGAGTCCTAAGAACTTACCGTTCTTGCAAGAAGAGAGAAGGCTTAGGCCCGCGGCTAAAATCGCAAAGCTCCTGATACCTTTAAACATTGTCATGTAACAGATTTAGATTCGTTTTAAACGATAGGTATTAGCAAATATTGTTCGTGTAAATGTTAAGGATGCGAATATAGAGATTTATTGCCTTCAAATATAGTGGCCATGCTTTGTAAGGACTGTTAGTAAAAGCCTAATTTACCCTGCTCAGCCGGCTTGTTTTGATTTTTGCAAATCGAATGCCATCACATCTTTATTAACTGCAAAAAAAATGGAGATATTTACAAGGTGCAGAAACTCCTTTTCCTGTTGGTATTTTGGTACATTGGTTTCCAGGCAGCGGCCCAAAGGCAATATGCTGCCAATTCTGTACTGGCATCAGGCAATTGGTATAAAATATCGGTACGCCAGGAGGGCGTATATAAAGTGGATCTGCCATTCCTTAACTCTTTAGGGATCAACACGCCAAATATAAGTTCCGTTTCCATCCGGCTTTTTGGAAACGGCGGAGGCATGTTGGCTGAAAAGAACCAGGAACTTCCGCAGGATGATCTTGTGGAAAATGCAATTATGATGATCGATGGGGGTGATGGCGTTTTCAATGGCAGTGATTACTTTTTGTTTTATGCTCCGGGGCCTGACAGGTGGCTAAAGGATAGCCTGAACAGATCGTACCGCCATCAGAAAAATATATATAGTGATGTTGCATATTATTTTATAAGCATTAACGGAACGGGTAAGCGTATCTCCACATCCAACTTTACAGGTGTTGCGAACAGAACTGTTAACAGCTTTGATGAACATTTTTTTCATGAACTTGATACGATCAATTTCCTGAACAGTGGTAAGGAATGGTATGGAGAGGAGTTCAGTAATACCCCCGGTAACAGCCTGAGCAGAAGCTTCAGTGTTAATTTACCTGGCTTAGTTCTTACCGAACCACTCAGGTTAACTTCTAATTTGGCAGCGAGAACAGTTGCAGGGAGTAGCAGTTTTGCCGCCAAGATCAACGGTCTGCTATTTCATAATATACCGGTAGGAGGGGTTTCGGGGAATTTCCTGGATGCATTTGGGCTAAATACTCAACAACAGGCTTCAGCTTTGGTGAGCCAATCTAATTTGAATGTTACCTATACTTTCAGTCCGGGTAATTTTTCAGCGCAGGGATGGTTGAACTGGTTTGAGATCCAGGCAAGGCGATCACTCTCCTTTACCGGGCAGAATCAGTTTAGTTTCAGGGACTGGAATTCAGTGGGGGCGGGGATCATCAATGAATTTATTATCGACAACTCTTCCAACCTTGCCCAGATCTGGGAAGTCACGGATCCAAGCAATCCTATAAAAATGAATGCTCCGTTTGCGGTGAGTTCCTCCAGGTTTACGAACGATGGTTCAAGACTCAGGGAATACATCGCCTTTAGCGGAACCAGTTTTTTGACTCCTGTTCCTGCAGGTGCCGTTGCCAATCAGAATCTTCATAATTACCAGGTACGGGATTATATCATTGTGACAGACAAAACATTGTTAGCTGAAGCAAATCGTCTTGCAGCTTTTCACAACCAGGAGTATGGTTACAGGGTTGTAGTGGCGACTACAGAACAGATATATAACGAGTTTGGCTCCGGTTCTCCTGATCCTGCAGCTATCAGAGACTATGTAAAGATGTTTTATGATAAGGCGGGGACCGACTCAACTAAAAGGCCTAAATACCTTTTATTATTTGGCGATGCATCTTTCGATTATAAGAACAGGGTCACGAATAATACTAATCTTGTTCCTGCATATCAAAGTGTAAATTCCCTGGATCCGTTAACGAGTTACACTTCAGATGATTTCTTCGGATTACTTGATGATGCCGATGATGTTAACCTTGTTGCTCCGCCGTCTCTCTTAGATATCGGCATCGGAAGAATTCCTGCAAAGAATATTACAGAGGCAAAGAATATGGTGGATAAGATCATCAATTATCATTCTGCGAACAGCTTCGGGCCATGGAGGAATCAATTGACTTTCGCTGCCGATGATGAAGACAACAATATTCATTTGAATGATGCTGAATTTATTTCTTCTAATGCTGTGGCGATAAACTCACGATTTAATCCCAATAAAATTTACCTGGATGCGTATAAGCAAGAAAGCGGAAGTGGCGGAAGCCGTTACCCGCAGGTAAATAGAAATATCGTGAACCAAAATTTTAGCGGCAATCTCATCTTTAATTATAATGGACATGGCGGATATCAAAGACTTGCTGACGAGGCTGTGTTTGGTAGAGAAGAGGCTTTACAATTCAACAATCCGAATAAGCTGCCCCTATTCATTACAGCAACTTGTGATTTTGCTCCTTACGATGATCCCACTAAAACATCCATCGGTGAGTTTTTACTGATGAACGATACAAAAGGAGCCATAGCATTATTAACTACAACAAGGTTGGTTTTTGCTTTCAGCAATCGCATCATCAATAACAATTACCTGCAGATCGCTTTACAAAAGGACCCGGTGCAAGGCTATCTTACTTTAGGTGAATCGCTAAAAAGAGCTAAGAATCATACCTACCTGTCATTTGGTGATTACATCAATAACAGAAAATTTACGCTGTTAGGTGATCCTGCCATGCGCCTGGGATTTCCTGAGCTTAATGTTACATTGAGTGAGATCAACGGACATCCTGCAACAGGAAATGATACACTTAAGGCACTTGAAAAATATACATTCAGCGGGGAGGTTACGGATGATAACGGAACTGTTTTAAATAATTTCAACGGAACAATATATCCTACGTTGTACGATAAACCTCAGCAGGTACAAACTCTTGGTAACGATCCTTCGAGTCCTGTTACCACCTTCAGCCAGCAAACGAACATCATCTATAAAGGAAAGACCAGTGTACAGAATGGCAGGTACAACTTTACTTTCATTGTACCCAAAGACATCAATTACCAGGTTGCAAATGGCAAGCTGAGTTTGTATGCAAACGATCAAACTAAAGATGCAAACGGGGTTTCTTCTAATTTTAAAATCGGAGGAACCTCAAATTCGATCTTTTCAGATAACCTGGGACCTGAAATAAAGCCTTACCTAAATGATGAAAAGTTCGTAAGCGGGGGATTGGTGAATGAGAGTCCTGTTTTAATTGTGAAGCTGGCTGATTCTTCCGGTATAAATACTGTAGGTACAGGGATTGGTCATGATATCACAGCAGTATTAGATGGAGATGATAAAAATGCGTTTGTTTTAAACGATTTCTACGAAGCAGAACTGAATAGTTACCAAAGAGGAACGGTTCGCTTCCAGTTAACCAATCTTGCAGAAGGGTTTCATACTCTAAAGATCAAAGCCTGGGATGTAGCCAATAATTCTAATGAAGTAATGTTGGAATTTTATGTGGCAAAAAAGGAAAGCCTGAAAATATCTCATGTATTAAATTATCCTAATCCGTTCACTTCAAATACGCAGTTTTGGTTTGAACATAATCAGCCTGCAACTGATCTCAAGGTGTTAATACAGGTTTATTCTATGACCGGCAAGATCGTTCATCAAATACAAAAGCAATTAATGACAGATGGTAACAGAGTAACGATCGACTGGGATGGGAACGACATATACAGCGAAAAATTGGCAAAAGGTGTCTATATTTACCGTATCATTGTATCTAATACTAGTGGGCAAAAAGCTACAGCACTCCAGAAGCTGTACATACTATAACCAAACGAACTGAATGGCTCAATTCTACTCTATTTGATCATGCAATTTGGCTGATTGAATTATTCAATTATTTTTACACACATATAATTAAACATTTCGCTAGATGAAACTGACACTGAAAACTGCTGCTTTGTTGTTGCTATGCCCATTGTTTAACCAGGCTAATGCGCAAACTGCAGAACCGATCAATGTGGTTACCACAGCAGTTCCTTTCCTGAGAATATCTCCTGATGCCAGAGCCGGTGGTATGGGTGATGTAGGGATCGCAACTTCTCCCGATGCAAACTCTTCATTCTGGAACCTTGCTAAATTACCATTTGCAACAAGCCGTGTAGCTATATCTGCCACTTATACTCCCTGGTTGAAGGACCTTGGGTTGACTGATGTATACCTTGCTTCTTTAGCCGGTTATTATAAATTAGATGATGAGCAGGCGTTGGCTGCTTCTATCCGTTACTTCAGTTTAGGAAATATACAATTCACTGATTTTGCAGGTAACGATCTTCAAACATATCGTCCAAGAGAATTCTCCGTTGATTTCGGGTATTCACGTAAACTATCAACAAAGCTTGGTTTAGGTGTTGCATTAAGATATATCAATTCAAGCCTTGCCTCAGGTACTGTGGGTGGTAATACTTATAAAGCAGGTAATGCAGTTTCAGGTGATGTTTCTTTATTCCATAGCGGAACAGATGCACAGGGGCAGGGGTGGAACTGGGGAATCGCATTAAGTAACTTAGGTTCCAAGATCGCTTATACAAGCGATGCTCAGAATAAAGATTATATCCCAGCTAACTTAGGTCTGGGTGCAGCTTATACAAGAGCTTTTGATGCTACTAATAAACTTACTGTTGGTGTTGATGTAAATAAACTGTTAGTGCCTACACCTCCTATTGCTACTGGAAATACCGCTGAAGACGAAGCTGCACTTGCTGAATACCGAAACCAAGGTGTTTTAGGAAGCTGGTTCAAATCTTTTGGAGATGCAGGTAGCTTTGGCGATGAATTAAGAGAATTCAATTTTGGAATTGGTGCTGAGTACAGCTATAGCGATCAATTCATGGTGCGTGCGGGTTATTTTTATGAAGATAAAAGAAAGGGCAACCGTAAGTTCTGGACTGTAGGCGCTGGTCTTAAATACAATGTGTTTGGATTGAACTTCTCATACCTGGTTCCTTCAGGTAGCGGAGTAAACCGTAACCCATTATCCAACACACTTCGCTTCAGCTTGTTGTTTGATCTCGACGCGAAATAATTCACACAATTAATAATAAAAAAGCGAAGGCATTACCTTCGCTTTTTTCATTTAATACTTTATCATGAGTTACAGGATCGGGCAAGGCATCGATTTTCATCAATTGGTTGAAGGAAGAGAATTCTGGCTGGGCGGAGTGAAGATCGATCATCATAAAGGAGCATTAGGCCATAGTGATGCCGATGTGTTGCTTCATGCCATTTGCGATGCAATGCTTGGGGCTTTGTCATTAGGGGATATCGGCACTCATTTTCCAGATACGTCTTCGGAATTTAAGAATATTGATAGTAAAATATTATTGCAGCGAACCTTCGATCTTATAAAAAAGGAAGGTTATAAAGTAGTGAATATCGATTCAACAGTTTGTCTTGAGGCGCCCAAGCTAAAGCCCCATGTGGCGCAAATGAAGCAAGTGATCGCTGATATACTAACTATAACACAGAAGGATATATCTATTAAAGCTACCACAACGGAAAGAATGGGTTTTGTAGGGAGAGAAGAAGGGCTGGTAGCGTATGCTTCTGCCTTGTTGCAGCAGCTTTAGTTTTTTAACATAGTGCTGAATAACTCAAAAAGGCCTTGCCTATCTAAACACATACTTTTGCTTTGATGGAAGCTTTGCAGATTAAAATTGTAAATCATTCTTTAAATCCGTTGCCGGAATATGCAACTAATGGTTCATCCGGTATGGATTTAAGAGCAAACCTGCATCAGAGTATAAAGCTTTCTCCATTGGAAAGAACTTTAGTACCTACCGGTTTATTTATAGAAATACCGGAGGGGTATGAAGCACAGGTGAGGCCCAGAAGTGGATTAGCCATAAAGCAGGGCCTTACCTGTTTGAATACGCCCGGCACTATTGATGCTGACTATCGTGGAGAGATAAAAGTGATCTTGATTAATCTCTCGAATGAAGACCAGGAGATACACCATGGTGACAGGATCGCTCAAATGGTTATTCAAAAAGTGGAAAGGGTAGAATGGAACCCGGTTGCAAGTTTGCAGGAAACTACAAGAGGTGAAGGTGGATTTGGTCACACAGGCAAAAAGTAAACATGGTAAAACAACTATACATAATTTTCTTTTCAGTGTTGGTTATCGGTGCTTGTCGCCCTACGAAAAAAGTGCAGAAGATCGATGATGCAATATCTAAAAAGGACACTACTGAAACCGTTGTGGTTAATCAAGCGCCTTCTATTGATTCAACTGCTATCATCAGTGGTATTCTGCAAAAAGTGTCTGCAAAAAGAATCGATTTCCAAACCTTTTCGGGTAAAGCAAAGGTTGAATATAAAAGTGCCGAGCAAGACGATCAGGCAACAGTACAGATCAGATTGCAAAAAGATAGTCTACTTTGGATATCTGTGACGGGGGCATTTGGTATTGAAGGTATCCGAATGCTGATCACGAAAGATAGTGTTAAGTTGATGAACAAGCTGAATAAAACCATTCAATACCGGTCTATTGAATATTTGCAGGAGTTGACTGACATACCTTTTGACTTTAAAACCTTGCAGGATATGATCGTCGGTAATCCAATATTTATTGACGGGAAGATTGTTAGTTATAAAAATAACGGCGATCAGTTGCTGGTGCTGATGGTTGGTGACATTTATAAACATCTTCTTACTCTTGATAATACAGATCAGAAAGTGATACATAGCAAACTGGATGATGTGGATGTGAGCAGAAACAGAACCTGCGATATTACTTACAGTGATTTCGTGATCGACTACGGTTTTCCTTTCTCAAAAGACAGGCATATCACTGTTTCAGAAAAAAGCAAACTTGATGTGAAGCTTGAATTCAAACAGTATTCCTTTAACCAGCCCTTAACGTTTCCCTTTGTTATTGATAAAAAATATAAAATAAAATAATGAAGGGTTGGAAAACACGTTAAGCTTTTGAAACTTCATTATCAAACCACGAAAAACCTTGATGATGCTGAAAAAAAATCTCCTATTAATTCTATGCTTTGCAATGTTAGGCTTTGTTACTTCAGCTCAGCCACAATCAAAAGATGAACTTAAAAAACAACAGCAAGAGCTTGAAAAAGAAATTGCTGATCTCAATAGAACATTATCCAGCATCCAGAAAAATAGAAAGCGATCACTCGGAGAGTTGACCGCTGTTAAAAGAAAGATCGAAGCAAGAGAAGCGTTGGTGAATAGCATCAATAGGGAGATGAAACAAATTGATGATAACATCTATCTCACCAACCTGGATATCTATCGTCTCAATAAAGAATTAGAGATACAGAAACAGCAATATGCTCAAAGTTTAGTGTTCGCGTATAAGAACAGGAGCAATTATGATTATCTGAATTTTATTTTTTCAGCCAGTAGCTTCAATGATGCCGTTAAGCGGGTGGAATATTTAAAAAGCTATCGTAAGCAGCGTGAAACACAGGTGAGCAGTATTGAGAAAACGCAGGATGTATTGCAGCAAAAGATCGCTCAGCTCAATAATAATAAAACTGAAAAGAATGTAGCGCTTCAAACCCAAAGCAAACAAATCAAGGAGTTAGAGAATGATAGGAAAGAAGTTGATAAGGTTGTTTCCAGTTTAAAGGGACAGGAAAAGGAGTTGGCCGCTTCAATTAAAAAGAAAGACAAAGAAAGACGAGACCTTGCCAATGCTATACAAGCAATTATCAGAAGAGAGATAGCTGCAGCTAAAAAAAGAGATGACGATGCGAAGAAAGCAGCGGCTGCGAATGCTGCTAAGAATAATACAGCCACCACTTCAACACCCAAAAAGCCAACAAGCAATGAGCCTATTGGAAATGCTGCAGGCACTGGAAAGGGTGAAGGAAAAATAGAAAGTTTACCATCCGTGACTGAAGGAGAATCTATCGTTTTCCAAAACAGCAAAGGAAGATTGCCATGGCCTGTGGATGCAGGATTCGTCTCTATTCCTTTTGGATCTTATGAATTGCCAGGAACAAAATTAAAAGGTGTGAGTGATGGGATCGAAATATCAGTAAACGCTGGTGCTGGTGTAAAAGTAGTGGCCGAAGGTGAGGTTTCTTCTGTGTTTGATCTTGGCGGTGAGCAGGCGGTTGTAGTTCGTCATGGTAAATATTTTACAACATACAGCCACTTGTCTTCTGTAAATGTTAGTCGTGGTCAACAGATCAAAGCAGGAACCACTGTAGGACGTGCGGCATCTGATGAGAGTGGTGGTGGAATGGTTTTGTTTATGGTATCGAATGAAAAGGGATCGCCATTGAACCCAATGACCTGGCTTAAAAAGAGATGATCTGATCATAATGAAAATCAAATCCCGCTTTCGGCGGGATTTTTTATGACCAGTACGAAAGATAATGCGGCCTCGAAAATTCCGCCAGTTACTTTATCAATTACATTAACGGTTCGAAGAATTCCGCTGTCAAATGCATTAGCAGTTAGATATTACACGCAAGGTTCCATCCTGCAAAACCGGCTATATAGTTTTTCGTAATGGGGAACAATATTCTGAATATCATATTTACAAGCCTGCTCGTACGCCTGATCTTTCATCTTCTGCAATACGTCTTCATTCCCAAGCATACTTATGGCATAATCACTCATGCTATCTACATCACCCACGTTAGCAAGGTAACCGGTAACACCATGGATGTTGATCTCTCCCAATCCACCTGCGTTTGTACTGATCACCGGAACGCTGGCAGCCATCGCTTCCAAAGCACTCAAGCCAAAGCTTTCGTATTCTGATGGTAATAAAAACAGGTCACTTATCGCCAGTATCTCTTCCATTTGCTCTTGCTTTCCTACAAAACGAATGTCGTCAAACACACCGAACTCTCTAGCCAGTTCTTCCGCCATTGGCCTTTCAGGGCCGTCGCCTACCATTAATAATTTTGCAGGCATCTGTTTTCTAACCGCAGCAAATACCTTCACTACATCAGGTATACGTTTTACTTTCCTGAAGTTGGAAGCATGCATCAATACTTTTTCATTGTTAGGCGTGATCACTTTCCTGAACGCGTCGATCGGTTTCTTTGCAAAACGTTTTACATCCACGAAATTGGTGATCACCTGTATCTCTTTATTGATGTGAAAAGACTTGTAGGTCTCATCCCTTAAATTCTCAGAAACCGCAGTGATCGCATCACTCTCATTGATAGAAAATGTAACAACCGGTTCATAAGTTTTGTCTCTTCCTACCAGCGTGATATCGGTGCCATGCAGCGTGGTTATCACAGGCACCTTTCTGCCGGTTTTTTGTAAAACGATCTGCTTTGCCATGTATGCGGCCGAAGCATGCGGTATGGCATAGTGTACATGCAGGAGATCAAGATCATGATTCAATATCACATCTACCATTGTGCTGGCGAGTGCCACTTCATACGGCGGATAATCAAATAAGGGATATGTAGGAACCCTTACCTCATGATAAAAGATATTTGCGCTGAATACATTCAGTCTTACCGGTTGCTGATAAGTAATAAAGTGAACGCTATGACCTTTATCAGCCAACGCCTTTCCCAATTCAGTTGCCAAAACACCGCTACCACCAAACGTAGGATAACATACAATGCCTATACGCATACAAAAATTTTAAAGTCATTAAGTCAGTTAAGTCATAGAGTCAATCAAGTCATTGGTCATTGTTTAGTAACCTGGTTCTATAATGACTTACTGACTATTGTCTTATTGACTTTCTTCTTTCCTCTGCAATTAACTACAAATTATTTACAACCCTTCACCCGTTTATATATTCATCTTAAATCGAAAATCACAATTTGTTACCTTAGCTACTATGAGAAAATTGTTTTTATCGCTACTGGCTTTTGCGTTCGTTTCTGCGAATGCTCAAAATGAAGACTCTCTATTTATTAAACGCATCTCAAACAATATCCTTGCAAGCGATGATGCTTACAATAACCTGTGGTATTTGTGTAAGAAGATCGGTGGCAGGCTGGCTGGTTCACCAGGTATGGTAAAATCAGAAAAGTGGGGACTTGAAACTTTTAAGAAGTACAATGCTGATAACGCATGGTTACAGCAATGCATGGTTCCGCATTGGGTGCGTGGGGGTAAAGATGTAGTAACGATCAGTTCCGGAAAGCAAACCTTTAGTGTTAATGCGTTGGCCTTGGGTAATTCTGTTGGTACAGGATCGAAAGGAGTGAAAGCACCTGTGTTAGTAGTAAAATCGTTCGATGACCTGGAGGTGAAGAAACAGCAGGTGAAAGGAAAGATCGTTTTTTATGATGTTCCTTTTGGAGACACGCTGGTGAATCCTTTCGATTCATATAGAACCTATGGTGGATACAGGGGATCGGGGCCAAGCCGTGCTGCGAAGTATGGTGCTGTGGCAGTGCTAGTACGATCAATGAGTCATTCTACCGATAACCATCCGCACACTGGTGCGATGCGATATAATGATAGCTTTCCTAAGATTCCTGCAGCAGCAGTTGGATTGAGAGATGTAGAAAAACTAAGTAAGCTACATGCAGAAGGAAAACAACTTACTGCATTCTATAAAAGTAATGCAAAGATGTTACCCGATACTATCGGTCATAATGTAATTGCGGAGTTGAAAGGGACAGAGTTTCCCGATGAATACATCACAGTAGGTGGTCACCTAGATAGTTGGGATCCTGCCGAAGGTGCTCATGACGATGGTGCTGGTTGCGTACAAACAATTGAAGTATTAAGAGTTTTCAAAGCGCTGGGTTATCAACCAAAGCGTACGATAAGATTTGTACTGTTTGCCAATGAAGAGAATGGTTTAAGAGGTGGGCAGAAATATGCCGACGAAGCAAAAGCGAAAAATGAAAAACATGTATTCGCTTTGGAAAGTGATGCAGGCGGATTTACGCCAAGAGGTTTTGGTATCACTGCGCCTGAATCAGCATGGCAAAAGATCGATCAATGGAAAAGATTATTTCAGCCGTATGGTGTGAATGAATGGAAGAAGAGTGGGGGTGGTGCTGATATTGGTCCTTTAGCAACAGCTTTTAAAACACCCACTGCAGGCTTGAACCCGGATAGCCAGCGTTACTTTGATTACCATCATGCAGCGAACGATAATTTTGAAGCAGTGAATATTCGTGAATTAAAGCTTGGTGCGATCAATATAGCAGCATTGATCTATTTAGTAGATAAGTATGGATTGTAATTCTTAGTTTTTAGCATAAGGTACTTCGCCCTTCCAGTCACTTAGCTTATAAATGAAAAAGCTTTTAGCTTTTTGTCCGCCACGGGTAAGGTCAATTGTTTTTACCAGTTGAATATTATCGTAGTAAGCTGAATAATATTTTGGTGCATCATAATATTCATCAGATGCTACTATTGCAAATGCGGCCGACATATCTACTTTATCTTTTCTTTCTTCATTCAGCCAATAATAATGATTGATGCCTTTCATTTCGCCGAGGCCAATAACAATAACAATCGCTCGCCTGCAGAAATAATATTCTATATGAGCTCCCCACCAATAATGAATAACCACCGGGGCATTGTTAGAAATAGTTTTTGAATTGACCTGTTGCTGATAGAAAGTTGAAAATTCTTTTCCTGCTTTTTCCCATCCAAACCTATCGAGCGATGCATCACCTTTTCCTAAAAAGCTTAAGTTGGCTGCACCCACTGTTCCGGGATATAAATGAATAACCGCTGTCCACCCGGGAAGAAGGATAGCAAAAGCGATCACACTCAACTTTATCCATTTAGGATAAAAATTTTTCAACCTTAATTTGGATAAGTACGCTGCAGCGATCGGCGTTAATGCTACGTAAGCGGGGCCGCTCCAATGCGGAAAAACAGGTTTGAATAAAGCAACGAATAGCAGGATTAAAGCCAGGGGAATTCCTATCCATTGAAATATTGAAAATGCAGTCACTTTCTTATAGGATCTACGTAAAGAGATCAATGCAACGACCGTAAGTAATACATTCACCGGGTTATTGAACAACACCTGGCCTAAGACTTCATTATAAAAATGATCCAGGTTAAAGGAACCGCCTACAGTAACCCTTTTACTATGTAGTTTGTATGTAGCAAAATCATTGATGATATTCCAGATCAAGATGGGACTTGAAAGTATTAAGGTCAACAGCGCTGCAGCATACAACTGCGGTAGCTTAAACCAGTTTCGGTGAGTGAATAGAATAAACGTACCTAATCCTATCCATAAGAATGCGCCATGCACTTTACTCATGATACATAATCCCGCTGAAATGCCAAATAAGATCCAGCTTTGCCAGATATGAGGATCTTTAGAAATCCTAGCCAGCATCCACATACAAAAAGTAAAAAACAGCATTTGCGGAGAATCGGGCATTATTAATAAGCCAGCCAGTACGCCTGAATAAAAACAAGTGTTGTAAAGAATGGCTGCAAATAGCCCCGCTTTCTTTGAATGTACTGTTGCGGTGGCCTTGTAAATACACCAGGTAGCAAGTGCACAGGCTACAATACTCCCAAGCCGTACAAACATTTCATGATCATCTAATAACAGGTTCAGTGTAAAAATTCTTCCCCAAAGCGCTACCATTGATGGATGATCAAAATAACTCCATTGAAGCTTCTGCATATACAGCCAATAGTAAGCTTCATCATTCCCAATTTCAATCAAGTTGGCAAAGAGTAAACGTATAATTGAAAATGCGGCTATGATTGTCCATATCTTACCCTTATAACTTTGCTTTTTTGGCTGTACAAAATGCCCGGCTTGCAAACTCGAGTAACCTGTATAAGAAATAGTCTTATGCATTGATGCGTATATACACAAACTCCAGGCCTATAAAGTATTATGTCACAATGTCTTTTAAAAATATTCCATCAATCAGTTAAAAATCATAATTTGTTTTACCTTAAAATCAAACACGCTTATCTTTGGTAGCCCTCCTGAAAGATTCCAAATTACATTTTGATGAATAATGATCTGTTGCTGAATAGCCTTACGGAAGGTGTTATTGTTCTGGATAAGGATGGAGATATTAAATATAGTAATCCGGCCGCAAATTCCATTACAGGATATAGTTGCGAAGAGCTTAAAAATAAGTCGCTTTCTGTTTTATATGAAGGTATTAAAGCCGATTATGAATTAGATGTAGCCAGAAAAAAGAAAAAATTTATCTCTGAGGGTTGGAGGAACAAAAAAGATGGATCCAAGTTCTGGGGGGAGATGGTTCTGGCCCCATATTATGATGAACAACAGGAGTGGATAGGTTACACATGTGTTTTACGAGATGTAACTGAGAAAAAGCAAACCGAATTAAATCTTCGCTCCAGTGAAGAACGGTATCGCTTAATGGTAGAAGGGGTAAGAGAATATGCCATCTTTATGCTTGATCCAACAGGGCACATTGTTACATGGAACGAGGGTGCTCAACGAATCAAAGGTTATTCCTCGTATGAAATAATAGGGAAACATTTTTCAGCATTTTATACTGGTGAAGACCTGGATAGTAAGAAGCCGGAAAGAGAGCTTAGGATAGCAGTTGAGACGGGTAAATATGAAGAAGAAGGGTGGAGGGTGAGAAAAAATGGTTCTGTTTTTTGGGCGAGCGTGGTATTGACCGCCCTTTTCAACCAGCAGAATAAACACATCGGTTTTTCGAAAGTTACCAGAGATCTTACAGAGAAAAAAGAGCACCAGGAAGCACTGAAGCAAAGCGAAGAACGTTACCGTTTACTGGTGGAGCAAGTAACCGATTACGGAATCTTCATGCTTGATGAAAAAGGCAGGATCATTAGCTGGAATGAAGGCGCCAAGCGCATTAAAGGGTATATGGCTAACGAGATCATCGGCAAATATTTTTCTATTTTTTACCCCGAAGAAGATATCATAAACGGTAAGCCCGAACATGAATTAAAGGTAGCCATTGAGGAGGGTAAGTATGAGGA
>JAEZDC010000089.1 GCA_023429825.1 Bacteroidota bacterium | reverse complement strand
ATAGCTGCACAGATCGCTGAAGTAGCGAAGCAGGGTGCATACGATCTTGTTTTTGTTGGAAAAGAAACGATCGATTACAACAGTGCATCTGTTGGTGGAATGGTTGCTGAAATGCTAGACATTCCGTACATATCATTGGCCACAAAGTTTGAGCTGAATGGAACCACCGCAACAGTGAATCGTGAAATCGAAGGTGGTGAAGAAGTGAATGAGGTTTCATTACCAGTTGTCATCAGTTGCCAGAAAGGAATTGCTGAGCAACGTATCCCTAATATGCGGGGCATCATGGCTGCAAGAACTAAACCTTTGAAAGTCGTAGAGCCTGCTGCGGTTGATGCATTGACAAGTGTTGTGAGTTACGAATTACCTCCGCCAAAAGCTGGAGTGAAGCTGGTGCCTGCAGATAACGTGGCAGAATTAGTGAGGTTGTTACACGAAGAAGCAAAAGCGATCTAGTCGGTATTCGGCTCAATTGTCGAATTTTCAAATTATCAAATCGAACTTATGGTTTTAATATTCATAGATCATTCCGAAGGCCATATTAAAAAGTCATCTTTTGAGGCTTTAACGTATGGAGCAGACATTGCTAAAAAGCTCGGTGTTTCAGCAGAAGGATTGTTGTTAGGTACAGTTACCGATGACCTTGGTAGCCTGGGAAAATATGCTGTATCTAAAATTCACCATGTAAATAATGAGAGCCTGAACAATTTAGATGCACAGGTATATTCGAAAGCTATCGCTGAAGCAGCAAATCAATTAGGTGCAAAGGTTTTGGTATTTTCTCACAACCAAACTGGCCGTGCCATTGCAGCAAGAGTTGCCGCTCGATTGAAAGCCGGATTAGTTGCAGGAGCAGTTGCACTACCCGATACTGCAAATGGTTTTGTGGTGAAGAAATCTGTGTTTTCTGCAAAAGCATTTGCGCATGTCAATATCACTTCGGATATAAAAGTTATTTCACTCAGTCCGAATAGTTATAAGATCGTTGCTGCTGAAGGTTCGGCTGACGTAGCACAACTAAACATTACTGTGGATGCAGCTAAAGTAAAAGTGACAGCTATCAATAAAGTAAAAGGTGAAGTGCCTTTAACTGAAGCCGAAGTTGTAGTTAGCGGAGGCCGCGGTTTAAAAGGTCCGGAGCACTGGAAGATCGTTGAAGACCTGGCGCATGTACTTCATGCAGCAACCGCTTGTAGCCGGCCGGTAGCCGATGCACATTGGAGACCGCATCATGAGCATGTTGGACAAACAGGTATACAAATCGCTCCGAATTTGTATTTTGCGCTCGGAATATCCGGGGCGATACAACATTTAGCGGGTGTTAACAGGAGTAAAGTGATAGTGGTAGTTAACAAAGATCCCGAAGCTCCTTTTTTCAAAGCTGCGGACTATGGCATAGTGGGTGACGTATTTGAAGTAGTTCCTAAGATAACCGAAGAAATAAAAAAGCTGAAAGGCGTTTCCTAGATAGTACACATGAGAAAACAAACAGGCCGCGGCAGAAATGTTGCGGTTTTGTTTTACTCCCTCTCCTTCGGAGAGGGTTGAGGTGAGGTTACAAAGCTGTTCCCTTCCAATTCATATTCACACTAAACTGGTGAAACATATTTCTCTGGTAAAATCCTGTTCCATACCGCACATGAAATTTCTTTGCGGTGATACCAAACCCAAGCGTAAATCCATTCAAGCCATTGGATACATTAAATGCATTCAGGTCTTTTCTTCGCAGGAAATTATATCCGGTAGTTAGCTCAACCCGGTTATTCAAAAATATCTGCGCAGACAATACAAGATGGGAGAGCAGCTTATTCGCAAATGTTCCTTTCTCCAGGTTTTCTTCTCCTTCATCACTTCGGAATGTAGTGTCATTATAAGCAATATTGAATTGATGCAGGTGATGTGCTGTCAATGAAAACTGCAGCGGAGCTTTAGCCAATCGCTTTGTAATGCCAGCCTGTAGATCGAAAGGCAATTCTTCTTTTTCTCCCGCGTAACTTTTCAATTGAGCCCCCATATTCTTTACCACAACACTGGCTTGTATTTGTTCCGAAGAGTCATAATAAGCTACGCCGGCATCAAATGCGATTCCATTACTGCGGTATTGACTATAAGATGAGTTAATGAACTTGAATGTTGCTCCATACCACCAGTTCTCTTTATGCGATTTTGAAGCAGCAACCTGGATCACATAATCAACTGGTTTGAAAGAGCCAAGTATATTTCCTGCGGCATCAGTTTGTGCAAGATTGCCGTAGCTAAAATAATTAACTCCTACTGCCACATTTGTTTTATGCTTTTCCATATGATATCCTGCAGTTAAGCTGTAGTTCTTTATGCCAGCCAGGAAAGAGCTGAACGAAGCATTGAATTGTTGGTGATGGTGGTTTCTAAGCAATGAAGGGTTTTGAAATGCCAAACCGATATCATTCGAAATATTCGAAACATTCACACCACCCAATGCAGAAAGTTGTGCAGTATTCGGCTGATTCAAAAAATTGAAGACAGCATTGCCTCCTAGTGTTTGGGCGTAACAATAGCTATTATACAGGATAATAAAGATGATAAGTAGTGACCTGGATTGCATGCACTCCAAATCTACAGATTAGAGATGGAAATTTGATTGCAATCGTCTTTAACCTCCAATGATCATCTCACCTATATACATAAACCGATGTGCCCTTCCATTCTTCAGCAACCATGATGATGCCCCAATCGGTTAATCATTTAAATGTTGAAGTTTGAACTGTTATTATTTCCAATATCATAACGGGATCTCTGCACATGACACACTGCTTATGGTCGTTATTAATTACGCGTTTTGTATAGTGATATCCTGCAGATATCCCGCCTGTATACCGCATATATCCCGCTACTTTAAAGAGGCGGAACATTATGGAAAAAGTATCCACTATACAGTGGTTATACGGCGAATTTTTAAGTATCCTAACGCTTTATTTTCCCTCCTCGTGTATTAGTTTCACATAAAAAAAAATGGCAACCCTATTACCCGGATTGATCTTTATAGGATCGGTTGGAAACTATTGCGCTTATAAACTGCAGGGAAGCGACAAGATCGTCCTGCGCAGCAAAGGCGGGCCTTCCCGCGAACAAGTAAAAAACGGAAAGCAGTTTGAACGCACCCGTGAAAATAACAGCGAATTTGGTGGAAGGTCCAAGGGAGCTGCACAAGTGAAGCGAGCATTGCATCCGCTTTGTTCAGTTGCAGACCATAACATTAACGGTGCACTTCAGCGGGTGATGACACTGATACAGAAGCAAGACATGATTTCCCAAAGAGGAGAACGCAACATTTTGTTTTCGCAAGCTGGTGCGTTGCTGAACGGTTACCAGTTGAACAGGCGACATCTACTGGAAAGTTTGATCACCAGCCCGCTTACCATTCAACTGAACAAAAATGAATTGCATGCAACATTAGATCTACCTACACTCGTGCCTGGTGTGAACCTGTTGCTGGCAAAACAATACACTATGTTCAGGGTGACGATGGTGGTGGGCCTACTCAGTGATATGATGTATGATCCGAAAGATTATACACCAGTTGCCGATCTTACCAATCTTTCTCCCATACATACGTGTAGTGACTGGTACCCGGTTCAGTCAGGGGCACCACCGATCAAGTTGGAATTGGAATTAACTTCAGCTGTGCCTGATCCCGACTTTACCATAGTTGTTTCTGCCGGCGTGCAGGTAGGCAAACCCGCCAATGGCAGTGTGGAAGTGATGAAATACTGCGGTGCAGGTAAGATATTAGTTGCGGAATAGCTCTTAAGATCAGGTTTCTTTCGCCGCGATGTCTCATCGCCTTGCAAAGCGGGGAGGGGACATTGCGGTTTGATGATTAATCTATCTTATTTTTTCACGCATCTTCTAGCTAATTCAGCATGAAGTTGAGATAGACTCGCCTTCTATAAACCCGCAATGTCCTGCCAGACACAAGGGCTCAGCATAGAGACATTGCGGCAAAGGGAAGACTATACTGAAATAAAAAGGCTCCTGTAAATAAGGAGCCTTTTTATTTTTCAAATAAGATATGATTATACCAATGCAATCTCCAGCACCTGGCTCATATTCTTTACATAATGGAATGTTAGCCCTTTGATAAAAGTGCCATCGATCTCCTGTACATCCTTTTCATTCTGCCAGCAAAGAACGATCTCTTTCAATCCTGCTCTTTTTGCAGCCAGCACTTTTTCTTTAATGCCTCCTACAGGTAACACTTGCCCTCTTAAAGTGATCTCTCCGGTCATTGCTAAATAAGGTTTTACTTTTCTGCCGGTAAAAGCAGATGCAAGTGAAGTGAGCATTGTAACTCCGGCACTTGGTCCATCTTTCGGAGTCGCCCCTTCAGGCACATGTATGTGAACAGTCTTCTTTTCAAACAATGCCGGGTCTATATCATATTTTTTTGCATTAGCATGTAAATAAGTGAGTGCTGTTTGTGCACTTTCCTTCATTACAGTACCAAGGTTCCCGGTGAGTTTTAATTCTGTTTTGCCTTCACTTAAAACCGTCTCAATAAAGAGAATATCTCCACCTACATACGTCCATGCTAGCCCAACTGTAACACCGGGCATATTAGCAGTCTTATAAATTTCATTGGAGTATTTGGGTGAACCCAATATCTTTTGTACATCTTGTGCGGTAACGGTACTCTTGATCTTTCCTTTGGTGGCATATTCCTTTGCCTGGTAACGCATGATAGAGGCTAACTGGCGATCCAATTCTCTCACACCACTTTCTCTTGTATAACTTTCAATGATCTTCTCCAGCACTTTATCAGCGAACTTGAAGTTTACTTTCTTAAGGCCATGTGCATCTTTTTGCTTTGGTACAAGATGTCGTTTCGCTATCTCTATCTTTTCTTCAACAGCATAACCACTCAGGTCGATGATCTCGAGCCTGTCTCTCAATGCAGGTTGTATCTCCCCGATGTTATTAGCAGTGGCAATGAATAGTACTTTACTCAGATCATACTCAAGCTCTAAATAATTATCATAGAAAGTATGATTCTGTTCAGGGTCTAAAACTTCAAGTAATGCAGACGATGGATCTCCCCTGAAATCTTTACCGATCTTATCGATCTCATCCAGTATCATCACCGGGTTAGAAGATTTCACTTTGCGGATGTTCTGTAATATCCTGCCCGGCATCGCACCAATATAGGTTTTACGATGACCTCTTATTTCGCTTTCATCGTGCATACCTCCAAAACTCACTCTCACATATTTTCTACCAATAGCATGGGCAATACTTCTGCCCAGTGATGTTTTACCTATACCCGGAGGGCCCACAAAACAAAGTATCGGGCTTTTCATATCACCCTTTAACTTCAATACAGCAAGGTACTCGAGTATACGGCTTTTTATTTTCATCATGCCGTAGTGATCAGCATCTAATATTTTGTTTGCATTTTTCAGATCATAATTATCTTCAGTGTATTCATGCCATGGAAGATCAAGCATCAGGTCAAGGTGATTATACACTACCGAATAATCAGGGGTAGAAGGATGCATCCTTTCCAACTTCTCGATACCGCTCCTGAACACTTGCTTTGCCGTAGCAGGCCATTTTTTATGCTCTGCTTTTTTCTTCATCTCGCTCAGCTCTCTTTCATTGCTATCTCCACCTAACTCTTCTTTGATGCTTTTGAGTTGCTGCTGTAAGAAATATTCTTTCTGTTGTTTATCTATTTCTGTTTTTGTCTTGGCAGTGACTTTGTTTTTTAGCTCGGCAAACTGAAGTTCTTTCTGTAATAAATGAATTAAACGCTCCGCCCTTTTCTGAACGTCATTCATTTCAAGTAATTCCTGTTTTTCAGTTAATTCATTATTCAGGTTACTACTAACGAAGTTGATGAGAAAAGAAGGATTCTCTATATTCTTTAAAATGATAGAAGCTTCTGTTGGAATATTGGGTGAAAGTGAGATGATCTGTGAAGCGAGGTCTTTGATACTGCTGATGGTAGCCTTGAAGTTTTCTTCATCCGGTATCTCGTCTTCTGCCATTAAGCTGATCTTGGCTTTGAAGTACGGATCATCTGTAACAAGGTCAACGATCTTGAAGCGTTTTTTACCCTGTATGATGATGGTAGTTCCGCCATCCGGCATCTTGATCAACTTCACAATTTTAGCAACCGTACCGATATCGCACAGGTCCTGTAATTGCGGATCTTCTAATGATGGATCTTTTTGTGCCAATACACCAACCAGTTTATCGCTGCGATAGGCATCATTCACTGCCTTGATGCTTTTGTCACGGCCAACTGTAATAGGGATCACAACACCTGGAAACAATACAGTATTTCGCAACGGGAGAAGTGGTACCAAATCAGGTATCACTAAAGCCTTATCCTCACCATCTTCATTGATGGGGATGATCGGTATAAAATCGGTATCTTCTTCTGTCTGTAATAAAAATCGTTCAGTGGTTGTCATAAAGTCAATTTGTCACAAATGGCAGCTAATGGGCTGGCTGTAAAAGCGAATCCTTAAATCGCCAATATTAGTGCCAAAGGAAACAATTTTGTGGCAATGAAACGAACTGTCAGTTTTGTTTCTCGCGAAACTGCTGAAGCATCCAAACAAAAAGAGCTTCTCATTGAGAAACTCTTTTAATAAATCATCATGCCCGCCTACAGCCTCTAGTTTCGAGCCTAGAGTTTAAGTCCAAGTCCCAACTGTATCATCTGGTTCTTCCACTTGTCAGTATTATCAAATTCACTAATGTTATTCAGGCCAATATTGTATCTGCCGTACACTCTCAATGCTTTCAAGTTCAGTTGAAGTCCTGCGATCAGGCCAAAGTCGCCGTTCTTAAATGCCTGCTGACCATTCTGCAAAAGATTATCATCCTTATTCAGCAAAATGCCAAAATGCGGACCTGCATTAATCGTAACCAGTTTACCTACATTGTATCGGAGTAAGATAGGAATGCTTAAATAATCGAGCTTGATCTCTTTATCGCGGAATTGAATAGCTGAACCTATTTGAGTGGCTGTATCAACTCGTGTTGTCTGCCATAAAACTTCCGGCTGAATACCGAACTTCTTACTGAAGTCTATTTCAAGGAATGCACCGAGATGATAACCTAACTTAAACTCTTCGTTGAATCTTTTACCATCAACCTTACCGAAGTTAGCACCAGCTTTCGCACCCAACCTGAATCCCTGTGCCTGAACAATAACGGTAGTGAAAACGGTTGCAAGTAACACTAAGAATACACGTTTCATATATTGGTTTTAGCTTGAGTTGTCAATTCTTATGCCAAGCGGCCGTACCGGCAATACGTCAGGTCATAAAGAAATTAGAAAATGAATTGCTTATGCAAACTCCAAAAGTGTTATCTCAGGTAAAATGCCTACACGCCCCGGGTAGCCGATAAAGCCAAACCCCCGGTTCACATATAGTTTCTGATTCCCTTCTTCATATAACCCGGCCCATTGTTTATATACCCATTGAACAGGGCTCCAGCGGAAGTAAGGGTTCTCAATACCGAACTGCATGCCATGCGTATGACCAGATAAAGTAAGATCTATATCATTGTATTTTTTCCTGATCTCTGCATCCCAATGGCTGGGGTCATGACTTAACAATATTTTGAAAGGATAATTTTCTGAACCCTTATGCGCATTGTCAAGGTTCCCATATTTGGTAAAACCCCGTGCACCCCAATTCTCCACCCCAAGCAATCCGACTTGTTCACCATTTTTCTGTACTGCTACATGTTCATTCAATAATAATCGCCAGCCCATTTTTCCATGGATCGCTTTCAATCGTTCAATGCTATCTGCCTGTAACGGTGAATGCAATTTCTTTCCCGCAGCTTTTTCACGGGCAAGATGTGCTTCGTCCTTATCCTTCCATTGGTAGTAATCTCCGTAATCATGGTTGCCCAGCACACTATACACGCCATACGGAGCTTTTAGTTTGGCAAACACATCTACGTAATCATGCATTTCATCTGCAATATCATTTACAAGGTCGCCGGTAAAGACTATGATATCCGGCTGTTGCTGCATGATCATCTCTATGCCACGCTCTACTGCTTTTTTGTTTTGAAAACTGCCCGCATGTACATCACTGATCTGTACGACCTTCATTCCCTTGAAGGATTGCGGGAGATTATTGAATACAAGTTTTACACGTCGTATACTGTAATCGTATTTATTGCTGAAGCCATAGATAAAAGTTCCCAGGAAAGTAGTACCTAAACCTACACCCAGCCAGCTAAGAAATTGAGAACGGGAAATGGCCATTCCATCTTCACCCATGAATCTTGCACCGGTATTTGGAAATATCTTTCCCATAAGCCAGGTGGCGCCCCGCCGTATATCATCGATCAAAAAGAAAACAACAGCGATCAGTTTGGCAAAGAATAATCCCACCAACACAGCAAATACATAGTTTCGGAGGAATTTATTTGTCTGGAATGCGGTGATGAAAGGGAAAGCGATGATAACCCCCAGTGCCAGCAGTGAAATTGTCCAGTAAGTGATATATACTGTCATTCTCGCTTTATCACTACTGCCTTGCATCAAAAATCGTATCGCCTGGAACACATATAAGTCAATCAGCAACATGATAATGGCCACGATGCCAAAACCCGTAAATCTTCTCATGAAAAAAGCCTCTTTTTTGGTAAAGATGAGTATTTCTTATCATCTAAAAGCAGGTGGAAAACTTAGCATTAAATACTAACCTCAAAGGACTAATATTGTTTGGAGGAAAATGGCTTCTAAAACCTAAATTTGTCGCCCTTCGGTAAGCGATAAACTACTTGTATATGCAGTTTACTTATTATGGTCAATCGTGTTTTGCAGTGGAGATCAACGGGAAACGAATCCTGTTTGATCCTTTTGTTACTTACAATGAACTGGCGAAGCATATTGATGTAAACAGTATTGAAGCAGACTACATATTTGTATCGCATGGCCATGCCGACCATATTGCAGATTGCGTAAGCATTGCCAAACGAACCAATGCGTTGGTAGTCTGTGCATGGGAGATTCATGAATGGCTGAATAAACAGGGTGTTTCCAATACCCATCCCATGAATACAGGTGGTAAAAAGCAGTTTGATTTTGGAATGGTAAAATGTGTCGTTGCCCATCATAGCAGCAGCATGCCGGATGGCGCCTACGGAGGTAATCCGATGGGATTCGTGGTGAGGAGCAATGAAGGAAACTTTTATTATAGCGGCGATACAGCTTTGACCTTTGATATGGAATTAGTGCCTACCTGGGCGAAGCTTGATTACGCAGTGTTGCCGATTGGTGACAATTTCACCATGGATGTAGATGATGCGATCAAGGCCGCCGAGTTTGTAGAGTGTACAAAAGTGATCGGTGTACATTATGATACTTTCGGCTTTATCAAAATAGATAAAGAAGCGGCGAAGAAAAGTTTTAAGGAGGCAGGAGTGGAGTTATTGTTACCTGCGATCGGTGAAACGATAACAGTTTAGAGTTTTGAGCTTATAGTTTAAGATTGGAATAAATCAACTCAAAACACAAAACTTAAAACCCGAAAACTGGTGAATGAAGATCGGAACGTACAAGTGAGTGACACAACAGGTGATGACCAAAGATTTGAAGTTGACTATATAAAATAACCCCAAGACTAATGGCGAGAATTATTGGTGTAGCGAATCAGAAAGGTGGAGTAGGGAAGACCACTTCGGCAATTAACCTGGCTGCAAGTTTTGCAGTACTTGAATTCAGAACGTTGCTGGTAGATGCAGACCCGCAGGCGAATAGTACTACAGGTGTTGGATTTGACCTGCATAATATCACCACGAGTTTATACGACTGCATGGTGAATAATGCAACTGCCGAGGATGTGATATTGAAAAGCGATATCCCTAATCTTGACCTGATCCCTTCACATATTGACCTTGTAGGTGCTGAGATCGAAATGATCAACTATCCAAACAGGGAGAATGTGATGAAAAGCATACTGGAGCCGGTGCAGGATCGCTATGATTTTATTGTTATCGACTGCTCACCTTCTCTCGGGCTGATCACGGTGAACTCACTTGTTGCAGCCGATAGTGTTATTATTCCTGTACAATGCGAATTCTTTGCGTTAGAGGGATTAGGAAAATTATTGAACACCATCAAGATCGTTCAAAGCAGGTTGAATCCTGAATTGCAGATAGAAGGGATATTGATGACGATGTATGATGGCCGTCTTCGTTTATGCAACCAGGTAGTAAGTGAAGTGAGAAGGCATTTTGACGATATGGTATTCTCTACCATCATTCATCGAAATACAAGATTGAGTGAGGCCCCCAGTGTAGGTAAGCCTGTGATCTTATATGATGCAGATAGCAAAGGTGCCATCAACTACCTGAACTTAGCCAAAGAAGTGCTGCAGAAGAATGATATGACGAAGATGACACAGGAAGAAAGAATAATAGAATAATGATGAATTATGAATGACAACATTTAAAATTCATAATTCAAAATTTAAAATTTGCTATGACCGCTCCTAAAGGAAATAAAGAATTACTCGGCAAAGGCATTCGTTCTTTGCTTCAGAATATTGATGCTGATCTGAAGACCACTCAAGGTGGATTGAAGCCACAGGTGGTAGAACAGGTAACACATACCGAGAGAATCAAGCTGGATGATATCCAGGTGAATCCTAAAAATCCCCGTAAAGATTTTGATGAAACAGCTTTACAGGAGTTATCGGGTTCTATCAAACTGCATGATATCATTCAGCCTTTGACCGTTTCTAAATTGCCCAATGGTAAATATCAGCTGGTAGCAGGTGAAAGAAGATTCAGGGCAGCGAAGCTTGCGGGTTTGAAAGATGTTCCGGCTTATATCCGCCAGGTAAATGATGCAGAGTTATTGGAGCTCGCACTTTTAGAAAATTTGCAGCGTGAAGATCTGAATGCGATAGAAGTGGCATTGAGCTACAAGCGAATGATGGAAGAACTTTCCTATACGGTTGAGCAAGTGGCAGAACGTATGGGCAAAGAAAGAAGCACCGTGGCCAACTATATTCGTTTGCTTAAACTTCCGCCCGACATACAGTTGGCCGTAAGGAAAGCTGAGCTGAGTATGGGCCATGCAAGAGCGTTGATCAATATCGATACGGTTGATAAACAACTCTACGTTTATAAAGAGATACGGGATAAACAACTCAGCGTTCGCCAGACTGAAGAACTGGTGCGTAACATGTACAAAGCAGACAAGCCCGGTGTTAATTCTTCTGCAAAACCATCGCTTCCACCCGCTTACAAGAAGATAGAAGATAACTTAGCTTCGCATTTTGGAACCAAAGTAAAACTGGCACACAGCAAACAAGGTAATGGCAGCATCACAATTGAATATTATTCATTGCAGGAGCTGAATAAGATCCTTGATATGATGAATGTGTCGGTTAGCTGACGATGAAAGGAATACAATTTCTTATAGCCTTATTGCTTCTTTATTCAGTGCAGAGCATTGCGCAGGATACTACAAAGGTTGTGCAGGTAGTTGCCACACCTGTTGATACGACCATCGTTACTAAAGACACATTGGTAAAGAAAAAACATAGTCCAAGAATTGCGACCAGGCGTTCACTCATTCTTCCGGGCTGGGGACAGGCATACAACAGGGAATACTGGAAGATACCAATCGTATGGGGTTTCCTCGGAACCACAGCAGGTATATGGATATATAATAACACCTGGTATCAAAGAACACGGTATGCTTATAACGTTGTGGTGAATAACCAAACGCAGAACTATCCTAAAATTCATGATAAGCTAAAGCGAAACGGCCAGCCTTTAGATGTAGAAGCACTGCAGTTCTATCGCAACAACTTCCGCCGTGACAGGGATTATTCTACTTTATATTTTTTAATTTTCTGGGGATTAAATGCGGTGGATGCAACTGTATTCGCCCATCTGAAAAACTTCGACGTAAGTAACGATTTGTCTTTAAAAGCAAGACCAGCTTTCAATCCCGCTACAAAATCTACAGGAGTAAGCCTTGTATTTAGTTTCAAAGAAAGACCTGCCTCACACAGCAGGTAAGCCTTTTCACTCTTTTTAACTTATTTTGATTGTGAAAATCTTTCGCTTTTACATCTATAAATCATCATAAATGAAAATAGCGCTGATAGGCTATGGCAAAATGGGTAAAGCCATTGAAGAGATCGCTTTGCAGAAGGGTCATGAGATCGTGTTAAAGATCGATGCAGATAACCAGCATGAGTTTAATGCAGATAACCTGAATAAAGCGGATGTAGCGATTGAGTTCACCGGGCCCCATAGTGCCGTACAGAATTTGAAGAAATGCTTCGACTATGGTGTAGGGGTAGTAAGTGGTTCTACAGGTTGGTTGGAACAATGGGATGAAGTAAAGAATTATTGTGAAAGCAAAAATGGCTCATTCATTTATGCCAGCAATTTTAGTATTGGTGTGAATTTATTTTTTGAACTGAATACTTACCTCGCAAAGCTGATGAACGATCATAAAGAATACGATGTAATGCTGGAAGAGATCCATCATACCCAAAAAAAAGATGCACCCAGCGGAACAGCTATAACACTGGCGGAGCAGGTGCTGCAACATATTTCATCAAAAACCGGGTGGAGAAATGAAGAGACAAATAACAAGAATGAATTAAGTATTATCAGCAAAAGAATTGATCCGGCACCCGGTACGCATGTAATTAAATACACATCAGAAATAGACGATATAGAGATCATTCATACTGCGCATAGCCGCAAAGGTTTTGCAGGAGGTGCAGTACGGGCAGCAGAATTTCTGAATGGGAAAAAAGGAATCTATACCATGAAGGATGTACTATCTTTATAAATACCTGTTACCGATATAATCTATACCTGCCCTGTATATGAAATCCGTTATACTTTGTTTATTGCTGTGCTCTTTCAGTTTTGTATGCCTTGCTCAAGGCAATAAAACAGATAGCCTTAAAAGAGTCTTCAATATGAACAGGAAGGATAGCAATTATATAAAAGCAGCGGCGCATCTTTCAGAGATATATAGAAGTAGCAATCCTGATTCATGTATAAAATATGCTGAGGCTACTATTAATACAAGCAACAATGCTGCATCGAAATACTTAGCACAGGCATACAATTCTCTCGGGTATGCTCATTACTTCAAAGGAAACTATCAACAATCTATTGTAGCCTTCCAGCAATACTATAATGTTTCAAATAAACTCAATGATAAAACCAACATGGCCTTTGCTGTAAACAACGAAGGCAATGTATACATTGAGTTAGGTAATTATGCTACCTCTTTAAGTAAATACCAGCAGGCACTGGCTATACGAAAAGAGAACAATGATGCCTATGGTATTGCAGCAAGCTACAACAACGTAGGATTTATATACAAAGACATTGGCGACTATGAAAAAGCATTGTCTAATTTCTTTTATGCCTTGCGTGAGTTTGAGAAACTGAACGCACAGGAAGCGATCGCTATCACTCACACGTACATCGCTGCGGTGTACTGGCGTAAGAAAGACTTTGCAGCATCTACAGAGAGCTACCAAAAAGCATTTGCCATTCAGAAGCAAATGAATAATAAAAATGGAATGGGCATCAGTTTGCAGGGTATCGCCAATAATTACGGTGAGCAAAAAAAATATGCAGATGCATTGAAATATTATGACCAGGCGTTAGAATTATACAGGCCCATGCAAGACGTTCGCCAGATAGCTTTGGTAGAAAGCAACCTTGGAGAGTTGCATTACAGGAAAGGTGATTATACCAAAGCCTATGAGCATTATAAGAACAGCGTTACGCAGAACAGGAAAATAAACAACAACCGTAGCCTGGGTACGGCTTTGTTGGGCTTAGCCGCTACATCGGTTCAGCTAAACAGTATGGCTGAGGCTAAGATCTATATCGATTCAGCTGAGATGATCGTTAACTACAATCAGTCTAAAGAGCAAAAGAAAAATCTCTACCTCGTACAAAGCAACTACCATACTGCTGCAAATAATTTTAAGACAGCATTGGAATTTTACAATAAGTATGCTGACGAAAAGGATTCTCTTTTAAACCAGGAGAATATTAAAACACTTGCCAACCTGCAGGTGCAATATGAGACAGAGAAGAAACAATTCCAGATCGATCTTTTGAGTAAAGACAATGCGATCAAAGCCCTGGCTATTCAAAATCAAAAACTAGAGATCAATAAAAGATTGTACGAGATTGCTCAGCAAAACCTTTTACTCTCACAAAACAAGCTATTACTCGCAAGTAATGAGTTGGAGATAAAGACACAAAACGAAAAGATCCTTCAGCAAAAACTCGATTCATCGCTGCAGGCTGAAAAGATCAGTTCGCTAGACAAACAGAATAAGATCAATTCGCTTGAGCTCAATAATAAGAAGCTCGAAGTGAACAGGAAAAATATACTGCTCGTTGTTTTTGCCGCCGGAACTGTCTTATTATCGTTACTGGGTTATTCCTCTTATCGCAGGTATAGATTAAAGAAAGAGAAGGAGCTACAGGCAGCGTTAATGAAGCAAAGAGACCTTGCCACAAAAGCCGTGTTAGAAGCCGAAGAGAAAGAACGGATCCGTATTGCCAGCGATCTGCATGACGGTGTAGGCCAAATGATGAGTGCGGCAAGAATGAACCTTTCTGCTATTGAAAGTCATTTGAACTTCACTACCCCCGAGCAAAAGAATGCCTATGATCGTGTAATGGCCTTGGTGGATGAAAGTTGCCGTGAAGTAAGAGCAGTATCACACAACATGATGCCCAATGCTTTATTAAAGGCAGGATTAGCGATGGCAGTACGAGAGTTCCTCGATAAGATCGATGGCCGTATACTCAAAGTGAACCTTTACAGCGAAGGACTCGATAAGCAGATCGATACTAATGTTGAGACCGTTCTTTACCGCGTGATACAGGAATCCGTAAACAACGTGATGAAACATGCCAGGGCTTCGCACCTTGATATTTCGCTTATAAAAGATGATGATGGCATCAGTGCCACTATAGAAGATAACGGGAATGGTTTTGATACGTCAGATACATCCAAATTCAACGGCATCGGGTTAAAGAATATAGAAACGAGGATCAGTTACTTAAAAGGTACAGTGGAATGGAGTTCAGAGCTGGGTAAAGGCACACTGGTAGCGATACATGTGCCATTGAATGGGTAAAATACCGTATTTTTCACTAGCAGCATTTGATAAAGAAAGACATGAAACAGCCAATACGAGTCGCAATTGTAGACGACCACCAGATCGTTATAGATGGTATTACCGCATTACTGCAAAGCCACGATCGAATCCGGATCTCGGCAGTTTCCACCTCCCCGAAAGAAATACTGCAATTCCTTCAATCTAACCAGGTGGATATACTTCTTACAGATATCATGATGCCTGAGATGAATGGACAGGAGTTGGCCAAGGAAGTAAAAAGGAATTTTCCAAACGTTAGAATATTAGCATTGAGCATGAGCGGGCAGGGCGACATCGTTAACGCAATGATCAATGATTCAGATATCTCAGGGTATGTACTTAAAAACATTGGCAAAGAAGAACTCACTGCTGCAATAGAGAAAATCTATAATGGCGGTATTTATTTTACCGATGAAGTATTGAGTGAATTGGAGCGTTACAGTAATGTGCAGAAAGACAACGAAGAAGCGCATTTAACTGCAAGGGAAATCGAGATCATCAGGTTGATTGAAAAAGAATACTCCAACAAGGAAATTGCTGATGCGCTATTCATCAGCGAGAGAACCGTTGAAACCCATAGAAAGAATATCTTCCGCAAAACAAAGACAAGTAGTGTAATAGGCCTGATAAAATACTCCTACGAACACGGCCTCATCGAAAGAACACTAAGCTGATACCCAAAAACCAAAAACCCCTGTGGAAACAAGGGTAGTTAGGGAATAAAATCTCCCTATGGCTTTGCAAAAGTTGTATGATGAAGCAAAGTCTAAAGACCTGCTGATCGTAAGAATAATAGTATGTGAAAATGTTTTTTCGGGTGTGCGGGAATAACCATGCAAAACTAATCACCTCTTTGCAAACGTTTAGTCAAAGCCTTTCTAAGATGTTGGTAAATCCTTATTTTGCATGGCAGGATCACCATTCATAATCAATGGTATTTTTTGTCTTAAGCATCTTTTAATTTACCGGCTGTTTAATTGAAGCATATAAATGAACAAAGTGAAGCACGTAGCGATCATTCTTGCAATCGTCTTTGCACAGAGTGCGAATGCCCAGCAAAAATATTTTCAGCAGAAGGTCAATTATACCATCAACGTTACTTTGAATGACACTGGTAAAACACTGGAGGGATTTGAGAAGATAGACTATTACAATAACTCGCCCGATACTTTAAAATTTATCTGGTTTCACCTATGGCCCAATGCATATAAAAATGATAAGACCGCTTTCAGCGAACAAATGGTCAATGCTAACCAGACGGATTTTTATTTTTCAAAAGAGACAGAGAAGGGTTACATCAATAAGCTGCAGTTTAAAGTGAATGGCGTAAATGCAGAATTGAAGGAGCACTCAAAACATATTGATGTAGTTAAGTTGGTTCTGCCTAAGCCATTACCTCCCGGTGCTTCGGCAACCATTACAACTCCTTTTCATGTGAAACTGCCAAAGAATTTTTCCCGCGGTGGTTATGTAGGAGAAACATTCCAGGTAACGCAATGGTATCCTAAGCCTGCCGTGTATGATAACAAAGGATGGCACGAGATGCCATACCTTGACCAGGGGGAATTCTATAGCGAGTTTGGAAAGTTTGATATCAGCATTACGCTTCCATCTAATTATATCGTTGCATCTACAGGTGTGCTTCAAAACGAAGACGAGCTGGAAAAGCTCAGAGCACTTGGTAAACAAAAGCTGGAAGAGCAAGCATCGTTCACATTGTTTGAATCGAAGTTGAAAGCCGAAGCAAAGAAAGACAAGAGGAGCTATTACGAAGTGATGCCGGTATCTTCACTGCAAACAAAGACCCTTCGTTATGTACAGGATAGCGTTCATGATTTCGCCTGGTTTGCCAGTAAGTTGTTCCTGGTACAATATGATACAATCAACCTGCCTTCAAAAACGGTGGATGCCTTCACCTATTTTCATCCGTGGGAGAAGGATATATGGAAGCAAAGCATCAGTTACGCAAAGCGGGGATTGCGCAGTTACTCCAACTGGATCGGTGAATATCCTTACCACACCGTAAGCGCTGTAAGTGGTGAAGAAAGTACCACCAGCGGGGGGATGGAATATCCCACTATCACTTTGATCACTACCACCAACGGGGGACAGGAACTGGATGCAACCATTACACATGAGATCGGCCATAACTGGTTCTACGGACTGCTGGCCTCTAATGAAAGAGACCATGCATGGATGGACGAAGGCATGAATACGTACTACCAGAACAGGTACGAAGCGGAATATTACGGCAACTACAGTTTGAATAAACAACTGGGCGGTGGATTCTTTAAGAACCGTACACCTGAGGATGAATTAGAGTTGCTCTTAAGAACTGTCTTCAAAATATATAAAGACCAACCCATCGATCTTCCTGCTGAAGAATATTCATTCATTAACTACGGCCTTATCGTGTATGCCAAAGCCAGTATGTGGATGAAAAAATTGGAAGCCTATCTCGGCACTGCTGATTTCGACAAAGCAATGCGGGCTTATTACAGTGAGTGGAAGTTCAGGCATCCTTATCCAGCGGATTTCAAAGCATCGGTGGAGAAAACTACCGGTAAGAGCATAGATGAGTTATTCAAACAGTTGTATACTACAGGTCCGCTCACCATCCCTGAAAAAAAAAGTCTTAGACTGACCAGCTTTTTCAGTTTAAAGAATACGGATAAGTATAACTATCTCTCTATTTTACCAGCGGTCGGTTACAATAATTACGATAAGGTCAGGCTTGGTGCGATCGTGCATAACTATCAACTACCACTGAATAATTTCAGTTTCCTTGTCGCTCCAATGTTTGCAACAGGAAGCAAACAGTTGAATGTATTTGGCAGAGTTTCTTACAATAAGTTCAGCCGTAAAGCATGGTGGGAGTTTTCAACTTCTATCGCGAAGTTCACTGCAGATGATTTCGAATTCAATGGTGAGAAACTTCATTTAAACACTACCAGGATCACCCCATCTGCGAAGCTCACTTTATATAATAAAGATATCCGCTCCTTCGAAAGATGGGTTTTCCGGTTAAGAAGATTCATCTTATCAGAAGATGAACTTTCTTTTAAAACTGTTGGCGGCGTAGATATAGTTGAAAAGATCAAAGCCAATACCGGCATCAATCAACTTACGATCACATGGAAGAACAACAGGCGGCTATATCCTTTCAGCTTCAACATCACAACTGACCAGGGTGATAAATTTTTACGTACCGCATTTACGGGAAACTATGGCTTCAGCTATAGCGATGATAAGGGAATGATCAATGCACGGGTATTTGCAGGTAAATTCTTTTACCTCACTTCTAAAACTTTCATAGAGCAGTTTGCAACAGATCGCTATCATCTCAATATGAGTGGCCCCCGCGGATATGAAGATTATACTTACAGCGGTTATTACGTTGGCAGAAATGAATTTGAAGGATGGATGAGCCAGCAGATGATGCGAAGAGATGGTTTCTTTAAAACAAATACTGATCTTTTAAGTAATAAAGTAGGTAAGACCGACGATTGGCTGGTTGCACTAAACTTTGAAGCAGATATACCGGAGAAGTTTAATCCTCTTTCTGTGTTACCTATAAAGATCCCCCTCAAACTCTTTGCTGATCTTGGCACTTACGCAGAAGCCTGGAAAGACAATCCTGCCACGGGAAAGTTCCTGTATGATGCAGGGATACAATTACCACTGTTCAGTTCATTGGTGAATGTGTATGTTCCTATCCTCTATAGTAAGGTATACAGTGACTATTATAAATCAGTCATTACGAAAAATAAATTTCTGCGAAGCATATCTTTCACAATCGATATTCAGAAGTTGAATCTTGATGCAATTAATCGTATTCTTCCACTATAATGGCTTTTGTTGCTGTCATATCATCTGCCGATATTTCTGCCGAACGCTGGGATGCTTGCGTAGAAAAACATGATGGACTTATTTACTCCCGTAAAGAATATTTAGATGCGATGTGTGATAACTGGAGCGCATTAGTGATTGATGAGTATAAGGCAGTGATGGCTATGCCCTGGAGAAAGAAGTACGGTCTTCGATACATCTATGAACCTGCATTCATACAGCAGTTAGGAATAATAGGAGGGGAGGTGAATGAAGTCGATGTTATGCGGGCAGTTTCGGAGTTCGCCAGATATGGCGACCTTGTATTCAACCATCATAACACATCGCTGCAGCATAAACTTCCGCTGAAAGAAAGAACCAATTATGTAATAGATCTTTCGCAGGGATATGATGCAATAACTGGTGCTTATAAGAAAGATCTTGTATCAAATCTTAGAAAAGCAAACAAGGAGACCCTGCAGCTTATTAGTGATGATGATGTTCCTTCTGCCGTCTCTGTTTATAAAACCAACTATCAGCAAAGGTTAGGAAATGTAAGCGATACTGACTTCCGCAACTTCACAGCGCTTTGCATTCAGTTACAACAAAAGCAGATGTGCATTGTAAGAAAAGTTTTGAACCAAAGCGGGGATGTTTTAGCTATTGCACTTTTTCTAAAAGATAATAACCGCATTTACAACATTGCCAACACTACTACGGGTAAAGGAAGAAATACGGAAGCGAATCATTTTTTACTCGATGGGGTTATAAGGGAATTTGCAGGCCAGCATTTGTTATTCGATTTTGAAGGTTCAGATATTCCAGGCGTGAAAGCTTTCTATGAGAAGTTTGGTGCGATCAATCAGCCTTACTATCATTATCATCACAATCAATTGCCGGACTTACTTAAGTTATTCAAGCGTTAATTCGCTCTTCCAGTATCTTTTCTGCTACCAGCAGATCAACGGGGCGTGTGATCTTTATGTTGGAATATTCACCTTCTATCAAATGCACACTGGTTCCACTTGCTTCTACAACGGTGGCCTCATCTGTAAACGATTCTTCTTCCTCAATGAATGCAGATAAAATAATAGCACTCCTGAATGTTTGCGGTGTCTGAATGATTCGTACCTGGTTTCTATCGATCACCTTATGCTGTGTTCCCTCCATCATCCTGATGCTGTCATGTGCAGCAATCGAAGGAATAGCGCTTCCTTTTGCAAGAGCCTGGTCATAGCACCTCATCAGCAGGTCTTTTGTTACAAGACAACGCACAGCATCATGCACAAATACGATAGATGACTCTTTCACTTGTTGCAAACCGTTCTTCACTGAAGCAAATCTTGTAGCGCCACCTGCAACAAACTGCATCGCATTGAATTCACTGCAGATGCTCCTGGCCTCTTCCAGGTGATCCCGTGGAGCCACCACTATCACTTCTATATCATCAAATGCATCTTTAAATGCTTTTACAGAATGCCATAACAGTGCTTTTCCCTTCAGCAATAAAAACTGTTTGGGCGTTTCGCTTCCCATTCTAGTTCCGCTTCCACCCGCTGCTATTACTGCAATTTTTTTCATCTTGTGAAGGTTCGATGTGCTTCAGCGAAAGTAATATCTTCACTCAAACTTTATGGCGAAATCAACAAGGATATTTTTGATTGGGATGATGGGTTCCGGTAAATCATACTGGATGCAACAACTCTCTGGTCAATTGAATATTCATGGCTATGACCTGGATGCTTTAATTGAAACAGCCTGCCACAGTTCGATCTCTAAAATATTTGAAGAGCATGGTGAACCATTCTTCCGTGAAAATGAAACTGCAGTACTGCGGTCGTTTGCAGCCAAAGAGAATTTCATTCTTGCAACCGGTGGCGGCACACCTTGTTTCAACGATAACATGCGATGGATGAATGCCAACGGAATTACGGTGTGGATAGATGAGCCCGTGGATATACTTGCTGAAAGATTGGTGCCGGAGAAACCTCATCGCCCATTGATCGCAGGAATGGCAGATGAGCAACTCCCGGAATTTCTGCAGCAGAAACGCAACGAAAGAACATCGTTTTACAGCCAGGCAACGTTTCATATTCAACATCCCGTTACGAAAGATAGTTTTACCTCAATCATCAATCAATATGTATAGACCTTATTTGCGTATAGCCTTTATCATAGCAGCACTGTCAGTAATGCTGGGTGCATTCGGTGCTCATAAACTGAGAGACATGGTGAGCGAAAGAGCAGTCGATGTGTTTGAAACTGCTGTACGCTACCAGTTCTTTCATGCCCTTGCATTGGCATTAGCCGGAATACTCTACAAAGAGTACCCAAACAAATGGATCAAAACTTCCGGTACATTCTTCTTGTTGGGCATATTTTTATTCTGTGGCTCATTGTATATCCTCACTTATGCCACGGCATCGGTATCTCCCAACTTTAAATGGGTTGGCCCCATCACGCCGGTAGGCGGAGTTTTCTTCATTGTTGGATGGATCTATCTATTAATTGGAGTAAAACAAAAGCAATAAGAAATATTTGAAGGGATATCTCGCAAAAACACTGAAAGCACGGAAGTGTTTCTAACATATCCCGGCAGAAAACGCTGACGTCGCAAGCGATAAAGTTTCCATGTCTTCAGCGTTTTCCACCGGATTTAACCATTTTACACGGCCATCATCAAATCAACATTAGAGAACTTCTCAAACTGTTTGAATCTTTCAAAACAACTTCTTTCCAGCATCTCCCTGTCATCAGGGTGTGCGATTTCTATTAGCGCTTTTGCTCTTTGTCTTAAGTTCTTACCATACAGGTAAGCGATACCGTATTCGGTAACTACATAATGTACGTGGCCCCTGGTGGTTACCACGCCTGCACCCGGTTTCAATAAAGGAACGATCCTCGCTACACCTTTCGCAGTTCTGGATGGTAGCGCAATGATAGGCTTACCACCTTCACTCAAAGCAGCACCTCTCATAAAGTCCATCTGCCCGCCGATACCACTATACTGGTAACAACCGATGGAATCAGAACAAACCTGCCCCGTAAGATCGATCTCTATAGCACTGTTGATCGCGATCATTTTGTTGATACGCCTGATCACGTGCGGATCATTCACATAACTGATATCGAGGAATGCAAACGCGGGGTTATCATCTAGATAGTCATACAATCGTTTGGTGCCCAGTGCAAAGCCTACCACACCTTTATTCGGGTGAATATTCTTATACCTGTTGGTGAACACATTTCTTTCATACAGGTCTATCACACCATCGCTGCACATCTCGGTATGCATACCAAGGTCCCTGTGATTCGTTAAACATTTCAACACTGCATCCGGTATGGCACCGATACCCATTTGCAAAGTACTGCGGTCATCGATCATGCTCGCTACATATTCACCTATCTTCATTTCTTCTGCACTCACCTTATCGCCAAATCTCGCTTCCTG
This sequence comes from Bacteroidota bacterium, assembly GCA_023429825.1. Lineage (GTDB taxonomy): Bacteria > Bacteroidota > Bacteroidia > Chitinophagales > Chitinophagaceae > JAEZDC01. Next base: position 15,364 of record JAEZDC010000089.1, on the reverse strand, counting down.
CAGCGGTGCTTCACTGTAAGTGATCGCATGGAACTTACTGGTATGAAACATCCCGTCACCGTGTGTACGTGGCACGTTAGGGTTCACCTGTGCAATAACATACTTAGCAGTATTTACAGCGGCACGACCAATATCTACAGAACAACCCAGGGAACAATAACCATGCTTGTCAGGAACAGATACCTGCACAATAGCCACATCCAGCTCCATGATACCGCGGTTGAATAAGCCTGGTATCTCACTTAAGAACATTGGGATATAATCTGCTCTTCCTTCCGCAACGGCTTTACGAATGCTGCCCGATACGAACATAGAGTTGATATGAAAGCTGTCTTCATACTCCGGTTTATCTATTTCGATATCTCCGTAAACGCTGATGAACGTCAACTCCACATCCCTCAACCTGTGTGCTTGCTTAGCCAGCTCTTTCATCAGGTCACATGGGGTTTGTGCACTGCCATGAACAAACACCCGGTCGCCGCTTTGAATGATAGATAAAGCTTCTTCGGGTGAAACGTATTTAAAAGGTAATCGCATACTTGGTAATTTATATTGCAAAATTCCATGTATAACGATCCTTAGCCAATGATGAGCATTAAAGTAAAAACTGACCTTCGTCAGTAGAAGAAACGTTAATGGAAGAAATGGCTGTTTAAAAAGAAGATAAGTGATTCACATACATTGTAGCGGGTATCCAATATGAACTCACTGTCGTTAGCATGACTTTAACTAACATCCACCAGTTTTATAATCTTATCACCCTTAAAGGTGAATAGCGAAATTCCCTGCATTTTCAACACCTCGCCTTTTTTCATACCATTAGGAAAGTCGATTGCGAGTACAGCGTGGTAATCGATCTCGATCTCTGTTGTATCAAGGCTGTGCGTAACAGATGTGAGGGTTTGTTTTCTTTCAGTGAAATAAATTTTTGCCTGCTCCGCCTGGGCTTTAAATGCATCAATACCCTGTAACGAAATGTTTGTATCGCCGTTTGAAACATTTTGAAACATCACATTATCATCCATATCTTTTATCATTCCCTCTACATCAAAACTATTGTATGCGTCAATGTAATTTTGAATGATAGCTTCGCGTTGCTTCATGTGCTGATTGTTGATTTGATAACTTCAACAATATAAGTAATGATCATAACTTTTTTCTGTCTCTAAATTCCGCTGCAGCCCGCTTCAACTGCGCTTCCTTTTCCTGGTATCGCTTGAGGATATTATCCTGTTGCTTCTTCGTTGCTTCAAAGCAAGGATTGTCTTCCTTGATGTAGCAGGAAAAAATGGTATTCCATGAGTAGACATAACTCAGGCTGGCATCCAGGAATTCCGTCATCGCATTACTCAATGCATGCATGCCACCTAGTTCCAGTACGGTGATCTTGCTCTTAAGCGTGTTCAGATCTTTTATAAGTTTATCTGTTTCCTGCTTTCCTGTCCTGGCAATAGACATGGTCTTCTCATCATCTTCGTAACTTCCATTGAAGAATTCTATAGCATCATCCACACGTTGCCATGTACTGCTCTCCGTTGTACTGTACTCACTGTATATACGCCACAGTTCTCTTTCACGCTCCTCATAGGAGGGTTGAGTAGCGATGGGGATATTCTTTTTCTCTACGGGTTTACCTGCACCGTTTATAGCAATGAGCCGCTTGTCCGCCGTCTTTAAATACAGGTTTCCGTTCAGATATTTCAGCATGTCGAAAGGGCCTTGTTTGATCTTTGCAAACTCTTCCCAGTTACCATTACTGTATTTATAAACCAGGTAGTCTTTCTTCTTTTTGGTATGCCCCCCGGTAAAAACCTCGTTGGCATCATTCACGGCGATCATACTCAGCCAGCCGCCATCATAGCCTTTAGCAGTGCATTCAATTATTCTTCCGTTATTACCAGACAGTTCAAAAATTCCCGGCGGTATATCCTTTGTAAACCGGCTGGCATATACTTTACCACCAGGAGCAACCGCTGCATTGTTGATCGAAAACTTGCCATCAATACCTAGTTTGTTCCAGTTGATCCCATCCCAGGTCAAGATCTCATTGTGTATCGTATCACCGCCCTTTCTTACATGGAAATAATGTACACCATTCGCATCCACTCCATGATCAGTGAGATAATAACTGGCTACCATGTGAGCAATAAGCTTATCCTGGGGCAGTGGCAACGATTGCCAGCTACCATTCACCCATTTGGCCAAATGATAAGGACCCTCAGGCCCCTTGAATTTCCCTTTAACCACCAGTTCACCCTTTACAAGTAAAACATCTGAAATATGTCCGCCTAATGATGCTACCGGAATGGAATCCCACCCGTTGACTGTGCGTCTTTCAAGGCGGCGATAAGAAGAACTATAAGTCTTTTCTGTTAACAGGTACATTATATCATCCAATACGTAAAGGTTTACCGGCTTGTCGGTATAACCGATAACTTCAGACCACGATCCATTGTATTTTAATACGGCCTTGCCGTTGTAATTTTCTTTTTTGATTGCGTACAACATACCTTGGCTATCTGTCTGAAGATCGAAAACCTGTTCGTCCGGGCTTAAAAAAGGAGTTATATCTCTTACCTGGCTAAAACCAACAACTGCAAACAGGGAACATAACAACGTCAGGTGATATCGCATATAAGGGATTTGTATAAATGTAATCGTTCCCTTACAACAATGCATACCTGTGATGCGGTATTTTATGTGATCGCTAAGAAGGCAGATGCTTCAGCCAGGCCGTTTTAATATCGCTCACCGGTTGTTGTAGCTTTTGCGCCAGCCACTGTTCTGTATCCTTCTCAAAGTAGAGTGCCAGTAGATCTTCTTTAGTTAATTGTTCAGCCAGGTACATCACCAGCGACGTGCTGCCTATATAGAACATTCTGCGTATCTCGGTATTCTTGAATGCAGGTATACCATTTTTTCCTACAAGATTCATCACCACGTCTTTTCCTTCATGCGTATGAATGCCTGCAGCCAACTGGTGTGGATCCTTCGCATGGTCATCACCATAGAATGCGGTATGACCTTTACCTAATTGCTGTGCCACTTTCATTGCCACCCATTCAGCCATGCCTTCACGCAACCACAAGGAATGAAATTCATGAAGGATAAGATGCGTGGTCTCATGTAAGTAAGGGATGCTATTCTGCGCAAATCGTTTTGAAGAGAAAAAGATGAAAGGCAACCTCTCACCTTCGTTGTGATGATATCCGTTGTATACATGCGATACCGTAGTAAGATCTGAAATGAAGTATTCTATTTTGGCGGCGTTGTAATATTCTTTTTCAAATGATTTTCCGGTGAATGTTTCTATCGCAATGATGCCGGTGGTAATATCATTGGCAAACTGCTGTGCTTTGCCTTTATCTGTTGCACTGTCTTTAAACCAGAGTACAGCCCTGTCTGTTTCGATCTTCATTGATTTATTTCTCAACTGCTCAATGATCTCGTTATCCGGCACATCTTTTTTCGATTGTGCGTTTACAACAATACAAAGGAATAGGAGCGTAAAGGTGATACATGTTCTCATTTTTTATAATTTCTGAGAACATAGAGCCGGGCAGATCAAATAAGTTTAAGCTGGATATGAGCGGAATGATGAATGGAGCTGGAAGCGGGTAAGCGGTAGTAAGGATAACTGACTATTGGCGGACCAAAAGGTTTTCCCTAGCGCAAAATACATACAATATGGCTTACGCACTCTTCGGTTATGAAAAAGGAAACGGATAGTAAAACTCATCCTGTTCATTCAACGGGTAGCGATCTGCACCGAATCGCACGATATTTTTCTTAATGTCTCATTTGTTTCATATCGAACAGAACCCGGGTTGGAATAATACGCCGAATCACCTTCTACCGCTACTTCACCGATTCCATGTATCAATCCATTATCGGTGATCTTGAAAAAAACTTCCGACACACTGTTCATTCCTTCCGAGCGGAAGCGATAGATCAGCTTTATAATGTCTTTATCGACAGTGCCCGTCACGGTGCCTGTACTGCCATCTTTTTCATAGTTATCAAACATCAGTTTGCCTGTAATACTATTGCCTGTTTGGGTTAACGATGCCACCAGGGAATCTCTTTCCACTACACGCAGGTAGCACCCACCCAGGTCGATTGCAATATTAGCTGACGAGTCTTCTTTCGTAGCGGAACTTGTATCGGTGGCAGTGGTAGTACCTGCATCATTATTACAAGCGAGTGTGAATAGTGCTGCATACAACAGCATAAGTGGTCGAATCATGGATGTGGGTTTTATTGTGATAAAGGTATTTTTAAAAATAGTTTCCCGGCTTTGCGATCTTACGAAAGGACAAGTGCGGATAATGGTTAACGATATCGGCATACCATATGGAGGGTAGTAGCCGATGATCATCTTTTAAGTAGATTTACCTTCAACGACAAAAATCTTCTTCTCATGCGTATCATACAAACATGGGCATTACTATTCCTTATAATACCATTCGCAGCATTCAGCCAGCAAAAAGTAACAGATGATCCTGAATACAAAAAGTTCATTGATGCGTTTCCCAAATTATCCCTTCCATTTCAATTGACACCAGACAAACTGGTTGGCGCTAAGCTGGTTTCAAAAATGCCGCATATTAATAAGATCTTCAGTGTGATTGGCGGAGATACCTATGCCATTGGCATTATTGATGATTGCACCTGGGGAGCAGATATGAAAGCCCTGCTGATGGGGCAAATGTCCGGTGATGAATATCAACGCAAATGGATGTTCATGGTTGTGAAGATCAGGAACGGGTATAATGCCGGCCAGCACATTTTTACCGATGGCTTCTTTACCCAGGACTATAAAGGATTCCAGAATGGCAGTAGTGTAACCATCTCAGCCGATAAGCAGGTTACGGTGGTCACCAGTCAAAACAACAGGAGCATCGTCCGCAGCACATCTGGAAAATGTAATTGATCTGTCCCAGGCATTCATATTTAATAAGAACTAAAAATAGAAGACGTCACCGTATTTACTTTTGGCTCACGGGACATCTCCATATTCAGACCACTCTTCCCAGGAGATGGGTTAGAGGTTGTCCGATATCAAGGCAAATACCATCTATCACGGATGAGGACAGGTTGACCGCAGGCTTACTTTAGTGTAACTATTTCATCTGTATCAAACCTTATTATGAAAACAATCTTATTAACGATCGCATCTTTATTCACCATCATTATTAATGCTGCAGCTCAGGGTGCTCCGCCAACCACGTCAGACTTCTGTACTGTTATGGAAAAGGTACTGCTCAGCGGTCCGAAATTCGAATCCCTGAAAGGTGCTAAGAAAGGCGCCAACAATACTGCCACCAGTTACGAGTCACTGGTAAGTGTTCCCGGAAGTATCAACAGCGAAGTGAATGTTTCAAAAATGGGTTCGTCTTCTTTTCTTGTCAATCTTATAAAGACCACTGACGAAACAGAAGCCACACGCAAGTATAATGAAACAGCGAAAGCACTCGACTGCAACTGGATCATGGGGGTGATGGACATAGAAGAACAAGAGCTCACTTATACGAAAACAAGGATATGGAGCTTTACCACTTTGAATGCTGATTACAAAACCAGTCACAGATCGCTGACCATCGAAGTAGTATGGTATAAACATTTTAATGGCAGCGGGTTTGAAGTGTTCATGAAGATCAGTTATTGATATTCGACTCCCGGTCAAGTTTGTAGTGCCTGGCTAAGTGGTGCTACTAATAATGCTATTGCATATTTGCTGAGCCTTGAATACTTTTAAAGACAATAGTAATATATGCGCAAACACGTTACACCGTTATTGATATCTTTAGCCCTGGTGGCAACGATCTTCGCTAATGCCCGGCAAACCAAATACAACGTTGGAGATAAAGTAGAAGCGAAAGACAATGTGAACCTTTGGTTGCCTGCTGAGATCATCGACATCAAAGACGGACAATACAAGGTTCATTTCATTGGCTATGGTGATTATTATGATCTGTGGCTTGGTCCCGATCGCATAAGAAAAGCACAGACGAAGAAAGATGATAAAGCATCTTCGAAAAACAAGATACCTCCGATTAATGGTGCAGTGCCTAAAATAAAAGGAACAGCCTGGTGGTTGCAGGCGATATATAAAAAAGGGACCACACCAAAAAATTATCACTCATGGCCGCCGTTCATATTTTGTAACAATGGCCGTTGGGAAATGCAGAGCAGTTATGTGCAGTCGGGCACCTACACAATCGCAGGCAACAAACTCTCCACTATCGGTGCAGGTGCAGATAAATTGAAGGAAGTGTACACCATTACCTGGAATGCCAAAGAGATGTATATGGAGCTTACTGCAAAAGATAATACGGTGATGCGGTTGGTGTACAATACTGTATCAGATTGCGGGAAGAATGATAAATAAAAGCTGATAGTGTAAAATAGAGGGCGATGCTGGATATTAGATATTGGATGTTAGATGGTTTCTGCATATAAAAAATGATGGCTACATACATTTCATCAGCACCTTCATGTATTGATCAAGGCTTACCACTTGAAGTCTCAGTAGTACAAAAGCTACATCAGGGCGCTGTGAGCGGATGTGCTGAATATCATCCGTTCTTGACTTTTTTGTTACTTTTTGTGTCTAGACAAAAAGTAAATAAGACAAAGGCGGCATAAGCCGCCTTCATATATAACATCAAACTGCCAGGTTTCAGAATCTGACAGGTTGTGATGATCTACTTCTTCTTTGCATCAATTTGTTTCAACAACTCCTTCACCGCAGTATCCAACTGTGCATCACCTGCAGCACCCAGTGCATTGGTTACAGGTATATCTACCTGTCTTGGCGCCAGCTCCATGTTCTTTCCTTCATGATCCGTGATCTTGATAAAAGGCAATCGCACAACGGTACCATCAAACAACGTAATGTTAGAAGTGAAGATGATCCATCCTGCAGTAGGTTCACCTACAACTTTTCCTAGTTGAAGTGTGCGGTAACCTTCTGTGAAATCTTCAGCATCACTCAGCGAATGTTGATTGGTCACTAAGATCGTTGGTCTGTCTAATGCTCTTTGCCCCAGTTGTGTTCTTGCGGGTGCTTCAGGCAATCCTCTCACCTGCATATTCATATAACCTTTGCGGCTGAGTACATCGATTGCGTAGGCATTTACAAATCCGCCGTTGTTATTACGAACATCTACTACTACACCATCCTTGTTTTGATTCTGTGCATCTATGTCCAGGTGTAACTGGTCGAGAGAACTTTGTCCCATATCTATCATATGCACATAACCCAATCTTCCATTACTCATCTTAGCAACATATTCACGGTTCTGTTGTACCCATTGCCTGTACACCAAACCTTTTTCTGTATTAAAGTTCACAGGTTTCAATGCCACTTCCGTTTTGGCGTCGTTAGATGAAATAGTAAGCAATACCCGCCTGTTTACTTTATTCTCCAGTAATGCGTCAAGGTTAGTACTCGCATTCAATGCAACACCGTCTATAGCAGTGATCACATCACCCGCACGGATCTTACTGCTTAATGCAGCCGGGCCGGAAGCGAGTACTTCCGTGATCCTGAATACTCCATTCTTCTCATAAGCATCGCGATCAAAGCGAACGCCCAGCTTACCAATGTTAAATACCGGATTCGCACTTGAGCTAACACCACTATGACTTGCATTGAGCTCACCCACCATCAGCCCGAGTATCCTTCTCATCTCGTCCGCTGTCTGCGAACCTTCGATATAAGGTTGGTATTGCGTTTTGATCGCATCCCAGTCTGCCCCGTGAAACTTCTCATCGTAAAAGCCTTTATCCTGCATTTCCCAGGCCTGGTTGAATACCTCCATCTTGCGTTCGTGAAAGTCCACGCTCATCTCTGCAGTAACCGCAATGTTCTTCACCTGCTTATTGTCGATATTGATGCTGTTGATGCGACCACCTTCAATATAATAAACCTCTTTACCATCATTACTCAACTGCACAGAACTTTTGAAGCCCGGAGTGGAAGTGAGTTGTTTCATCACTGCAGCTTCTTTCGATAATTCATCTAAAGAATAAGAATAAATATTGGTTTGTCCTGCATTCACAGCCACGATGATGAGTGTATTGCCATCTTTACTGATGTCGATAGAATTAACGTCCATCCCCAGTGGTAAAAGACTGAGCCTGTCACGGATACCTTCATACACGATATTCTTATTTGCAGATGGCGTTGAAGTAAGTGAATCCACAGCAGTATCTGTTTTAGGTTTTGCAGGCGTTGCGGGGTCGGAGAAAAGATCCCTGAACTGGTCTTCACGAAAACGTGGTAAACGCGGTTGCAGGTCAACTCTTGCTACCTGTCCGTTCTCGGTACGTTGTTGTGTTACGAACAAGATCGATCTGCCGTCATTGCCCCAAACAACATCGCCGCCAAACGTGTTGCCAAGGAATGATACAGGCTTCGATTCACCACCTGCAGAAGGAACAATGTACACATTACGTAATGCCTTTGCACCGAATGCGGCATAAGCAATGTGCTTGCCATCAGGCGACCAGCTATAATCGCCACCACTGTTGATAGGAGAGAAGCTGAGCGGTGCTTTGGCTAATGATGTTTCTTTTTTAGAGGTAAGATCCAGCACCAGTAATTCTTTACCATTGCGAACGAAAGCAAGCTTCTTGCCATCAGGTGATAGTTTCAATGAACCATCATCTGCTTTTACACTGGTGAGTTGTGTTTCTTTACCGGTGATGAAATCATATTGATAGATGTTCTCTTTATCATTACGATCCGAGGTATAGATAACGCTGTTACTATTCTTTGTCCATACAGGCGATGATTCCATTCCCACAGTAGTGGTTACTCTGGTAGCGTCACCCCCATCTTTAGTACCTGCTACAAACAATTCGCCCTGCGCAATGAAAGCAACTTTCTTTCCATCAGGAGAAACAGCTAATTCGGAGAATCCATTTTGCAAGCGAAGTAATTCTGTGGCGTTAGATGCAGCAACACCTTTTAACGAGATGTTCACCGGTTTGGCGTCGTTAGAACCAAGATCCATCTTCCATACTGCAAAGTCTCTTTCAAACACGATGGTCTTTCCATCTTTAGAAATTGAAGGGAACAATACTCGTCCATTTTTGAAGCTGGTGATCTGTTTGGCAGTTCCGTTCACAGGATGCATCCAGATATTCTGTTCGCCGTTGCGGTCAGATACGTAGTACAATGTCTTTCCGTCGGGGCTCCACATTGGCCATAACTGTTTGGCACCGCGTTGTGTAAGCTGGGTGTATTTCTTGGTCTGTTCATCCATCAGCCATATCTCCGATTCATCGATGTGGCTTCTTCCATTCCTCCACCATTGGGTAGCGCCAAATCCCCTTCCAACAAAAGCAATGGTTTTATTATCGGGAGCAGGAGCAGCAAAGTATTCTGCAACATACCGGTTATCGCTCACAAGCATCGGTGTACCGCCCGAAGCCTTTACACGATAGATATCTCTCATACCTGCTACATCCCTTGCAGTTGAAGAAAAGTAGATGTATTGCCCGTCTGCCGACCAGTTATGCAGATCATCTAAACCATCATCGTAAGTGATGCGGTTGAGGGTGCCGCTGGCGATATTCAATACATAAATGTCGCCGTTGCCTGTGCGTTGGGAGTTAAAGGCAAGAAATTTTCCATCAGGTGAATAGAGTGGTCTTGTCTCCATTGCAGGATTAGATACGAGCAACCTGGCTTCGCCGCCATTGGCAGAGACTGTCCAGATATCTCCACCGGAAACAAATACTATTTCGTTGGTGGTTGGAGAAAGGGCGGCGTCGTAGAAATAAGGTTTCGCGTTTTGCGCCTGTGCGTTCATGCAGAGCAGCACAATGAGTAGTAGTAGCATTAGTGGTTTCATAGGTGAAATATAAAGAATGATAGTAATTTGATAGATCACTGAATTATGAATGGCATTTCCACTTAATATTCCACCTTTTATTCACTAATAAAACGGTACAGAACAAATGACTATAAAGTGGCAATAAGCATGTGTGTTCTTTAGGGTAGAATGGCATAAATTGCATATCCATTAAGAAAACCACTCAGATGAGAAAACTTGCGCTTCTACCCCTGGCAGGGTTATTCCTGTCTTTTAACGTTATCGCCCAATCCCGCGGACTTGATTTTGATGATGCCGGATATTCAATGGTCCCTAAAAAAGCTAAGCTCACGAGGTCTTTAGACAATGTGCCTGAGTCTGCATCCATTAAGAAGTATGCACCACATCCCAAAAGCCAGGGAAATCATGGTACCTGTACGGCATGGTCTGTTGGCTATTGCGGCAGAACCATAGTAGAAGCCATTAAACAAAACTGGACCAACAAGGATAGTATCACGGCCTGGGCTTATTCACCAGCCTTCCTCTTCCGCTTATTGAAGCCTACCGATGCTGGCTGCGAGGGAGGTTCGAGCATACTTACAGCATTAGAGCTTTTGAAGACCACTGGCGATGTAAGCTATAAAGACCTTTCTGATCTATGTGTGCCTGCTGTTTCAGACCACCAGATCAGGCTTGCTTCTAATGCTAAAATAAAAGACTTCCATAAAATATTTGATGCAGATGCCACGGCTTCGGCTAAAATACAGGCAGTTAAAAAATCATTATCAGAAAAGAAGCCTGTTATCATAGGAATGATATGCCCTCCATCCTTCAATAACGCGAAAGATGTATGGGTGCCAAAAGAAGAACCGCTTAACAGTTATGGTGGCCATGCAATGTGCGTTGTAGGGTATGATAATGCGAAAGAGGCTTTCGAGATCCAAAACAGTTGGGGAACAGGGTGGGGTAACAAAGGTTATATCTGGGTGAAGTATGACGACTTCGCAAACTTTGTAAAGTATGCATTTGAAATGGTAGACTTACCTGCGCCTAAGCCGGAACTGGCAGACTTGTCTGGCCAATTGAAGCTGGTCTTATCCACCGGTATGCAAATGCCTGCCAACCTGTTGATGTCTACGAGAGGGCTTTCTGTAGTGCCCGCACAAACGGTTCCCGGCCCGCTCACCATTTACCAGGTAGCGAATTCATATTCTTCAGGAACAAGGTTCAGGATATACATCAGTAATAATGAGCCTGCATTTGTGTATGCTATCAGTTCTGATCTTTCTAATGCCGTAACTAAAATATTTCCCTACGAAGATGGTATCAGCGCTGCATTGACAGACAGGAAAAATGACGTGGCCATTCCGGATGAAGACCACTTCATAGAATTTGATAAACAACCGGGTAAAGATTTTTTATGTATTCTGTACAGTAAAACATCTTTAGATATAAATAACATCATTAGCAATATTACCAGCCAGCAGGGCACCTTTAGTGAAAGGATCTACAAGGTGATCGGTAAAGACATGGTGGAACCGAAGCACATCAAATTCTCAAAAGACAAGATCGGCTTCGAAGGGTTCAGCAATGGTAAAAGCATAGTAGCCTTGATGGTGGAGATGGATCATAAGTAAAAATATTCCCATAATGACGAGTGTAAGATTAGCCATCCTGCTGGTATCGGTATTGTTCACCTTTAACGGAATAGGCCAGGAAGAGATATTCTTCTTTGATGACTTCAATAACAATAAAAACAATTGGAATGTTACCAGTAATGATTTCAATAACAGGGAAATAAAGAATGGATACTATTATTTCTCGAGTAAAAAAGAAAATACTACCTGGTGGCAGACCAATCCGAATATCCCGCCGATAGACAAAAACCGTGATTTTTATATTGAATGGTCTTTTATACAAATACAGGGAAGTGAAGACTGGGGTAGTGGGCTCATTTGTTTCTTTGACAGCAAAGGTGAGAACACATATGGCTTATGGACTTTGTCTAACGGGCATTGGGTAGTGACACAAGGCGCTAAATCACTACAGGATTGGACGGTAGATGATATCATCGCAAAAAATAATAATGCCTTAAATACCGGCAGGATCACTAAAAAAGATCAAACCATCTCCTTTTCCATAAATGGAAAGCAAGTTCATAGCATGCAGTACAATAATCAAACAATACAGCATGTGGCATTTCAGATAGGAAGCATCAAAACAATTGCTATCGATTACCTGAAGATCGCTTACCTGCCGGAAGATAGATCAGGGCCCGAGATAGAATTATTACAACCTGCTGTTACCAGGGGGTTGAAAGTGGTAGAAACAGGTTCTTCACTGGTGATCAAGGGTATAGCAAAGGACGAAAGCGGCGTACAAAGCATCACGATCAATGGTGTACAGGCCCGTTTGGAAGAGAAAGGAAATTTCAATGCAAACCTGCCTTTAGGTAAAGGTGACAATACGATCAACATTGTAGCGATCGATAAAAAGAATAACATAGGACAATACAGGTTTTATGTAGCCAGGGAGGAAGAGCCGGTAATACCGGTAGTTAATCCTGTTAATGAAGTTTCATCGAAGGGGAAGTATTACGCATTGGTGATTGGCGTTCAGGACTACGCCGACGATGCGATCACAGATCTTGATCAGCCCGTCGCAGATGCTACATCATTATTCAACGTTCTGTCTTCTAAATACACTTTTCAAGGTGAAGATGTGAAACTGTTGAAGAACCCAACACGCAAACAGATATTCCAGGCTTTAGAATCTCTTGCTAAAAAAGTCAAATCACAAGACAACCTCGTGATCTTCTATGCAGGCCATGGATATTGGGATGAGCAGAGGAAACAAGGTTATTGGTTTCCTTCGGATGCGCAACGTAATGATCGTTCATCATGGTTAACGAATGCCGATCTCAAAGAGTATATCAGTGCAATTCAATCAAAACATACTTTACTTATCACAGACGCCTGTTTTGCGGGTAGCATATTCAAAAGCAGGTCTATCATGTCAACGGCTACCACTGATATAAAACAATTATACGAGCTACCCAGTCGTAAAGCCATGACCAGTGGAACGCTCAAGGAAGTACCTGATAAAAGTGTGTTTATAGAATATTTAGTGAAGCGCTTGCAACAGAACAATGCCAGGTTTTTGTCGGCCGCACAATTGTTTGCAAGCTTCCGGGCTGCAGTAATTAATAACAGTGCTAACGGGCAGGTGCCACAGTACGGGGAGATCAAAGAAGCGGGTGATGAGGGTGGAGATTTCATTTTTATAAAAAAATAGACGGATAATGAATAAAGTAGCTTTGGAAGATTCATTGAAATTATTGCTGGTTTGCTGCATAGTGATTGCTACAAGCATCAATGTGAATGCACAAAGCGCAGAAGCTGTCAAGCTTTGCAATCTTGGTATCGACCAGGCAAACAGAAACAGTAACGATAGTGCGATCACTTCATTCTCCTCCGCTATCAATTTACATCCCAACTACACCAGTGCGCTGAACTGGCGGGGTGCCACTTTTTACAAGAAAGCCGAGTATGATATTGCCATGGCCGATTTTCAGGATGCATTGCGAACTGATCCGAATTATCATTATGCTCATTTCAATATGGGAAGGGTATATTATCAAAAGAAAGAGTATGATAAGGCGATCATTGCTTTCCAGGATGCTTTGAAAAATGGCGCAGATAAAAAGAGCATGAACTGGTGGATCGGTGATTGTTACTATTACGGTAAAAAAGATTATGATGCCGCGATCAATAGCTATAACCAGATAATAAGATTCTTCCCGACTGACGTGGATGGTTATCGCCTGCGCAGCTATGTATACTCTGCTAAAAAAGAATATGATAAAGCAATCAGCGATCACACTACTATCATTAAACTAGATCCTGCCAATGCTAATGCATATAATTTAAGAGGTCTTGCATACCGTGATCAAAAAATGTATGATAACGCAATCAAGGAATATTCTGAGGCAATTAAGATAAAACCGAAGGAGCCTCTTTACTATAGAAACCGCGGAACAGCATACCGAATACTGGGAGATACCGCTTTGGCTATCGCAGATTATAACATGGCTGTTGCTGTATCCGGCAAGGCAAATGATTATGTGATGAGGGGTGGATTTTTTAGACTCATCAGGCAGTATGATGAAGCTTTGAAAGATTTTAACGAGGCTATACGCCTGGAACCCAATGCAGCAACCAGGTACGTTTCAAGAGGTTACTTCTATCATAAGACCAAAGCATATGCACTTGCGTTGGCTGATTACAAAACTGCAATGGAGAAAGATCCTAAGCTTTCAACTCCGTATTATTACCGCGGGTACATGCACCAGGAAATGGGTAACTATGAATTAGCTGTTAAAGATGATGAAACCTTCATCACTTTAAATCCTGCTACCGAGTCAGGCCTTTCTAATGTCATTTCACCGCTTGTAAGGCTGAACCAATGGGATAAAGCAAAAATGTATGCCGAAAAATTCCTTGCTACCAATTCCAAAGTGCTCGACGACGATAAGTGGAAATTCTATAAGCATTATATTAATATAGTTCATGAAGATATTCCTGCAGGAAGATTTGAAAATGCTTTAGCCAGGCTCGATCAATCTATTAAAGAATACTCTTCTGTAGCTGCTGATGAGGATAATGAAGCCCGGGAGAACTCATACATTGATATTCTCGCACTCAAAGGGTATATCCTCGAAAAAATGTCAAGGTTTGAAGAAGCCAAAGAAGCATACGAGCAGGCTTTGGTGATTCACGATATGCAGCCAGATGTTAAACAGGCGCTGGACGATATTGTTAAAAAGAAAGCAGACCTGGCAGTGAACGATAAGACTGCGCCGGAGATTCTACTGATCAGCCCGCAGAGTTCCAGAGGATTACAGGTGGTTTCGAATAATGCTAAAACACAGGTGATAGGTAAAGCGAAAGATCCTTCAGGTATTTCTTTTGTTACGGTGAATGGAATACGTATTGATAAGATAGAAGAAGATGGCACTTTCACTACTGCTGTTGCGTTTAGACAAGGAGCTAATAGTTTATTAGTTACTGCTACCGATAAGAAAGGAAATAAAGGAACGAAGACGTTTAACCTGCAGGGTAATGCCAATCAACCTAAAGAAGAAGACATTATCGTTCCTATAGTAAATAATACAGTTTCAGGTCCGCAATATCATGCGATCATCATTGCTGCAAAGGATTATACTGATCCTAAAATTCCAGACCTCGAAAACCCTGTAAGGGATGCAAATGATTTTAAGGCAATTTTAGAATCACAATACACCTTCAGCTCCAAGAACGTAGAGACACTGTACAATAAGAGTCGTGAAGAGATAATGCAGTCGATCATTGTAAAGAGCAGTTCATTGGGCGAAAATGATAACCTGCTCATCTTCTATGCGGGTCATGGTATTGCAGAGAAAGATAAGTTTGGTGACGTAGATGGTTATTGGATACCATCCTCTGCTAAAAAAGGAAACACGGCAACCTATATTTCTGCAGATGATATCAAGAAGTCGT
>JAEZDC010000120.1 GCA_023429825.1 Bacteroidota bacterium | reverse complement strand
GTATAACCCATAGCTGTTCGAGGGTGACGATCGTTGATTGCCTTACCACCAAATCTTCTTTCTTCATTATTGGTGATATTAATGTCTCCCTGCTGCAGCAACACAGGGCCACCACCAACAGCTGTTTGCATTTTCCATTTTGATAAGGTGATATATTTCTTTGATAAGTTCAGCATACTTTTTTGCCTCGCTGTCTTCAATGCAAAATGATTAAACGAATCAATAACAGCAGGGAAGGCCAGTTGCGAAGCGTATACTTTTTTTGTAGAATCAGTAAATGTCCATGCCACATCCGCGTTTCCTCTTTTCGTTATTCCCATAGCAGATGGGTAAGTATGAGCATAAGTGAAAGTATCTTTTCCTTTTAATGGAATGAAAGTTTTGTTGTAGGCAATAGGCTTCCCTTTTCGCATTACAAGATTGAGATTGCTGTTATGAACGAATTCAAAAAAAGTACAGTTCACAACAAGCAGTGGCTTGTTATTTCGCTCGAAAAACTGTGAAGGTGTAAATCTTCTTCCCTTTGTTGTATCAGTTGTAAACTCGAGGCGTTTGTCTTTGAGATCGGCTTCCACATAGTAAGCCTTATTGGGTTTACCATCTAGACTATCCTCTGTATAATATACATGCACAGATGGTGGCAAAGGCTGAAATAACGAATCTACATTCTTCCATTTTATCTGCGCTGCAGTAATAGTTGGAAACAGGAGAATAAGCAGTTTAAAATATCTCATACATTAAAGTTATAAAACAAAAAACCCGCTGTGAAGCGGGATTAATTTATTGAACCAGTAATTGTTCTTTTTCCTCTAACCATTTTGACCTGCCATATCCTGCGATTACATGACGTTCGCTGTGATAAGATGAGCGAACTAAAGGGCCACTCTCTACATAATCAAATCCTAACTCATATCCTATCTCCCGGTACTCAGCAAACTCATCCGGATGCACAAAGCGATGTACGGGTAAATGCTTTTTTGTTGGCTGAAGATATTGGCCAAGAGTCAGTACATCCAATCCAACAGCGGCAAGGTCTTGCATTGATTGGATCACTTCTTCTTTAGTCTCGCCCAGGCCTAACATCATCCCGCTTTTTGTTCTTACGCCAGCTTTTTTCAGTGTGTTCAATACTTCAAGGCTTCTTCTGTACTTAGCTTGTATTCTTACTTGTCGTGTAAGCCTTTCAACTGTCTCGATGTTATGGCTGATCACTTCAGGTGCAGCTACAGCGACTCTTAATATATTTTCAATTTCACCTTTAAAATCAGGAATGAGTGTTTCTAAAGTTGTAGTTGGATTTAAAGCCTTAACCGCTTTGATGGTATTATACCAGATGATTGAACCACCATCTTTTAATTCATCTCTATCCACAGAAGTGATCACGGCATGTTTCACTTTCATCAGGTGTATGGCTTCGGCCACTCTTTGTGGTTCATCCCAATCCACCGCTTCCGGTCTGCCAGTGGCAACTGCACAAAAACCACAACTCCTGGTGCAAATGTTTCCAAGTATCATGAATGTAGCAGTGCCTTCACCCCAACATTCGCCGATGTTTGGGCAATTCCCGCTTTCACAAATCGTATGCAGCCTATGTGTATCTACCAGTCCGCGAACATGCTTATAACTTTCACCAATAGGTAGTTTTACACGAAGCCAATTAGGCTTTTTCGGCTTTTCATCTGTGGTCGTTGAGCAAGGGGCTATAGTAGATTGCATCAATTAAAGTTTGATTGTTGCCATGAAAGACAAAAAGTACAAGAGTGCGACGCAACGGAAGATGAGAAATGCACTTCAGCCGGCTACCACACTTTCAGGCCGCAAAAATAAGTCACTTTCGTTTACCAAAGACGATTGATACATATGCATTGATAAACAAGTTCTTTTCCTTGTTTAGCAACATGATGGGCATTTTTTGAGAGTAGAACTCTGCGTTAAGACCAACTTCGAGGGCGGATACCATTTCATTATATCGTCCGTAATCAAATCGAAGCGCAGCTTTTGCATGTGCGCCAGGTACAAACTTCATTTCACCGAAACCTTTGGTGAAACCCGCGCCGCCGATGATAACACTCGGATCCATAAACAGTGTGTCGTCTTTGCTAAGATTATCACTGTAGCGAATATCTCTTTGTTTCCCGTTTCCCGGATCAAGTATTTCGATATAATAAGGCTTTAAGAGGCCGGCAGAAATTCCACCGCCATACACGGCAGACACAGCCACACCGTTCTTGTTTCCTTTACCACCTATCAGCTGGTTTTGAGCGATCCCGAATTTAGCGAAATAGAAATTGTTTCTTTTTCCATAGATGAAGGGGTTGCTGAAGTTGAAACCTGCCAGTGAAAGCTTCTCTTCTTTCGGATGCTTTCTTTCTCCGATCTCAAACCAGTATAAAGAAGCTTTGTTCAGTGTTTTCATTTTACCGATCTCGATCATTGCACCATATCCATCAGTAGCTAATTTTATCCCGAATGCGGTTTGCTTATTGAAAACGATCGCATCTTCCTCAGCCTGTTGCTTTAGCTTTTGAACCTGAGCCTTTCTATCAGCTTTTTTCTGTGCTTTTGTATCCGGCTTTTGAGCTAATAAAGTTATCGGGCTTAAAGCGAGTAACAATAAAATGATCTTCATCACAATGGAATAATTTGTTGCTCGTAAATTTAGGCAAAAATACATCAAATGACTTGTGAAGTAATTTATAAAGGCGGTTTAAGAACTGAAATGAAGCATGTGCAAAGCGGAACTATTATCGAAACGGATGCACCTACCGATAACCATGGAAAGGGAGAGCGGTTCTCTCCTACTGATCTCTTAGCTTCTTCACTGGGAAGTTGTATGATCACTACAATGGCGATCAAGGCTGCGGATATGCAACTTGATTTTGATGGAACCAAAATAGAAGTGACGAAAATAATGAGTACCGATGCTCCCAGGCGGGTGGCAGGCATAACTGCAAGACTATCTTTTACGGATAGATTTAAAGCTACAGAAGAACAAAAGGAGCAATTGGTGAGAATCGCAAGGACCTGCCCCGTTGAGAAAAGCCTGCACCCTGATATCAAACTGGATGTAACGTTCGATTGGTAATGCTTAACCGGATGAAAGTATTTTGTTGCCTACAGCACATTCAAGACATCTCTGGTGATAGCAATAATTATTGGTGAGCTCTATTAACGCCTGTGAATCGAAAGCTGATCTGTTTTCTACCTGGGCCGTGACCCATTGCCGGGTTATTGCATTTTTTTCTTCTGCTAATTCCTGTAACCAGTTCAGGGCTTTTGTTTTAAATTCTGGCTGCTTTTGATATTCACCATAGGCAAAGAGCACTACTATTATCGAGTTGATGATAATGTTATCTATCATCTGGGTTCCTAAATGCTTTGGTTTAAATTCTACAGGTTCATCAAAAAGATAGTGATAATGCCAGTAGTCGTTAGCTGTTACATCTAGTAATTTTTTAACTTCTCTTACATCGGTTATCTCTTTTATTTTAGAAAACAGGTGCGAAGACCTGTTGATGAGCATTGCCAGTTGTGATAAACGAAGGGTAGGAAAATTAGCAGGTCGCATTCTTAAAAAATGAGGCAAGATGGTTTGCTTTTGCAGATCATATTTCTTTTTCAGGAATCGATATTCTCTCTGCAGCATTACGGGATATGCTTCTTCAAAATCGCCTTCTAATAAATTACATTGTCCCAGTAATAAAGCCTCCAACTGGTGGATCTGGTTCTTATGACGAGCTAAAATCCTTACAGGAACAGACCTAGCCATTGCCTGGAAAACTTCAGTGTTTACTTTGATACCAAAATTGCCTGCCAACATCTGCCAGAAAACTTCTTCCCAATTATTGTTTGTTTGCGTTAACAGCTTAAGAACTTTTTCGCTTTTGCGGGTGAGGCGTTCAGCTACCAATCTTTCTTTCCATGCCATCCAGCCCAGATCAGACAATACAGGCAGAAAAGGCTGGCACGATCGTTTTAGTGAAGCCTGCATCAATTGCTGATATCGATCGATCAGGACTTTCGGAACTTTTTCTTCAAGAGAGAGCGTTGGAAATTTGTCGAGGATCATATCTGCATTCCACACTACATGTAACACAACGTTATTGTAATTCTTATCCGAAGTATGCTGGTGTTTGATCCAATCAGATGCGTTTACATGCAATTCAATATTACCTACCCAGGTTGTGGAACCGATCTTTATAGTTGCATTTAAAAAATCTGGTCCTTGATTTATATTAAATGTACCATGGTGAATGACCTGGAGCGGCTCGCCTTCTTCTGTATGTAACTCATGCTTATTGAAATATTGAAATTGCCAAATGAATTGGAGTAAGCGTTCGTTCATGGTGTAGGGTTGAGAACGAAAAAGTACGCATTATAAGAGTCATTTCAAAACTTATGCAACATCTAATCTCCTGAGTTCCTGTACAACTCGGCTTACGGGCAGCCCCATTACATTATAAAAATCCCCTTTGATGGATTTTATACCTATTACGCCTATCCATTCCTGGATGGCATAGGCGCCTGCTTTATCGAAGGGTTGATATTTGTTTACATAAAATTCTATTTGTTCGCCAGATAATGGATGAAATTCTACCTCTGTAATATCAGCAAAACTCACTTCTGCTTCATCTTTCAGAATAACCACCCCGGTAATCACCCTATGTTTATTACCTGATAACTTCTTTAGCATTTCAATTGCCTGCTCGTTATTATCCGGTTTGTTGATCACTTCGTTACCTAACACCACGATAGTATCCGCAGCAAGGATGGGATCATTCGCAAGCCTGCCATGAAAAGCATCTTTCAAATGTTCTCTGGTAGCAATGGCTTTGTTCCTGGCAATATGAACAGGAACTTCTTCTACTGGCATATGTGAAGGAAAAGATTCATCCGTGAACTGAACACAAATAGAAAAATCTATTTCTGCCCATTCCAATAACTGCTTTCTCCTGGGAGATCTTGAAGCTAAAATGATAGGCTGCATAATTAATTGTATAGTTTAAAGAAAAGCATGGAGAGTATCCCGGTAAGCATCACCAGCTTTATCACTGAACTCAGCTTATGGAAATCTTTTGCCGATTGCGCTTTCATCAATTGCTTAAATATCCATGCCAAAGGAGCAATAATTAAGACGACTGAATAGATCACACTCCACCACCACCCGAGTCGTAAAACATAAGCCTGGATAATACCAACGGCAGCTATCAATACAATGATCCATACTGCTACAAAAACTTTGGAAGCATTCAATCCCCAAACGATTGGCATTGTTCTGCAACCGTAACGCCTGTCTCCTTCCACGTCTTCCATATCTTTCACTACTTCGCGGATAAGTGAAATGATAAAAGCAAAACCTCCATAAATGAATGCCAGCTTGATGATACGTTCTGCATCGAAACCGGACCGAGGTACAGCTAGTTGATTTACCTCGCACCAACTCACCACAAAAATTGTCCATGCAGTAAGTAGCGAAATAAGAATATTACCAGAGAGCAGTTTTTTCTTTAGAGAAATAGAATATAAAAAGAGCAAGGCCACACAGGCAAGATTAGCTATTGTAAGGAATCGAACTGGCGTTTTATAATCTATATAAACTGCAATCAAAACTCCTGCTGCACTCAAAACCAAATGCCATATGATCACCCATCGCCTACGGATCACTTTTTCAACCACCAGTTTATCTGGTTTATTGATGCGATCTATGTTCAGATCAAAATAATCATTGATGATATAACCTGCAGCAGCTATCAACGCAGACGATAACACGAGCAGCCACAGGTAAACCCCTGAAAGATTAGCCGTTCTTCCCGCTTCTGAATACTCTGGCTTCACAATACAATAAAAGAAAAGCACCTGTGTAAGTGCAATGAATACGAGATTGACCCACCGTACCAATTTTGCAAAGCCAAAAATTAAATTCAATTAAGATAATTTCAAACGAAAATACAGTAATACTAAAGACATCACTACTTAGAAGGGACAGAGGTGTCATTATTCCAGTCGCCTCTTAACTTGAGGGCTTTCTCTATCACATCCCTCGCACAACCTTCACCGCCCTTTATATGAGAGATATATTGCGAGATCGCTTTTATTTCCTGCACTGCATCTGCCGGGCAGGTGGATAATCCTGCTATCTGCATCATTTCAAGATCGGGAATGTCATCACCCATGCATAATACTTCCTGTTGTTGCAATGAATGCTGCTTCATGTAACCGGTAAGTAGCTCAACTTTATTTTCCACTTTCATGAACACATCAGTGATCCCTAACTTTTGCAGACGTTGTTTTACTTCATCCGAGTTACTTCCACTGATCACAATTACTCTATAACCCTTTTTAACAGCCAACTGCAAAGCATAGCCATCTTTAATATTCATCCTTCTCACCCAGACATCAGCGGGCATCACCCATAATGACCCATCGGTGAGCACGCCATCCATATCGAATACAAACGTAGTTACAGATCTAAATAAGGAAAGAACGTTTTCCATTCAACTATTTTTGGTTATCCCTCCACTCATACACCCATGAGCTCTGGATCATCTCCAGATGTCCTTCATTGCTTTGCTCTCTTGTTCCGGCAAAGCCAGGGATCTGAAGAACCCATTCTAACAGGTCAGTAAATCGAACACGATATATTTTTCCTTCATTAAAATCGTCTCCAAAACGTTCGTACAGTTTTAAAGCAATATCCTCGTAATCGTTCCAATGAATAGGTGGCTCAAAATGACTCATACTATTTTCTATTTACTTAGCTGTTATATTGTGTACGGTAGACCAGGCCGGACGCAGTAATTAAATTTACGTTTAATGCATCCCCTAAATCCTCGATCTACTCTCCCAGGAATTGCGTCTGATCAGGTAAGGTCACTTCTATCTCTCCTTCCCCATCCAGTAAAACGCACTGGCAACCCAACCTGGAATTCAATCTGGGGTTAACCGCCCTGTCAATGAAATCCTCCTCCCTATCACTCAGCTCCTCGAGGCTATCCATACCTTTTTCTACATATAAATGACAGGTACTGCAGGCACAAACAGCCCCACAGTTATGATGTAATTCGATCTCATTATCCAGCAAAATCTCCAGGAGTGAATCACCTGGTGCTATATTCTCCAGTTTTACAGGCTCTAATCCTTTCTGCTCAAAATTTACTTTTATCGTATACATATAATGGTCTTCGTTAATTCAGGCTGCAAAACTATCTAAATCAAGACTAAGAGATAAATCTATTGTGGAGAATTTCCGCCTTTAGGAATAAAAAATTATTGAGTACTAATGTTTGTTAGTTAAGAAACTTTCTCTAATTTGCTTGGGTTGATCGGTTGCTTGCTCATAACAAATCCCTGTAAGGCTTAACCTACAGGGATTCTTTTTTCACACCCATTCCTGTTTCACCTGCAAATGGTCCGCTTGCTTTTGCTTCACCTGGATCAACAAAACCACGGCTCCTACTTGAGATTAATATGGCTTGTACATGTGTTATACATGGAATATCACTAGCGTTTCTGTATCGCTTGCATTGCTTGTCTGTTTAGTTGTTTAGAGATGCATAGTGGCAGGGACGTGGTTCGGGTCTGGGTCGTATCTGCGCCGGGTCTGCTT
>JAEZDC010000086.1 GCA_023429825.1 Bacteroidota bacterium | reverse complement strand
ATCTATGGTAATGGATGGTCTTGTAGTATCGCGGTTTATTTTTACTGGCTTTGCTACAGGCGTAGTATCTGAATATTCTGTTAATGAGTATAAAAAATAATTCAGCTTTTTATGCGAAGCCTTAATTTGGAGCGTTAATAATAAGAGAAGAAGGAAGCTGAGCCCTGCTAAAATCCATTTTCCACTAACTTTACATGAGTTGCTCATAAGTAGTGAAACAAAAATAGGGCTTCTGGTAATAAAAGATTTGTGAAGAATACCCTAATGTAAATTCAATATGTTAAGAAAAATAAGCGTACTATCCCTGAGTATCATTGTATTGATCGCATCATTTGCGTATGTTTCTTCGCCATATAGTCCGCCCTCTGCTCCAGTATTGCGAAAAATCATAGTCGATGCAGGCCATGGTGGTCACGATGGTGGTGCAGCCGGTCGTTATTCGAAAGAAAAAGATATCTCATTGGCTGTTGCGCTTAAACTTGGGCAAATGATTCAACAGGAGGTATCTGATGTGGAGGTTGTGTACACGAGAACCTCTGATGTATACCAGCACCCGGTTGTTAAAGCTAATATTGCTAACCAGGCAAAAGGCGATTTGTTTATTTCCATTCACTGTAATAGCGCAAGGGCTTCAGTGCATAGGGAATTTACAGGATATAAAACAGAAACATATTATACCGGTAAAGGAAAAAAGAGAAAAAAGAAAACTCGTAAGGTTCCTACTTATCGTACCTGGACTACCCCCAGCTCTGCAAAGGGAACTGAAACATACATTTGGGGTGCTCACAAAAATGAGGATAAAGAACAAGCGATGAGGGAGAATGAAGCTCTGTATCTCGATAGCACGCTTGCAAAGCAAGTAGCAGACTTCAACCCGAATTCTCCTGAAAAAATGATCTTGTATTCTCTAAAGACAAAACAATATTTCAATCGTAGTGCAAGTCTTGCATTAACCGTAGAGCAGGAATTTGTTAAGGCGGGAAGGATCAGCCGTGAGGCCCGTCAAAGACAAGTTGGTATCTGGGTCTTGCAAGCAGTAGCAATGCCAGCAATTCTGGTAGAAACAGGCTTTATTTCTAATCCTGAAGAAGAAGATTACTTAAACAGTGACAAAGGTCAGGAAGAACTGTGCCTTGCAATTGTAAACGCTTTGAAGCGTTACAAGCATTCATTGGAAAATCAATTGATACAAACCAGTTCATCAAGGTAGCAGCAATTTGGCCTCATCTTGGTATTACCCTTATTTTTGCTTAACAATAACTCGTTGAATTTGATCAACTGTTATTGAAGGGAATACAAAAAATACATTGATGAAAATTAGTAATGAGACAAAGGTCGGAGCACTCACTTCAATAGCCATTGTTTTCTTGATATTGGGATTTAATTTCCTCAAAGGAAAAAGCATTCTAAAAACAGGAAATTTTATATACGCCACCTTCTCTGACACCAAAGGATTGAGGCCTTCTGATCCTGTATTTGTTAACGGTTACCAGGTAGGAACTATTCATGGCATTGAAGCCATTGGTAAAGATCTGAAAAGTTACGCGGTTGAAATAAAGCTGAAAGATGAATACCAGATCGCGGATAATTCAATCGCTAAAGTGAATCCTAACCCCCTTGGCTCCCCTTCTGTTGAAATCGAATTAGGCTCAGGAAAGAATTTCATTAAAAAAGGCGACACGCTGAGAAGTGGAGGCGAAGGCGGTATGCTGGCGTCCATCGGGCAACAGGTAAAACCCTTATCTGATAAGCTGTCTTCTGCATTGGTTTCGATGGACAGTTTGTTGCGAAACTTCAATAATACATTAGATGCTGCTACAAGAGCCAACCTGCAAAACACTATGGCGAATTTTAATGTGATCTCACGCCAACTGATCGCTTCAACTAACTCTTTACAACAGATGTTAAATACTCAAAGCGGAACATTAGCGGCATCACTAAAAAATGTTGAAAGTTTCACAGGCAATCTTGCAGCCAACAATGGCAAGCTTACATCTGCTATTGACAATTTTGAAAAAACATCAAGGAACTTATCTGAAACTGACATTAAATCTATTGCGGATAAGATGAAAGCTTCTGTTACAAGGTTAGAAACATCGCTTGCTAAGCTAGATTCAAAAGAAGGTTCCATCGGGTTATTATTAAACGATAAACAACTTTATAACAATCTTACCAATTCTACCCGCAGCCTGAATACTTTGTTAGACGATATTCGTGTGAATCCGAAACGTTATGTGAGTCTTTCTTTCTCTGTTTTCGGAGGAAAGAAAACAACGCCGCCACCTTTAAAAGAGCCATTGCCGCAGACAACAGATACAACAGGCAAGCGATAATGAAAAAACTTAAGTTCAAATACATACTTCTTTTTGTTGCCATTATTTTTTGTAAGGATGTTATTGCGCAGGCTGCTGTAACCGATACTATGGCTACAGCCAGCAGTATTCTTGAGATCTTAAAGGCAGATCGCTACAACTTTGAAAAAAGAGGTCAAACTAATTTCATTTCTCTTGCAGGAAATGTGACATTGAAAAAGGAGAATACACTTTTCTATTGTGACAGTGCAGTGCTTGATCAGAATAATAATATAGTTGAGTCATTCGGCAAGGTGCACATCAATGATGCAGACAGTGTACACACCTACGCTGATTACATGAAATATATAGGCAAAGAAAAAAAAGCGTATTTAAGAGGAAATGTTCGGCTTACAGATAACAAAGGTGTCCTTACTACATCTGAACTAGAATATGAACTCGATGGAAAGATCGGAACCTATAAAAACGGGGGAAAGATAGTACAGGGCAATACTACTCTCACTAGCACCGAAGGCATCTATTACGGAGATACACAGGATATGTATTTCAGAAAAAAAGTGGTGTTACTAGACCCGGAGTATAAAGTGTATACTGATACATTGATGTATAACCTTAACACAGAAGTGGCTACTTTCCTTGCTAAAACAAGAATCATTGGAAAAGAGCGCACGATAGAAACTACTTCAGGTTATTATGATAAAAAGAATGGCAAAACCGTTTTCTCAAGCAGATCGACTATTATAGAGAAAGATTATGATCTGGTTGCTGACCGAATTGCTTACGATAACACCACAGGCTTCGGCCAGGCCCAGGGTAATGCAGTATATAAAACAAAGGATTCGGGCAACAGAACCACCGTTATTGCGAATGATATAAAATTTAACCGGATAGCCAGTTCCTTTCTCGCTACGGTAAAGCCTTTGATGATAATGGAGCAAAATAATGATTCCATTTTCATTGCCGCAGATACATTGTATTCTGCAAGGCTTACCGATCTGCGCAAATCACGGCCTGTTCCTGAAATCAGGGACTCTAATGCAGTAAAAAAGGATACAGCTATCGCAAAGAAAGACAGCAGTTCTAATCGGTTTTTCGAGGCATATTTCAACGTGAGAATCTTTTCAGATTCTATGCAAGCAATAGGTGATTCTTTATTTTATTCTTTGGAGGATTCTGCTTTTCGGCTCTTCAAACAACCAATTGTGTGGGCTGATAATAACCAGGTAACCGGTGATACGATTTACCTCTATACTAAATACAAAAAGCCGGAACGTATGTATGTATATGAAAATGCAATGGCCGTGAGTTTAGTACAGGGAGAATACTTTAACCAGGTTAGAGGAAATTCCATCAATGGCTTTTTCAAAGAAGGCAACATAAATAATATGAGAGCAAGAGGAAGTTCAGAGAGTGTGTATTATGCAGTGGATGATAAAGATGGATTTATAGGGGTAAATAAATCATCTGCCGATGTGATTGACATGTATTTCGTTGATAAGAAACCTCATCGTGTAGTTTTTAGAAATGATTTGAAAGGCACCACATATCCTATGCGACAGGTGGATCATATTGAAATAAGATTAAGAGGTTTCAAGTGGCTTGAAGAACTAAGGCCAAAGACCTGGCAGGAATTACTTCAATAGTTTTAATTACGTCTCATCTACTTGCCGGCTATATAAGGTTTGGTGTTTTCAAAAACTGCTTTATCTTTCAGCCCTGCTTATGTTAAAGAAAGAAAGACAAGGGTATATACTCCAGCAATTGAACATACACAACAAGGTTTTGTCATCCGACCTTAGTGTTCAGTTAAACGTATCTGAAGATACTATTCGAAGAGATCTCAATGAATTATCTGAAGAGGGAAAGTTACTGAAAGTACACGGTGGAGCATTGTCTACTTCATTTCATTTTACCATTAACAACAGTAATGTGTACTCTCTGCCTGAAAAGCAGGTTATTGCGGGCAAAGCCCTATCGATGATCAAAAATGGGATGTTTGTGCTGCTGTCTGGTGGAACTACGATAAGGGAATTAGTAAAAGCGTTACCACAAGATCTGAATGCAACTTTTATAACAGTGAGTGTTCCTATTGCGCTTGAACTCTTGAATCATCCAAATTGTGAGGTGATATTTCTGGGTAACAAACTTTTAAAATCAGCGCAGATGGCTGCCGGCGCTGAAGTGGTGGAGAAAATCAAGAACATCAGAGCCGACATTTGTTTTTTAGGGACCAATAGTATTGATGTAAATGGCGTTACTGACCTGGAATGGGAAGTGATTGAAGTGAAAAAAGCAATGTTACAGGCGGCCAAAGTTAAAGTAGCGTTGGCAATCTCTGAAAAATTGAATAGCGAACAGAAACTTAATGTATGTAGTTTGGATAACCTGGATTATTTGATTACAGAGCTGGATCCCTCCTTGGAATTACTGAGCCCATATGCGCAAAAGGTGCAGGTACTTTAGGGACAGCGCTACGATTAAAAAGCTGCATTTTTCTGCCAGTTTTTTTCAACATAAAGAAAACAACTACGAATTTCAATAAGAAGGTATCAATAATCCCAAATAAATTTGTAATTATGTAGGACTGTTTTAACATTGCTTTAAATTCGGTTTTGTGCGTCTTTAATAGAGGTGTTGCGTGATTTTGCTTTATTGACTATTATATATACTAAAACAAAAAACCTGATATGAGAAGGATTGCTTGCTTCCTTACGGCAGTAATATGTTTACTGCTTTCCCCCCACGTTTCGATCGCCCAGGAGAAAACTGTTAGTGGAACAGTACTCGCTGACGATGATGGAACTCCATTGGTCGGTGTTACTGTAACCAACACCCGCACCAATCGAAAAGCTACCACCAATGCTGCAGGTAGTTATCAAATAGCAGCAGAAAAAGGGCATCAATTAAGTTTCAGTTACGTTGGCTATGTTGCCAAATCTGTTACTGTAGGTGATGACAAATTTGCAAATGTCAGACTTGTCCCTTCAGACAAAGATCTGGGAAACGTTGTCGTTACTGCATATGGTCAACAACGTAATAAAAGAGAACTTTCTTACCAGGCACCTACTGTTACCGGTGAAGAAGTGGCCCAGACAAGGAGAGAAAACTTCTTAAACTCTTTAGCCGGCCGGGTTCCCGGTTTAACAGTTACATCAACTGCGGGTACTCCAGGAGCCAGTGCTCAAATTATGCTGAGAGGTGCTACATCAATCGGTGGTAACAACCAACCGCTGTTCGTTGTGGATGGTGTTCCACTTGACAACAGTACGTTGAACCAGGAGTCATTGATCCCTGCCAGTAATACTTCTGCATTAGGATTTGCTAACAGGAATGGCGATTATACAAACAGGATAGCCGATATTAACTCAGAGGATATTGAAACGATCACGATCTTAAAGGGTCCGGAAGCTACAGCACTATATGGCTCTGACGGTGCCTCAGGCGCAATCATTATCACTACAAAGAAAGGGAAGTCAGGTAAAGCAAAGATCAGCTATGATAATTCTTTCAGAATAGAAGAAGTTTACAGATACCCACAGATCCAGGATGTATACAATAGAGGTACTAACGGAATTTACAATCCTGATGCCTTTTCTACTATTTACGGTTTTAGATTTTTCGGACCTGAATATCCAGCCAATACTCCTAAATATGATAACATTAGAAATTTCTTCCAGCAAGGGTCATCTCAGCAACATAATCTAAGTGTTGAGGCAGGCTCGGGAGATGCGACTTATCGTTTCTCCACAGGATATGTTTCTTCAAAAGGTGTGGTTCCTAATACCGGATATGATAGACTTTCATTCAGGTTGACCGGATCAACCAGGTTGAACAAGAAGATGAACATATCTTCCAGCTGGGCATATATCATCTCTGACAACGATAAGGTTCCTAAAGGAGCAGGAACATACTACAACAACCTTATTACTTATCCATTGAATATTGATGCAAGTCAATATCAGAATGCTGATGGAACCAGAAAAGTGTTGAGAACAGTTACTGATTATTCAGTTGAGTTTGATAATCCTTTCTGGGATGTAAATAAGAACAACAGTAATGATAAAACCGACAGGCTTACAGGTAATATCAACTTAAGCGCTGATCCGCTGAAATGGCTAACTTTAAATGGTATCTTGGGTCTCGATCATTTCACAACGGATGGTTTTTATGTTACTCATCCACAAAGCCGTTATGGTTTTGCTACAAAAGGATTTCTTTCAACTTACGAACAGAACTTCAGGAACATAAATGGAACCTTCAGGGCTACGTTTAAAAAATCTTTTGCTAACAAATTCTCTAACTCTCTTTCCACCGCCTTTTATTTTGAGGATAGCAAAAGAAGTATCAATGCGCAAAAGGGAGAACAATTCTTCGAACCTGAATTTATTTCCATTAATAACACAGCTCCTTTAACTCAAGCTGCAAGATTAGTTAGAGAGAATATCAGGAAAATTAGATTTTTCGGAAATTATACGTTCGGTTATAATAACCTTTTGTACATCAACCTTGCAGGGGTAAGAGAAGGCGTATCGACTTTGACATCGAAATTTTATAACAAACAGCCATTCTTTAACTATGGTAGTGCCTCAGCAAGTTTCATCTTCTCAGATCTTGGCCCTGTTAAAGAATTAAACTGGTTATCTTATGGCAAACTGAGAATATCTTATGCTACATCTGGAAAAGGCCCTATTTCGCCCTACCGCATAGATCCGCAGTTCGCTACTTCTCCGTTAACAGGAGGTGGGTTCATATATGATGTATTTGCGAGCAATAAAGATCTGAGACCTGAATATTCACGCAATTTTGAAGCAGGTGGAGAATTCCGATTCCTCAAGAATCGTCTATCTCTTGATGTAGCTTATTATATCAGTAATACAAAGGATCAGATCATTGCTACTCGTTTGAGTTATGGTACTGCCGGTGTATTAAAGTATATTAATGGTGGTGAGTTAGAAAACAAAGGAGTAGAGATCCAATTGAAAGCAACACCGGTGCAGAGAAAGAACTTCATCTGGGATGCAACGATCAATTTCGATAAGAACAGAGGGATCGTAAAAAGATTACCTGCTGATCTGCCGCTGTACTACGATTCTGATACCTGGGTTTTTGGTAGCGTGCGCCAGGAAGTGTCAAAAGGCTCATCGATTGCAAACCTTGTAGGAGGAGCTTTCCAAAGAAATGATGCCGGTCAGTTATTGATCTCCCCTACTACTGGTTTACCATTGGTAACCTCCACTTATACAAACATTGCCGACAGAACTCCTGATTTCAAGATTGGCTTTATCAATAGCTTTACTTTCTTCGAGAACCTAAACCTTTCATTTAATCTGGATATCAGAAAAGGTGGAGACGTATTTAATGGAATGGAGGCAATGATGGTACTCACAGGAACAAGTACGAAGACGCTTGACAGAATGCAGCCACGCGTTATTGATGGCGTTTTAGCTGACGGATTACAAAACACGTCTACCCCTACCAAAAACAACATCACTATTGTTCCTTACTACCGCAACGATTACTATGACGTAGCTATTGCCGAAGGAGATTTCGTTGAAAATGTAAACTGGATCAGGATGAGAGATATCACACTTTCATACAGATTACCGCAAACACTTATCAAAAGACAAAAAGTGATCACATCAGCTTCTGTTTTCGTTACAGGCACAGATGTGTTCCTGATCACCAATTACTCAGGCATGGACCCTAACGTTAATACCTTGAATGCTTCAACAGCAAGAGGCTACGGTGGTGCAGGAATTGATTACGGTTCTGTACCAACGCCAAGAGGTATTAATTTCGGTTTAAAAGTTCAATTCTAATTCTATTAATAATAAGAAAATGAAAAAATCAATAAACATACTACTGCTTATTACTGTAATAATTGCAGGATACAGCTGTAAAAAATACCTGAATATAAATTCAGATCCGGATACCACTCAAAACCCTTCTAACAGCTCGGTATTCCCACAGATGTTGTCTGGTATTCCAAGAGGGGTACAATATGACGCACGTTATGTAGGTAAGTATATTCAAAACTGGTTAACTGCTGCTAATGGAAATAATGATACCTGGGACCGACACGGTTATCTTTCCGGTAGTGATGCTTCCGGAGATATCTGGCGCCAAACCTATTTTGGTATGGGTGGTAACCTGGAATACATTATCGAAAATGGTATTCAAAAAAATCAATTGGATTATACAGGCGCAGCACTGGTTTTAAAAGCCTTGATGTTCCAAATGACAACAGACTACCACGGTGAGATTATTTATACAGAAGCTTTCAAAGAAGGTACTTATTACTTTAAATATGATGACCAAGAAACTGTTTATAGAGGTGTAGATTCATTATGTAGGGTTGCGATAAATTATCTTGATAAAGCGGCAACTAATAATGTAACGCTTGGAGTTGCTGACTTCTCCTACCAGGGAGACCTCAATAAATGGAAAAAATTAGCCTATGCTATCCTGGCAAGGAACTTTCACAGAGTAACCAATAAAGCAGCTTTGTACAAACCGGATTCAGTTATTAAATATGCTGATCTGGCCATGTCTTCTGTTGCGGATGATTTTGTGATTCCTTTCGATGCTTCCAAAAATGATGATGCAAACTTCTTCGGACCTTATAGAAATAATCTAGGTACCTTCAGGCAAAGCAATTTTATTGTTAAGCTCCTTGATGGAACTACGTTTACTGGGAGTTCAGTTACTGCTAACCGGGATCCCCGTCTCTCTCATATGCTTTCAGCCTCACAGGATACAGCTACAGGCAACGGAGGTTACAGAGGTGTAGATCCGGGTATTGGTGATCCTTTCAGCGCTGTTACCACAGGTGTGAATGCTCGCAAGAGAGTAGCAGTGCCATGGGGAGACAGCATATATGCAAATCCAAGTGCTGCCGTTTTTACGTTAAATGCTGGTAAATACCTGTTCAAGGATAAAGTGGTTATGCCAGTGATCACATACTCAGAGATCCAGTTTACGAAAGCTGAGGCCGCTTTTATAAAAGGTGATAAACCTACAGCCTATACCGCCTATTTGAATGGGATTAATGGGCATTTTGATTTCATTAATAGGAGCTATAGTACATATAGAGGTAATCTAACACTATACAATGGTTCTCCTATTAGTACAACAGCTAAGAATGCCTATCTGGCAAGTGCCAATGTAAAACAATCTGCTGCGGCATTAACACTGAGTGATATCATGCTCCAAAAATATATTGCACTTTGGGGCTGGGGTTTTGTAGAAACATGGGTCGATATGAGAAGATACCATTATAATGTTGATACAGATCCAGCTACTGGCCAACCAGTATATAGAAACTTTGTATTGCCTACGAGTTACTTTGCAAACAATAATGGTAAGCCTGTTTACCGGGTAAGGCCACGTTACAATTCAGAATATGTATGGAACCTGGAAGAACTGAAAAAATTAGGTGGTCATCTCGCAGATTATCACACTTTAGAAACCTGGTTCAGCAAACCATAATTCTCAACCACAAGAACAAAAAATGAAAAAATTAATATTTGCAATATCGCTAGTATGTTTCGGGGCGGTGGTTTTCGTATCCTGCGAAAAGAATAGCTTCAGCTTAAAAGAGAACACTTTCATCAATGGTAAGGCCTCTTTGAAAGTTAATTTCATTTCATCCTACCAGGCCAATCCCTCTTACCAGATCAAGGTTGATGGAATACGAGTGAGCAGTAATCTCACTTACGCTACTCCTTTTCCGGGAGGCGGATTAAATACGGGTGGCGGTAACTATGCTGATTATTTAGCAGTAGAGCCGGGTGAAAGAAAGATCACTATCAGCCGCCCATACGTTGGAACGAACAATGATTCAGTTGAATTAGCAGCGGCCACAGTAACACTTGCAGCTGATAAATTCTATTCATTGTATTTTGCCGACACTGCAGCCAATACGACTTCCATCCTTTTGGAAGATGATCTTAAAGCACCTGATTCTGGCTTTGTAAAATATAGAGTAGTAAACCTTATTCCGGATCTTGCCGCAGGCGTTGATATTTATTTTGGAACAGGAGCTACGAGTACTACCTCAACTAAAGTTGCAGGTCCTATAGCTTATAAGGCCTCCAGCCAGTATTTCACAGTACCTATCAATACCGGAACTGTTTGGTCGTTCCGCCCCGGTGGGGCAGCAGCTACCACTACGGCTACTGCAAGCTATACCAGTGCTTCTACGGTGACTAATCAAAGAGTATTCACAATTATCACAAGAGGCTATAACTCGCAAACTGCTGCGCCTAGAGCTAAAGCTATCAGCTTTATTTACAACAGGTAATTTTGGCATATTATTATAAATACCCTGGCCTCAGCCGGGGTATTTTTTTAGTAGTTTGCTTCATCAACTCTTACTATGAAAAAATTCTTTACACTCATTCTTTTTGCTTTCTGCCTTGTTGATTTGTATGCACAAACCCTCACTACAGACTCATCGCTTAGTAAATTTAAAAATGATTACCCCCAGGAAAAGGTCTTTATACAAACCGATAAATCGAACTACTTCCCTGGTGAAACTATTTGGATGAAAGCCTGGTGTACAGTGGATGGAGTCCCTTCCTATCTAAGCCGTATATTATATGTTGACCTTGTAAACAGTAAGGGAGATGTGGTTTCGAAGAAGATGTATAAACTGGATAGCCTCAGCAGTACACCGGTAGATATAGATATACCGTCAACTATGCAGGCGGGCAATTATGCCATAAATGCGTATACTCTTTGGATGCTCAATTTTCCTGAGTTTATTTATCGTAAGAATGTTTTTGTTTACAACACTGACTACAAAATCAATTCTAAGAATGCTTCTCCTGTAATTAAAATCAATTTCTTCCCGGAAGGTGGTGACCTGGTACAAGGCTTAAAAAACCGAATTGCATTTAAAGTGACAGACGAAAAAGGCTTACCGGTTTCTATAAAAGCTTTCGTATCAGACAACACAACTAAAAAATTACAAGATATTACCAGTGAGCATGACGGAATGGGAAGCTTTGAATTAGAGATCGAGCCTGGCAAAGAATATACTTTTAATATCCCTTCGGCTAATGGAAGTACCTTGCAATTTCCTTTACCGAAAGCAAAAGCTGAAGGTATTGTTCTGAGAGTCGAGAATTCAAACCCTAATAAAGTTTTCGTTTTAATAAATAAACCTGAGCAGCTAAAAGAAAGGTATGGGAAGATCAAAGTTGTTGTTCAGCAGAATTATGAACTTGTACTGGAAGCCAACCTTAATTTAGATGAAGGACAGAATGCATTTCCCATAAATAAAAAAAATCTTCCCCCAGGACTTTTGCATATTACCGCATTCGATGAAATGATGAATCCCCTGGCAGAGAGATTGGCTTTTATTGAAAACTATACAATTGCCAAACCCCAATTAACCTTAGATACACTTAACTTAAAAGCCAGAGCTAAGAATACGATCTCTTTTTCTTTACCGGATATTAAACGTGCGTCACTTGCCGTAAGTGTTTCAAATGCAAATCTGGATAATAAAGTCAATGAAGAAAGCAACATTGCTTCTACATTTTTGCTTACCTCAGATCTAAAAGGTTACATTAATAATCCCGGATACTATTTTAAAGATAAAAATCCAGAAACGCTAAGGCACCTTGACCTTTTATTAATGACCCAGGGATGGAGAAGATTTGAATGGAAGAAACTCATGAAAAGTGATTATGCAACTTTAAATTATCCTGTTGAATCTGGCATTTGGCTTACAGGTAAAGTAACCAAGAGCGACAGGAACGAAGTTGTAAAGGACGGAAAGGTTTCTTTTGTAATTAAAGGAGAAGACTCAACATCCATACTTGCTGAAGCTACATTGACAGATAAGGGTGAATTTCTTGTTAATGACATCAACTATAAAAAGAAAGCAACCATTGCCTACCAGGGTACGAATAATAAAAAGGAAAACCTGATCGTAGATGTACATCTGAAACCATCATATATCGACAGTTTAAAAAAATCTGTCAATAGGCCAACAGTTGATCTCGACACTACTGACCTCACGAACAGGCAAAACGCTTTAGCTAATTATCTCTATGCAAATTATTCTAAAATAGATACAGGTGCCTTTGGCTCAGGGTACTTAGGCAACATTACTGTAAAAGCAAAACGCATTTCTAAAGAAGATTCCTTGAATGCGGAATATGCTACCGGCTTATTTATGATGGGTAAAGGCATCAATCCCGATGATTATAAACATTATTCTACTCCATGGCAGATGTTACAGGCCTCCACACCAGGAATAAGAGTGGAAGGAAGTCCATTTGATCCCAATGTTTACTTTACCAGGTTTCAGGGCCTGGATATTTTAAGTAGTAATAATTCAAACTCAGCAGCGCTTGGAGAAAGTTCTGCAGGTGAAGCGGTAGGACTTGTTCTTGAGGAAAACGGTATCGCTTATTTTCTCAATGAAGTGAATGTAAGTAAAGACATAATTAATACTTTAAGCGTATCTGACATAGCACTGATCAAAGTTTTAAAACTTGAAGCTAATGTTTTAGGCGCATCACAAGGAGCAATTGCTTTTTATACAAAGAAAGGAACTTCTGCAGGAGCAACACCTTACGAAAAATCGTTTACCAAAGTAGAAAGACAGGGGTACGCTATTACCCGGCAGTTTTATACGCCAGATCTCTCGTTGATTCCCCAGGGTTCAGATAACTGTATGACACTTTACTGGAACAGTCATATTAAACAAGGCAAAGATGGCAAGTACCGCTTCCAGTTTTTAAATAATGACTCAGCTAAAGAATTTAAGATAACTATCCAGGGTATTGATAAGGATGGAAGGCTCATATATACTGAACAATTAATCAAATAATTTTATCCGAAGAATATATAGCAAAGCATTATAGACGTAATGATCCCCACCAAATCTGCAAGTAACATCGCGCCTACTGCATACCTGGTGTTTCTTATATTGATACTTCCAAAATACACCGCTATCACATAAAAAGTAGTATCGGAAGATCCTTGTAATATACAGGCTAATCGCCCGGCAAATGAATCAGCGCCAAATGTTCGCATCGTATCTATCATCATTCCCCTGGCTCCACTTCCACTCAAAGGTTTAATGAGAGCCGTAGGTAATCCATCCACAAACCTTGTGTCTGTACCCAACGCAGCGAATAACATTTTCATTCCATTAATGATGATATCAAAAGTGCCGCTCGTTCTTAACATACTTATGGCAATCAACATCCCTACTATATAGGGAATGATACGAACAGCGACTTCAAATCCACCTTTAGCACCTTCTACAAATGCATCAAATACATCTATCTTCTTATAAACTGCTCCCAATACAATTAGGAAGAATATCAAAAGAATTAGACCGTTGCTGAGTATAGAAGAAAATGTTTGCGCACTTGATGCATCAAGGTTGTATACGTACCAAACCAATAATCCGATCAATGCTGAGATGCCCAGCACCCATCCTATAACTGTTGGATGAAACACATTGATCTTTTGTTTGAAGGCTACAATGAACATTGCTGCCATCGTAGCAGCAAAAGTTGCGATCATACATGGAATGAAAATATCTGTTGGATTTGCTGCGCCCAATCCCGAACGAAATGCGATGATAGTGACCGGAATCAAAGTCAATCCTGAAGCATGTAAAGCCATGAACATGATCTGTGCATTAGATGCAACTGTCTTACTTGGATTTAGTTCCTGGAGGCTTTCCATTGCTTTTAGACCAAAGGGAGTGGCAGCATTGTCCAGGTTTAAGAGATTAGCCGAGAAGTTCATCATCATATGCCCTACTGCAGGATGGCCTTTAGGAATATCTGGAAATATCTTCGAGAAGAAGGGATAGATGATCCTTGATAGTACTCTTACTCCCCCTGCCCTTTCCGCAATACTTAAAAAACCCAGGAATAAAGCCATAATACCAATCAAAGGGATGATAATATCTACTACAGCATTCTTAGCAGTTTGAATTATGCCATCTGTTTTTCGTTCAAGTTTCTTTTGAACAGATACATAGGTATACACATCTAAGGAAGGGTTTTGTTCTTTCAATAAACGAACAGAATCAGCTGATAAATTATCTGTAAGTAATACTGTGGCTTTATGTGCAGAATCTCTTCTTACATACCCATACTCTCTCAGAAATTCACCGTACCGTGGTGATAAGTTGTGTGTTAACGGAGACCCTACAGCTACATAATACACGCTATCGTAAGCATCGGAAGATTTCCCAACAATCATCCGGTTGAATATCTTTTCATCGCCGCGTATCATTCTATACCCTCCTACCAGCACGGCAATAATGATAAATGCCGACCATATTCTACTAAGCACCATATGAAAATGTTTGTAATTGAGTATGTTGTTGCATTAAAAATAAGCAATTACAATTCAATTATATTTGCCGCCATTTTAGGCTTCCTGGTGAACAAAGTTCCGAACCTTGAAGTGAGTGACACAACAGACGATGCTCAATGATATGTAGCTCGTCAACAAAAAAATTAAAACAAGAAATAGATCATGGCTTTACAAGCAGGTATTGTGGGATTACCAAATGTGGGGAAATCAACTTTGTTCAACGCAGTGAGCAATAGCGCTAAGGCGCAGGCAAGTAATTATCGATTTTGTACGATTGAACCGAATGTGGGTCTCGTAGATGTGCCTGACGACCGATTGAATAAACTTGCAGAATTAGTAAAACCCAACAGGATCGTTCCTACACAGCTTGAGATCGTTGACATTGCAGGCCTGGTAAGAGGTGCCAGCAAGGGTGAAGGACTTGGTAATAAATTCTTAGGTAACATTCGTGAAGTGGATGCGATCATTCATGTGATCAGGTGTTTTGAAGATGAGAATATTTTGCGTGATGAAGGTGCAATCAATCCGATAAGTGATAAAGAGATTATCGATACAGAACTTCAGTTGAAAGACCTGGATAGCGTAGAGAAAAAAATTCAGAAAACAGAAAAACAGGCAAGAGTTGATCCGAAAGCGAAAGCTGAATTGGAAGTACTGCAGCGGTGTAAAGATCATTTAGAGAAAGGAAAGAATATTCGTTCACTTGATATATCCAAAGAACAGCGAAGCGCCATCGCGGATCTGTTCCTACTAACGGAAAAGCCTGTATTGTATGTAGCGAATGTTGATGAAGCATCTATGCACACGGGTAATAAATTTTCAGCAACACTGATCGAAGGTGTCAAAGATGAAAATGCCGAAGTCATTGTTATGTGCAACAATATAGAAGCACAGATCGCTGAGATGGAAGTTGAAGAAGATAAGCAGATGTTCATGGAGGAATACGGAATGAAAGAGCCTGCGTTGAACAGGTTGATCCGTTCTGCATATAAGCTATTGAATCTTGATACTTATTTCACTGCGGGAGTACAGGAAGTAAGAGCGTGGACGATCCATAAAGGATGGAAAGCACCGCAAGCTGCAAGTGTTATTCATACCGATTTTGAAAAAGGCTTCATTAAAGCCGAAGTGATCGCTTACGATGATTATATCAAATACGGATCAGAATCTGCCTGCCGTGAAGTAGGTAAACTTCGCATTGAAGGGAAAGAATACATTGTGCAGGATGGAGACGTGATGCATTTCAGGTTCAACGTATAACTACAGCCGCTTACCATTTCTACAAAAGAGGAAAGCACTGTCGCTTTTTTGTGGCTGACAAATAATCACTGCCAGTTTGTAAAGCAGCATTAAGCTTGGCAAGCAAGCACTTAGTATGCTTTGTGTATTGTGTTGTTTGGGGGAATAATTCTTGTTGTGGTAATGCCAAACAAGTGCTGTATGATAAATGAAGTGAACACTACCGCAGAAGACCAGAACGATAGCCGTGTTGAATATTTACCGTATGCTACTGATTATATGAACGCAGCTTGCTATTGCCTCGAAACACTCAATGGAGTTGACGGGAAGCTATTCAGCAAAGAAGATGAAGACCGTATTTTGCAAACCAGAAGAAGAATGTTGAAGATCATTCACTCAGCCGCAAAAGCTTTACATGACGATTGGTTTGAAAGCCTTGATGACAACAAATAATTTATTGCACAACAATTTTATCAACCACTATTTTCTTTTTGCCGGATAGATAGATCGAATATGTACCAGCAGGAATATTAAGTTTCACATTTAGTTTATTCACTCCTGTACCAATGCTTTCTTTGTGCATCACTCTTCCCTGTACATCCAGAATTTGCAACTGCTGAAAAGTGGTAGTTGGTAGTTCTACTATTATATTACTCTTTGCTGGTTTAGGATAGATCTTCACCCCTGCAGAAGCCGGATCAACGGGGTTTATTGCGGTAACGATATTCAAGCTAACTGTACCATTCTGATTGATCACCCAGTTATTCGGGTCTACCACGATTGCAGTCGGGGTTTTTGTATAGAGTATCTTAAATGACTGATTGTTGCTTTGCTGATTGACAATAACAGTAGTATCGCCTTGGGCAGATGCAATCTTAATCTCCAACAATCCTTTGAAGAAGGGAGTAACAGACGGCATTGAAGTTGTTTGGCTTACAACCAATGTAATACTATCATTCTGCTTTGTCGCATTCACACTGATCGTGGGATATCCTTCTCCATAATACCACTGGTTAAAGAACTCCGTAAAGTTTTTACCACTCACCGTCTCTGCGACAGCTTTAAACTGATCACCCGTTGCAAACGTGTCTTTGTATTGATTGAGAAATGTTCGGAGTGTATTATAGAATACTGCATCACTTTGCATCTCAAACCGAAGATTATGCAGAATGGCTGCACCTTTATCATAACTAAGTCTTCCACTGAATATCCTATTCTCATCATATAGTGATGAAGCTGGTACATATACGCTACCTCCGGGCAAGCTCATTACATTGTTGTGAATATTCTGCATATACAATGCTGCGGATGTTCCCGTAGGATATAGAGACGTGAGCTGTTCATTCATTAGGTAATCGCCATAAGTAGCAAAGCCTTCATTGATCCATATATCCTGCCAGGTGGCACAGGTTACATAATCACCAAACCACTGGTGCGCCAATTCATGCGAGATAAGATCTGTACCAAAATTCTGCATCGTACTCATCGTCTGGTGTTCCATTCCTCCACCAATATTTGCTTGTGCATGTCCATACTTTTCATTACGGAATGGGTAGAGGCCAAACAACTCACTCATCTTTTCCAGTATCGGTGGTGTCTTATCCAGCTGCGCTTTTTGATTATTGAAGTAAGTAGAATTGTTTACGATGAAATGTTGTATCAATATAGAGTCAGGAGCCATTGCTGCAGGCTTAGCGTAATTCTTATACTCCATATAATTCGCTACAGCCACCATTGGCAGGTAATAATTCATTTTATATCTTGACTTCCATCTGAATTGCTTTAGTCCTCCCGGCAGATCGATCACTGATTGTAACAACCCATTAGATCCTGCCATATTGGTTGCGTTCGTAGTGATCCATATATCGGTGGAATCTATCTTATCATTCAATAACTGCTTTGCAGGAAACCATTCCCGTGCCTGGTAACTTTCAGAAACACTTGCAGTATAAGTCAACCCAGTGGAGCCACTTGTTCCGCTGAAAAAAGCAGTTGATGAAACCGTACCATTATAAAAGAAAACCAGGTTCAATTCCGTATTAGCAGAGATAGCCGGGGAAAAAGCAATATATACATGATCATTGCCACGGGTAAAGACACGCTTCACATTATTTACATGTACAGAATCAAGGTAAATATTATTCCTGAGCTCAATTACAAATGTATCCAGCAATTGTTTTGTGATCACCTTATAACTGGCTGTGCCCGTAATGAACCTGCTGTTTGGCTGAATAGTAATATCTAATTTCAGATGCCGCATATCATACGCTTCCATCTTCAAGTTCTGGAAGTAGGCTGTGTTTTGCGAGCCGTTGATACTTCTTCTGTTGCATTCGTATGTACAATCAGTGTACTGGGCCTGGGTTATATAGCTGGCACAGAGGGCAGCCAGGAGTAAAAGTTTATTCATAGTGTTAATGCAATATACTTAAATAGCAAAAAGGGTGCTGAATGTTCTGTTATCTTCGTTAGATGAAGATCCAGTTCTGGACCATTGGTAAACCCCATGAGAGGTATATCAAAGAAGGTGTGGAAGATTTTACTTCCCGCATCTCTAAATATTTCAAAGTGGAATGGATGATCATACCACCAGTAAAAAATGCCGCAACGATCAGTGAAACAGAACTAAAAAGGCTGGAAGCTGCAACCATCCTTGAAAAGCTGAACGAAGATGATGTACTGATCTTACTCGACGAACGTGGTAAAAATATTTCCAGCGAGGAACTGGCCAACCTGCTGCAACAGAAAGCTAATGCAAGTTCAAAACGATTGGTGTTCCTGATAGGCGGTGCCTTTGGGGTAGATGAACAAGTGTTCAAAAGAGCAGATTTCACCTGGTC
Source organism: Bacteroidota bacterium (assembly GCA_023429825.1). Classification (GTDB taxonomy): domain Bacteria; phylum Bacteroidota; class Bacteroidia; order Chitinophagales; family Chitinophagaceae; genus JAEZDC01. Next base: position 20,143 of record JAEZDC010000086.1, on the reverse strand, counting down.
ATTATCAAAGCTGGTCTTTCCACACATGCTTGTACGGCTTATCTTAGCCGAGCAAGTATACCGTGCCTGCACTATATTACGCAACGAAAAATATCATCATCAATAAATGGATCCATTCAATCTCAGCATCACTCTCATCATCATCATACTCACCTGTATTGTTTCAGTGACTGCATTCAATAACCAGAAGGTCATAGATGATCTCATCTTCTATCCTCCCGCAGTCAGTAAAAGAAAACAATGGTATCGCTTTATTACCTGCGGGTTCATTCATGCGGATGTAATGCATCTTGCATTCAACATGTATTCATTCTGGATGTTTGGCGGGCATGTGGAGAAGTGGTTCACCCAGATATATGGTGATAAAGGAAAGGCACTGTACATAATTCTATACTTTTCAGCACTAGTCATCTGTTTACTTCCTACTTACTTCAAGAATATAGATAACTATTACTACCGCAGCCTCGGCGCCTCAGGTGCGGTATCTGCTGTAGTATTCGGTTATATGTTCTTAGCACCGATGAGTGAAGTGGGATTATTATTTATTCCCATCAGGTTCCCTGCTTTCATTTTTGGAATTGCTTTCTTAGCGATCTCTGCGTACCTGGACAAAAAAGGCGGAGGAAATATCAATCACTCAGCGCACTTCTGGGGAGCAGTATATGGTGTGGTATTTATCATCATCACCTGCTATTTCCTTACTGATTATAAACCTGCGGAATCGTTCGTTGAGCAGGTAAAGTTCTGGATCAACTCGAAGTTTGGAAACTAAGCTTTAGTACCTGTTTTGTTTTATCGGTGATCTTAAAGCGATCGTCTAACCTGAGGCCCACTATCCACAGTATCTTTTTGTTGCTTTCAACCACCCATATCTTCTCTTTATCGATCAATGATACTTTCTGATCAATGAGAAAACGGCTTACCTTTTTCTTCTTCCGCATGCCGAGAGGATAGAAGTAATCGCCCTGCTTCCATTTGCGTAATAACAAAGGGAATTTTATTTCAGTTGCATCAAGCGTAGCTATTGAGTTAACAGATGAAGGTTGGCAGTTTACAGGTTGTTCAAGGGTAAGTATTCCTTCGCTGAAAGTTATCTTCTTCTCTCCTTCTTCAATAAGAATGTTCGTGGCTTGCACACTTTGATTTGGAGCGATGATCAACCAGTTCCTGTTCCTGATGATCCGGTGAGAAGATGAGGCTACATATTTCCCGCTTTCGCTTTGTAGTAATGACAATACTTCACCCGTTTGTGCCGGAGTGAAACCGAAGTCTTTAATGATCTCGAAGGTGATCGTCTTAAGTGGAGATGATTGCTGCAACTTCAGTACTGAGATGTGTACCTCGTTCTCTTTTACCTCACATAATTTCCTTTTATGCAGAGCGATGGCTTGTTCATACAACTCCTCTCCCTCTCTCCAACGTTCAATACTGTGATTGATGTTATCTGTCACGGCAGGAAATATCTGTTTCAGCAAAGGCAATACCTCATGCCTGATATAGTTACGAGTGTATCTTGAAGATGCATTGGAACTGTCCTCCACCCATTCCAGTTGGTGTTGCTGTGCATACGCAAGGATGCCTTCCCGCTTTGCAAACAGTAGCGGACGAATTGTTTTGTTTTGTTCTGGCAGTATTCCATGCAGACCGTTCATCCCCGTACCGCGGAGAATATTGAACAGCACTGTTTCTACGTTATCGTCTGCGTGGTGTGCGGTGACAAGTTTCGGGTTTGTAGTTTTGGGTTTTGAGTTCAGTAACTCATGGAACCATTCATACCTCAGGTTTCTCGCAGCTTCCTGTATGCCTAGATTGTTGGCTTCTGCATATTGAATTGTGTTAAATTGTTTTACTAATACCTCCACACCATACTTCTCTCCCAGCTTTCTCACAAAGGCCTCGTCTCTATCGCTTTCCTCTCCTCTTAATTGAAAGTTGCAGTGGGCAATGGTAAATTTAAAACCTGCATGATGAATGAGATCAGTTAATGCAACACTGTCCACTCCACCGCTTACAGCTACGAGCAGATGGCAGTTCAACGTTGACAGATGACAGAAGTGTTGCTTCCAATATGTACTGAACTGATCGGAAAGATTCATTGATGTAAAGATAATAGCAGATAACAGTTGACAGTGAATAGTGGAAAGTGAAAGATACAATCCAGCTCGTCTTTCATTTGCTAATTCGCTAATTGACGGATTTGCTAATTACCCTTCTTTACCTCCTTCGCCCACGCATCTTTCAAACCGACCGTCCTATTGAACACCAGCCTGCCATGGCTATCCTTATCTAAACAGAAATATCCTTTACGTAAGAACTGAAAACGGTCGTCGAACTTTGCATTCTTCAATGCTGGCTCACAGAGTACATTGGTAATTACACTCAATGAATTGGGATTGATATAACTTTTGAAATCACCTTCTTCACTTGAAGGATCTTCTACCTGGAATAATCGATCGTACAACCTTACTTCCGCAGTGATCGCCTGTGCAATACTCACCCAATGCAATGTTCCTTTTACATTGATGCCACTGGTATCATTTCCACTCCTGCTTTCAGGGATGTATGTACAGTTGAGTTGCGTTATATTACCTGCATTATCTTTCACCGCTTCGTCGCAACGAATGATATACGCACCTTTCAACCGCACCATTCCACCGGGGAATAATCGGAAGAATTTCTTCGGAGGGTTTTCCATGAAGTCTTCTCTCTCTATATATAATTCACCGCTGAAAGGAACTTCTCTTGCACCACTTTTCTCGTCTTCCGGGTTATCTTCAATCTGCAAGGTTTCCACTTCACTCGTCCAATTGGTGATCACCACCTTCAAGGGATCGAATACTACCATTCGTCTTTGTGCGATCTTGTTCAGGTGTTCTCTCACACAAAACTCCAGCAGACTAAATTCAAGTAATATTTCTCTCTTGGCAATGCCTACTCTTTCACAAAAATCCCTGATCGCTTCCGGTGTATACCCTCTTCTGCGCATACCACTGATCGTTGGCATTCTCGGATCGTCCCATCCATCCACGTGTTTTTCATTTACCAACTGCAACAGCTTTCGTTTGCTCATTACAGTATAGTTCAGGTTTCTTCTTGCAAATTCATATTGATGCGAAGGAAATATCTCCAGTTTCTCTATGAACCAATCGTATAATTCTCTATGCGGAACAAACTCCAGCGTACAGATACTATGCGTTACTTCTTCTATTGAATCACTCTGACCATGTGCAAAATCATACATCGGGTAAATGCACCACTTGTCTCCTGTGCGGTGATGGTGTGCATGCTTTATCCTATAGATGATCGGGTCTCTCATCAGCATATTCACATGGCCCATATCGATCTTAGCTCTTAACACTTTTGCACCATCCGGGTATTTGCCTGCCTTCATATCATTGAACAACTGCAGGTTCTCTTCTATGCTTCTTTCCCGGTATGGACTATTTACTCCCGGTTCAGTAGGTGTGCCTTTCATCTTCGCTATCTCTTCACTATTACTGTCATCTACATATGCCAAACCTTTGGTGATGAGTTTTACTGCGAACTCAAATAACTGGTCAAAATAATCAGACGCATAGCGAAGGTTCTTCCACTCAAAGCCCAGCCATTTTACATCAGCCATGATGCTGTCTACATACTCTGTTTCTTCTGTTACCGGGTTGGTATCATCGAATCGCAGGTTGGTATAGCCGGGATACTTTTTAGTGAGACCGAAATTCAGGCAGATGCTCGTTGCATGCCCCATATGCAGGTAACCATTTGGCTCCGGCGGGAAACGGGTGACGATGGATTTGTACTTGCCGCTTTTAAGGTCATTCTCGATAATCTCCTCTAAAAAATTCAGTGATCTTTCTTCGCTCATAAGTGGACAAAGATAACAATTCGGGAATGAGGGCAATTCGGCAACGGGACAATTTGGTAATTAGACAATTAAACAATGTAGCAACATAATAAGGGTATGCCATAAACAGCACGATCGCATTAGTTAATTGTCTTATTGTCGAATCGCTTCGCTTCTACCACACAATCTCCCATCTTCCGTCAACGTCTTTTGCGTAATTAAGGCCATTGCTCATCTGGTGTATCTCCCGTTTTGTTTTGGGATCGATAAAGGTCTTCTGCTCGTATACTCTCACACCATTATTCTCACGGGTGAGGTAGGCAATTAAGGCGGTAACTGTCGGTGACACGTCCGGCAGCCATTGTTCCTCACTTTCACGTACAAATGCCTGGCTCATATACTGTTTATCGTTTTGGGGCGAAAATTGTGCCTCAACAATATTAACTGCATCTCATAACTGAATGGTGTAGGTAATAAAAAAGTGAAGTATTGCACCTCACTTTTACAAGCAGAACTGATATTGTTTATGATACTTTAAAACCAAATCGATTGCAGGCACATTGCCACTACGGCAATGTCTATCAGCAGGCTCAAAATGAAAACCGGAATGGTGATCTTAGTTGGCATAGCGGCGAGGTTAGTAACCAGGCACATTGCCATAGCCCCGGTGATCATTGCCCAATGTAGTAAAGCATTACCCGCAGCAAATACGAATAACAGGCTGACCGGAACCACAAGGCAAGCTTGCAATGCAATAATCACTGCCAGCCAGCCGAACCGGTTAGGCTCTTGCTTTTCGGCCCAGGTAAAAAAACGGTAGATTGCTGGTTGCTGCTTATGAGTACGCTGAAAGCGTGCAGGAATTGTTTGTTGATACGTTTGCATAAAGTGTGTTTTTGGAAACACAAATGTCAGTTTCAAGGCTCCTATAAAAAGTGACAGCGCTTAGGAGAAAGATTGATCTTTGTCATTTCTGAACACCAATGGAATGCGCAAAAGCAAGTAACACATTGTAATAACAAGCTGGTTCTGCAGAAGCGAGAATGCAAGCAATAATTCCGTATTTTGGCAATTAAGTATTCCAGACAAATACCAGCCTTATGAAACGAAAGCCAACATCTTTCTTAATTGTGGGATCAACTATCGTCTTTTCATTTTTTAGCAGCAACCACATCTCGGCACAAAACACACCCTGCGGCGTAGGGACAAAAGTGGCCTATAACTGGTCACCGGAAACTGTTGGAACTATAGTGGAGATTGGTACTACCTCTCCACACGTCGGCTGGTTCGGTATCAAGTTTAGCTGGACTGATAAAATTGAATGGGCTCCTCCTGAAACTAATGGACTGCTCATCGCAGGTACCAAAGAACCATGCGTCGGGAAAAAAGCAACAGCTAAAGAACCCGTTAAGAAAAATACCGATCCTGCCACGGATAAAAAGGATCCGGTTACTAAGAATAAAGAAACCGCTGACGGTGGTTGTTCAATGAGTGCACCTCCGGGCAGTGTTAGCCGGAACTCCGCTCCTTCTGCCGCGCTATTTAAAAGAGTGATCTATGAAAAAGCTGCGGTACGAGTGAACCCAAATTCAATCACCGCACCCAGCGCAGTAGGCATGACCTTTACCCGCTTTGAAATGGGTAAGCCTTATAAGAACACCTGGACCAGCACACGGTTTGGCGATAAGCGCCTGCACACTGGTGCACCGCTCAATGCCATGCTCTACCCTATTAAAACCACCGAGATATTGTGTGAGCAATACAGTACCAGTGTACGCCGCACAATCACTGAAGAGAACCGTACCTGTTTCAAGAACAAGGATGGTGATTGGGTTTGCCCTGCCGGAGGTGGAGGAAAGTTTATCGAGAGCAAGGTGATAGAGAATTGATAATGTTTTTTTGTAAGATGTGGCCAGTACAGTATTAGAATAGCATCACCTAGTGTGATTGCTTCGTTTTAATTCTTTATTTTAAGCCATTATATTCACTCGCCAAACGTACACCATGAAAACGCTACTACTAGTTCTTTTGTCGCTACCTATTCTTGCAACTGCACAAAAAGATCATGCATCAAAGTTAGATGATTACATGAAAGCGCAAGCGAATGTAAATGAATTCAGTGGTGCAGTGCTGGTAGCGAAAGACAACAAGATCATTTATGAAAAGGCTTTTGGATCAGCCAGTAAAGAATTAAATGTTCCGAATACCATCGAAACAAAATTCAGGGTCGGATCTCTCACTAAACAGTTTACTGCTGCGGCTGTGCTTCAGTTGGTGGAAGCAGGAAAATTAAGCCTCGATGAAAATTTAAGTAAATACTTTCCTGGCTTTCCCAAAGGTGATAGTGTAACAATCCATATGCTGCTCAACCACACCTCCGGTATTAAGAGTTATACCAACATGCCAAAGACCATCTCCATTGCTCCTCTTTCCTATCATAAAGACTCGCTGATAAACCTCGTCAAAAACGAACCGTATGAGTTTTCTCCCGGCACAAAGTATAATTATAATAACTCGGGTTACTTTCTTCTCGGCTATATCATTGAAAAAGTAAGTGGGCAATCTTACAGCAACTATGTCCTGAATAATGTGGTAAAAAAAGCAGGTCTTGAAAATACATTCGTTGACCGGTTGGATTCTATACTTCTAAACAGGGCGCTAGGTTATACCAGGACGTCTTCCGGCTGGCGTAATGCGCCATTTATGGCTATGGAATTTCCCTACAGCGCCGGTGCCATGGTTTCCACTACCAGGGATCTGTATGCATGGAACAAAGCTTTGCATGGCGGTGAAATCATTTCATCTGCCATGTTTACTAAAATGACCACATCCTATCTCAACAAATATGGGTATGGTTTAACGATCGACACATTGGATAATCACAGACGTATCAGTCATGGCGGTGCCATCCCGGGTTTTTTATGTTATAATGCATACTACCCTGCTGACAACATCCATATCATTGTGCTTTCCAATAACGGTTCTCCATCCCCGGCCATTACTAATACGTTAGCAGCTATTCTTTTTGACAAACATGTAATACCTCCTTATACACACGTTGCGGTAACGCTTAGTAGCAAAGACCTGGAGAAATTCGTAGGGAAATACCAAACTGCCAGCAGTGCATATGAAGTGGTGCTGAAGGAAGGCAAATTATACAGGAGAATAGAAGGTAGTAAAGACATTGAACTGGTACCTGAATCTAACCGTAAGTTTTTCTATGCGGACGGAACAGACAGGCAACTCAACTTTGAATTAAATGCAGACAATTCTATTAAATCTGTGCAATTGATCAATAGTGGTATTGTGGAGGAGATCAAAAAGATAAACTGAGTGGCGAAAGCGTTAAGTGCAGTACTGTCAGGCCGTAATTCCTGGGATTCACCGGAGCTCACAAAAGAAATTAATACATTTAAAATCGTTTATACCAGGCGCCGTTGCGAGAGAACATAGAAGTTAGCTTTTATTATATGCCCGAAGAGTAAGAGGATCACAAAAAACGCTGCGGCCATCACAAATATCATAGTGCTTAGTAAAACATACATGGTGTTTATGCCGAATGCCGCGGCGACCATTTCTATTCATACTGACTCTTAAGATAAAACGACATAGCGTTTCGTAAGCATCATAGCATTCATAGCAATTAAAGCGGCACTTATTTCAAACAGCATTGAATGCATCCCAATCGTCGCGGTATACTCCTCAAATAATACGTTGTATGATACAAATATCCTGATGCCGATTGCAAATAAGATGGAGCGTGTTACACTGTTGAAGTTCTCGTTGCAACACCGTTGTTGGCAACATACAATAAGAAAAAAAGCCTTGCGTTAGTAACAGGTAAAAAACAATTTAATCACCTAAACTCTTGTAAAATGAAGGCAGTTTATGTTAGACGGCTCACGATGGTGAAAGCAGTTTTACAAATGCTTAAAGAAAACGCCGCCCTCGTAGCCACGCTCAAAAAATTAGCAGCCAACCAGGTTGTATTGGAAAACCTGCTCAAGAAGATCGAAAAACAAAACCAGGAACAAGAATTGAAAACCAATGCAGAGGAAAAGCAACTGGCTGCGAAGGCAGCAATCCAGGCAGCATTGATCATTATTTCAGCAGCGAAAGCATATGCAATGGATGAAAACAAAACAGCGCTGCTTGCGATTTTCAATTATTCGGAAAGTAGTTTAGACCGTTTGGACGATCATACGCTCGTGGCTACCTTGAAGCTGATCAAAGACAATGCAGATCTTATTGCGGCAGACATTGAAGATTATGGTGCAGATGCCAGCGATATTACTAACCTCGAAACGCTCACCAAAACATTTGAAACGTTAAATCCTGCACCGCGAAATAACAGGGGTAAGAAAAAAACGGCGACAACGGGACTGGATGCATCTTTTAAAGAACTGACGGTAGTAATGAAGAAGATGGATTGCCTGGTAAAGGCGCAGCGTAAAAAGCATCCTCACTTTTGTATGCTGTATTTTAGTGTGCGGGTAGTTGGGCATACGAGGAGTAAGAGCAAGGATGAGCAGAATGTAAAAGGAAGCGAGCCCCCGGCACTACCAGCAAGCAAGTGATATTAAGTAATAGAAGGTGTGAGCCCTGCTGAGAAGTAGGGCTTTTATTTTTAGTATGAATGAAACTTGTTACCATCTACGCTATTGCATTTCCCCCCTGCCAATGTCTCACCGGCGGGAAATGAAAGGCGACATTGCGGGTTAAGTGTACTATCTTCATATTCAAACCCAATATCCTTAGGCTTCCGGAACAATCTCTGCAAGATGGGTTGCGGAGAAGTAAATTCTATTCATCTCCACGAATGATGACAAAACGAACAAAGAATATAAATGAATAGTAAATACATTATGATTGCAAGTTCAGTTGTGACAGGAGTTTTGGGCTTAACAGCCTCTTTTTTTCCCAAAGAGATTTTAAATAACGTTAGACTTTCTCCAACGGAAACGCTAATCCTGTTTGTACAAGTCACGGGTGCCTTATATATGGGATTTGCTATAATGAATTGGATGGCAAAGACCGTTTTGATTGGCGGTATCTATGCAAGGCCACTTGCAATGGGCAATTTTGCCCACTTCATGATCGCTGCAATTGCGCTTATTAAGGCAGCGATGAATAATTCGATTTCACCCTACTTATGGATTATTGCGGTTGTGTATTCGATCTTGGCTTTATTGTTCGGAATGATTCTATTTACTAACCCGGCTAAGAAATAGTTTCCCTTCATCGTAATGTTCACTGCAGGCAAAGTGAAAAGCGAACGCTGCGAATTGATGAACTATCATATCAAAACAGCAATGTCCTTTAGCTGACGCACATAGGTGATGAAAGAGACTTCGAGAAGGAGGGTGCCAATTAACTGACCTGGAATTAAGGCCAGTTGATTGGCAATAACTATCAGAATCAGTATTCCCTTATAACAGATTTTTCGTTCGAGGTCCTGTGCTTCATGGCCATTCGTCACGATCAACACTACTCATCTGCATCGCTGTCGCCATGGGTTGCGCCTGCACCTAGTATGACACGGGGGGATGAAGATTTCAAAACCAAATAGCCTATCAACCCGGCTGTTAATGAAGTAAGCAACACAGATAGTTTTGCCTCCTCAATAAAACGGGGGTTCTGGAACGATAACATTGATATAAAGATGGACATGGTAAAGCCAATTCCGCCTAAAAGCCCCACCCCGATCATATGAACCAGTTTGCTGCTAGCAGGCAATTGGCCGATACCTAACTTAGAACAAATAAAAACAGATAAAACAATACCCACAGGCTTTCCAAGCAGTAAACCTATTGTGATGCCTAACCCCAACGGAGAAGTTAAACCTTCAATCATTTCCCTATGAATAGTAATATTAGTATTGGCAAAAGCGAAAACGGGTATTATCAAAAAGTTTACTGGTTTAACCAGTGCATGTTCCAGTTTTTCCAGGGGAGACTCCACCTGCGTTTTATTAGTAGGTATGGTCATCGCTACTAAAACGCCTGCTATGGTTGCATGAATGCCGGAGTGATGCACAAAATACCAAATGAAAATGCCCGGAATGAGATATAAGTAGGGATTTTTAACTTTAAAGCGATTCATTAAGATCAATACAAACAAACCAACCCCCGCCAATCCCAAATATCCGGCTTCTATACCTGAGGAATAAAAAAAGGCAATGACCAAAACCGCAATCAGATCATCTGCTATTGCCAGCGCCGCCAGGAATATTTTTAAACTGCCTGGCACACGTTTATCCAATAAGGAAAGTACTGCTAGTGCAAAGGCAATATCAGTTGCCATAGGGATCCCCCAGCCACTACTCGTTTCGCTACCGCCATTAAAACCAAAATAGATCAAAGCGGGCACAACTGCCCCACCTATAGCAGCTACTATGGGCAAGAGTGCCTTCTTAGGTGTAGACAACTCACCTTCTACAATTTCTCTTTTGATCTCCAAACCCACCAACAAGAAAAAAATGGCCATCAACCCATCATTGATCCACATACTGACAGAGTATTTAAGATGGATGAAATTGTTTTCAAATCCAAGCTTCGCATCCAGTACAGTTTGAATAAAGGGGCCCATTGAAGTGTTCGCAAGAATCAAGGAGATCACAACACAGATAAGGAGCAGGAATCCTCCAAAGTTGCTTGACCGAACAAAATCGCGGAATACCTTGTAATTTATCTTTATCGCCATGCTATTTAATGATACTGGCGCAACTTACTAACAATAAGACAAAGGCACCCATTCACGGCGATGAAAAGAATTAAGGCAGTCACATTCTAATCTCTTACTAATTCGGCATTATCGGGGGTCAGTGAAGCATGGTTCAGTGAGACCGGCACATCACATTATATTTATACAATAGCGGCTAAGCCAAGCTACCCGCATTAGTTTTCAATTAGCTTTATATCTTTAGCTAAATCGATAGAACGGGAAATGTCATTGATATATACTTATTCCATTGTACACGAGTTGAATGTCAACAGCGAAAATGAAAAAAAACATACTGATATTTATTATCTCGGTAACAGGAGTTTTTTCCTGTAAGCAAGGCAGTACATCAACCGGCGGATATGTTGATACAGGTACAGTAAATTCGACAAGGAAATATGTGTATGCTGATTCCCTGGGTAAGCGTTTGATCATACATAACAGTTTTCCCATGGGTGGTGCATACACTGACAGTGAGGGCAAAAAACATCCATATGCCATATTTTATACACAGGTAACAAATGAAACAACTAATCCTGTTGAATTAGTGATCAACTTTCCGATAGACTCACTTGAGTTTCCGGTTTCATCCGGTAGCTACATGAAATTTTTTATCCCTTCCGATAGTATGACCACCGATAAGGAGTCCGCAAGAGATTATGGTCTGCCCCTTCAATCTTTTTTGGATACAGCCACTAATAGATCATGTTCGTTGAAAAGAATGATCGGCTCAAGCAGATCCATTGCTTTCAATATATTGATGGTTTCTAATAAAGGTGTAGGTGGTGTATTGCGCACAGGACTTAGCTTAAAAGGACAGGATCTCATTTATACCGTTGCTGCATACAAAAGCATTCCGGGGAATCCTTTGATAGAACAGAAAGAGATTAATTGCGGAAGAATCAGCGTAAAGAACCTGGTAATAAAGGAATGATGACAAAGCCAGCAGAGAAGTCTAAGGTTTACTATCAAGAAATGATGATAAGTGAGTGATCATTCCTGCCTGCTAAGAGGATGCACTACGGTTGCAGCACAAGCAAGAAAGAACCGGAGCAGTAGTAAAGAAATTAAAAAGCGTTACTGGCAGGAACTGTTGACTAGGGTAAAAAATTAAAAAGGTGAGCTTATACTCACCTTTCTCTTTCTCATCGTATTACTAGTTATTTCCTCCGCCGATCAGATCATCATTGTTCACGCCTTTCTTCTTCGACACATTCTCAGTAAGCTTACCAAAGTTCCATGTCAGTGCCATAGCCAGCCCACGGAATGGGAAGGTACTGGTGGTCACAGTCTGGAAGTTAGGATCCCTGATGATCATCTTATAATTCCTGTTCTTCTCAAACATGCCTGCTGCACCTACGGATACATTCAATTTCTCTTTGAACATCTTGTAACCAAAGTTCACTCCATACCATGTGTTGAGCGGGTAAGTGAACTGGATACTCACCGGTGATCTCCAGAAACCTGCATAACCACTTACGTTAAATCGCTTGTTGATGGTATAGCTTGTATTCAGGTTTGCATTACCTCCTACTCCACTGTTCGACATGCCTGCTATGGCTTTATTATTTACTTTGTTATAACGGATATTACCGTTTAAGAAAATGCTCCAGTCTTTGTTGGGCTTCAAAGTAAGATTCGCATTCAAACTCACCTGCATCTCTTCACCTAAGTTCTCACTCGTTGTACTGGTAACACCTGTTGCCTGGTTGAAAGTAGAGTACTGAACGATCATATCATCGCTGTAGCTTCCGCTTAAAGTAAGCCCAGCAAAATTTTGTCCCATTGCAAACCTTGCCTGTGCAGATACATTGTGAATTGTCTGCGGATCAAGACCCGGGTTACCATAGCTGATGTACAATGAATCGTTGTTGTTCACAAACGGGTTCAGGTTCCAGATGAACGGACGTTGTAAGCGCTTACCATAACTCAGCACCATTGTAGTGGTATTATTGAGCTTGGTGGTGGATTGAATGTTCGGCAAAATGCTGGTATAGCTTTGTTTCACTTTGGTGGAAGATGAAGAGAAGTTACCATCCACAACCGTGTGCTCCACTCTTGCACCTAAACGCAATGTTGTTTTCTTCAGTTTGAAGCTGTAGGTGCCATAAGCACTGTACACGTCCTGTTTGTAATCGAAATTATCGGTATTAGTAGGATTTACTTTGAAGTCTTCATGTGAGTTGTATTTGATCAAACTATTGAAATCTGAAGATGCCCTGCGAATGATCGCCTTCACGCCACCTTCTAGCTTCTGGCTGTTTTGTAAAGGATGGATATAATCTGACTGCATCGTATACTGCCTGTTCACTGCCACACTTTTGTTGGAGATGTAACGATCAGTAGTTTGATTATCCTGCACGCTGTTGCTGAAAGTATTGCTGTTGCCAAACTCACCATTCAAACGAATGCTGAACTCTCTTTCGCTGTTGGTGCTGTACTTGCGGATGAAATCTGTTCCAATACTTTTGGTGGGGTATTCATTCCTGCTGGAAAGGTCGTAGTAACTGGTGGTGGATGGAGCTGAAGCAAAATCAGTTGTCACTGTTTGGTTCAGTACCTGTTTGTTCGATCCACCGCTTACGTTGGCATAAGCACTGAGTGTTCTTACAGAATCAATCTCGTAGTTCACCTCGCCATTACCGAAGTTCCAGAAGTTGCTTTGTCTTCTCGCCCCTTCTAATGTTCTCTTTGTAAAGATGGAAGAGACATACGGAGTGGTCTCTGTTCTGCTTCTTCCCGGCATATTATAGTTGCCACCAGCTCCGTAGTATACAGTAGCACCGAACTTACCAGATTTCAAACTAAGATTGGTGTTGATGTTAGCAAAACGGTTGGTAGTTGCATAAGTATTTATTGAACCGTTGTAACCTTTCATCTTTTTCTTAGTGATGATGTTGATGATGCCGCCAATACCTTCTGCATCGTACTTAGCACCGGGAGAGGTGATCACTTCTATTTTGGTGATCAAAGCGCCGGGAAATCCTTTCAATGCTTCTTTTACATTCTGTGCAAACATGGCGGTTTCTCTCCCATTCAATAACACTTTGAAATTGCTCTGGCCATTCACCTGGATATTGTTCTCTCCGTCAACACTAACAAAAGGGGTTTTTCGTAGGATATCGATAGCTGTTTCAGTTTTTGTAGCAGGATCGTTCTCTACGTTGAAAACGATCTTATCATCAGCCTGCTCTATCAATGGTCTTTTTGCTGTAACTACCACACCCTGCAGTTTAGCAGATGCCGGTGATAGTTGTATCGCACCAAGATCGATCGCCTCGGTGGTGATCGCCACCTCCTGTTGTTTATCCTCGTAACCTGTATATGTAATAAGAAGCTTGTACACACCAGTATCAATATCAGCGATCTTGAAGCTTCCCTTATCATTAGTGTAAGTGATCTTATATGGCTGTTGTGACTGGTCTTTCTTAAACAAGGTGATGGTGGCATATGCCAGGCTCTTCTGGCTGCTATCTTTGACAGTACCTGACACCGTTATCTTTTTATCAGCCGGTGCTGCAAAAACGGTAGTGATGAGAAGAATAAATAAAATGGTGAGTACATGCTGCTTCATCTGTCTGAATTTTAGATGTTTGGTTGATTCTGATGTAAAAAGACGAGGATTCTCTCACATCTACGAATCCTTTCGGATAAATGGCAGTACGGATTGACCTTTGGCGGGAATTGTTAAAAGTGTTAAGATTTACTTCAGTTTCTTTTCTACCAATGCTTTACGCTTTTTCCAGGCGGCGATTGGTTCTGGGTCATAAGTGGATATGCCTTTTTTATCTGCGAGACCCGCGGACTTTAGTAATGCTTTGCTAAGCTGGGCAACTTTAGCGCTTCTGCCCACCCGCTTCTTTACCTGGCTTTGGTAGAACTGCTGGAACGCTTTGATGCCGGAGTTAATGATGCGTAGTTCGTCTTTGGGTTGTTTGAGTTTGCGATAGATTATCATCAGGCGATGGTAAGCCAATTCGTTACGAGGTTCGTCTTTGATGAGTTCCTCGTACAATGATGCAGCCTGTTCTAATTCTGCATCAGCTTCAGCCTGCTGTGCTTTTTGTAAAAGGTTTGTATCTGTTACACGTAATGTCATCAGATATACAATTCTTGTTCTTCTGTATAATAAGTTTTTCTTCCGCCGGCAGTCTTGGTGAGTATCGCACTACCCCCGGGGCTTTCTTTCTTTTTTGCATTATGGATTTTCAGGAACCCTCTCACCTCACCTGAGATCAGATCGGGATTTGAGTTGAGGATATTCTTCTCTGCATCCTTCAATACCTTTTTGATTTTCTTCGCCAGCTCCTTGATCTTTTTCTTTGGAATTCTATTGCTGATAGAGAAAGGAGAAATACCAGCTTCCCATAATATCTCATCTGCGTAAGCATTACCAATACCACGAATGATGTTTTGATCCATCAATACATTCTTTACAATGGCCCGTGTTTGCAACGCTTCTTCCAGGTAGGATGCATTGAGCTTTGCATCCAAAGCATCTATTCCCTCTTTATCTGTGGGGTTAAGTTGAAGATTAGCCATGCCCTGCCAGTCGGTGATCGCTAACCCGGTTTCGTCGTGAAATTGCATGGTAGCGATGGTGCTTTTGCGGGTGTTCTTTCCTTCGTAGAGATGCAGATCGCCATGTAACATCAGGTGCAATCCAATGATGGCATCCTCATCAAATTTGAAACGCAGTTCTTTGCCCGAGCGATATACTTCCTGCAGTTTCTTTCCCTCGACTGATTTCCTGATAGACGCTGCAGATACTTTCAATTTCTTCTTTTCAATAAGATCAAGCTTTACCAGCTTCTTACCGGCTAGTTTCTTTGTGAGATTTTTACTGAAGACCTGTAAATCGGGCAACTCTGGCATATGTTGATGATTTGCTGCAGTATATCATTCCTGAAAATTTGTGCCATAAAACAATTCGGCAATTTGATAATTCGACAATATGCCAATTCGATACTGTGACAATTAGGACAATTAGCGAATTGGATCTCGGAGTTTCAATGAAGGCGGTGTTCAATTGGTAAATTGGCTAATTAACTAATTACCTAATTCTTCCTTCGAATAATATAGATAACCGAACTGCAGCGGGATACATCACCCAATGCTTTCCAGTTGGATAATGCACCATTCATTAGAGCCGAAAGATAATTATTGCTGCCGCTTTTATATTTCTCACTAAGCATAGACACATAAAAGCTGTCGAACCACATAGGCTTGTGAGCGACCACCTGCATATTGTGCTGCTCCATTAAAATATCCATGCTATTTGGAGAGAAGTGATACAGATGACGCGGCACATCATAAGCCGCCCAATGTTCTTTATAGATAGCGGCATCTTCGCTGGTGTAGTTGGGCACCGCAACAATGAGGGTACCGGTAGGTTGTAAGATGCGATGGAATGTATCCAGGTATTGATGCAGGTCATGCACATGCTCGAGTACATGCCACATAGTGATGGCATCGTAGTGTGATGTGGGTTGTTGGTGTAATACATCCAATGTTTCTAATTCGAGCTGGTGATTGGTCTTGGCATTCTGCCTGGCTGTTTCATCTGGTTCTAATCCTTTTACATTCCAACCAGCTTTCTTCATAGTAGCAGTGAAAGCCCCGGTGCCGGCACCAACGTCTAACAAATTTCCTTTGGAGAGCGTTGTTACATTTTTTACCAGGTTGCGTTTAGTACGAAGCGTAATGCCTCTTACAAAATGGTATAAGCGGTTGATCAAACCTTTCCTGGTATCGGAATGCGAAACATAATCGGCCGATTGATAGTATTTGCCGATGGCGTTTGCTGCAGGAACATTCTGTGTAAATGCTAATGTGCAGTGTTTACATTCCCACACTTCAAATACTTCCTGTGAAACGGTATGATCCTTTGCAGCCAGTTTGATCGCCACATCGCTGCTCTTGCAAACAGGACAGGTTTGATATGTGATGGTCTCCATCATTGGGTGGGCAAAGAAAGCAAAGTTTGGGTTAAAAATACCTACATGCTGGTATCAGTTTTTTCTGCATATATTCTTTCTTTATCTTACGAGTTCAAGATGAGGAAACGTGTGATTAATATTGGCAGGAAGATTCAACAGGCTGCTTTCTTTGTACCCTTTTCCTGGTATTTCTTTGCTTTCGTGTTAATGGGTTGGCTGGTGTGGAACTGGCTGAATAAAACAGAGGTGGTTCCTGATACAGCGTTTGGCGACATCTTCTCATTACTGTTAAAAGTGGCATTGGTATTTACGGTTGTGGCGATCGGGCTTGCGTTGATATCGGTACTGCTCTCATGGCTGATGTTCATCATGCACAAACGTAAGAATGACGTTAGCTTTAAAGTAGAGACAGGTTCTGCAGAAAGTTCGCTTCAGAATAAACAACCGGTAAAGATCCATTTAAAACCAGTATTGAAACCATTCCTTGGTTTTGTGAAGCTGCGACTGCAGTACGATACACATCATTATTCGGATAAGTTCTCTCTTGTTGAGCAAGGAAAGAGAAAATTCTTTTCCAATGTGATCGATGGGGTGTACTATTGGAAGCTTCCGGAGATCAAAGAATATCATGTCAGCCGCGGCATCATCTATTTTGAAGACTTCTTTCAATTCTTTTCCATCGCAGTGAATGTAAAAGCCGAGAACAGGTTTATCACACAGCCGGATCTCAGGCATTTAAAAGATATGACCGCTTTTCCCAGGAAAACAGAAGAGACCACGCAGCGTATTGAGGAGTTGAAAAAGGTGGAAGGTGAATATGTCAACTACAAACATTTTGAAACGAATGATGATGTGCGGCGCATCGTTTGGAAGATATATGCGAAGAATAAAGAGCTGGTGGTGCGAATACCGGAGATCATGGATCCTTATGCCTCGCATATCTATTTATATGCTTCATTCTTTGACAGCTTTGATCTTCGTGAGAATAAAGTAGTAGCGATTCCTTTTCTCAATTACTATAAATCTGTTCTGTGGACAGTATACCAGCAGTTGACGAAGCAAGGATTAGAAGTGCGTTATGTGGCTGACCAGTCTACGCCTGCACAGCATTTCAATAGTGCACAGCAGGAAGTGAAATATATCATCAGTACCAGTAAATGGCAAACGGGTAAAGCTTTATCCGGCTACTTCAGATCGAATGAGACCGCGGTACTGGTGGTGAGTTCCTTAAATGATGTGGATGAAATAAGAAATATTGCTGACCAATATGGCAATGATGTGATCATCCTCTTTGTAAAGCTCAGTCACAGCCTTGAGAAACACAATATCGGCGATTGGGTGCAGTGGTTGTTTGTGCAACAGGAAAAAGATGAGATAGAAAATTATAAGCGTTTATGGAATCTTTCATTGAACCGATCTAAACTGCTGGAGAATGAAAAGAAGATCGATCAGCTTTTAAGAAAATTTGAAAAACCGGTGATTCTATAATGAGGTTGGGTAAAGTACATAGCTGGAAGAAAGTTTTAGCACAATTATTTTTGCTGGGCGTTCCTACGATCGCACTTGCATATTATTTCTTATTCACTGCAAACAATTATTACAACGTCTTGCAGAACAAATGGGTCTTCCAGGGTTTCATGTTCTCTATTGGGTGTGTAGGTGCCATAGTTTTTTATTCCGTACGTTTTAGATTTTGGACAACTATCGCTGCATTATTCCTGTTACTCTTCGTTGCATATTCTATAATGAACAGGCTGGTGATAGGCGAATTTGATACGGCATTGATGGCGATCAATTTCAAGATCAATGCAACATTGTTCTTTGTGGGATGGTTGGCGGGGTATGGATTTTCAAGATCAAGATATTTCACTGTGTTATGGTCGGTTGGCCTGCTTGCTTTACAGATCGTTATTGTAAGTAAGATTAGTGACGCCAAAGCATCTACTATTTTATTATCGTTTGCTCCTACACTGGTGTACGCTTTTTACATGATATATACTGCCGAACTCATCCGGAATATGAATGAAGATGAGAAAGGATTTGGCTGGTTCATTACAAAAAGAATGATCGGCTTTGCCGCAGTGATCGGAATTATTTTGCTCGTGATGTTCACCGCATTTGAACAGGAATTCAAAGCCATTGAGAAAGAATGGGGGGCAGGACAGGGAAAGGATGATAAGAAAGACAACAAAGAAACACTAACGCAGGAGAATAAAGACGGAACGATCAAGCAGAAGAAGGACATGCAGGTCACCGGTTCTTTCGGCAGGGGTAAGAACAGGCTGGTGTTTGTTGCGAAGCTGGATAACTATTTTGCTGATGGAAGCACTCCTAACCCACTCTATTTTACCAATGATTACTTTACCAAGTTTGATACATTAACCCAGACGTTTGAAACGGATAAGAACATGCCGTCGAATGACCTCTTCAAACCTGATCCGTCGCAGATACCATTATATTTTGCTAAGACAGATTCTTCCATCATGCAAAAGAGTGGTGGTGTATTGAAAAGGAAAGTGGTGAATGCGGATGTGTATACGGTGTACCTTTCCCCTACGGAATACATGGCTCCGTCAAATGGATTCTTCTGCCAGCCTATATCTGTTGATAAAGCATTTAAAGAGCAATACCGCACAGCGTATAGAACAAAGATGTGGGTGAGCGAATTGAACAGTGCTTATTTCGTTTATAATCCCGCAGGTAATTTTCAATTGGAAGCTTTCCAGGAAGAGCGATTCAATGAACTAAGAAAAGTAAACGACTTCAACACAGTAGAAAAAACTTTCCTCGATTATTACACCTTCATGCCCAGCAATGAAGAGTACAAAAGAATAAAAGATCTTGCAGTTAATGTAACAAAGGATGCAAGCACTCCTGTTGATAAAGTGATCGCACTGCGAGATTATTTCTTAGGCAAAGATGAATACGGACAGCCTTTGTTTAAGTACACTGATAATCCCGGTGTTCCTGGTTTACCAAGTGCCAGCAAGTTGAATTACTTCTTATTTGAAAACAGAAAAGGCTATTGTGCATATTATGCAGGCGCTACTTTATTTATGTTGAGAGCCCTTGGCATTCCGTCAAGAATTGCAACTGGTTTTTTAACTGTTGATCGCAGTACTAAGAACCCCGGATGGTATTGGTTCTATGAAGACCAGGCGCATGCATGGGTGCAGGTGTATTTCCCTCAGTATGGATGGATCGATTTTGATACAACAGTTCCAGATGAAGAAGCGCAGCAATCGCCACAACCAGATCAAACGCCGCCACTGAATATGCAGCAGGCGTATTTTGTTGCGAATGGGAAGGTGGTTTCAGTTGATACGATCAAAAAGATGATGGATCTTCAGGTAGAGAAGATACTGTATCATGATAAGGAGATGAATCCCGAGGCTGTCAAGAAAGTCACACTCAATATGGATGTCTCTATTGCATCTATCACTAGAGACACGGGGATCGCAAAGTTGAGTGATGTTAAGCCTGGGATGGAAGTGGTGGCTGTATCTTATGCAGAAGCGATAAAGAGTGTTCCTCCTACTCCTGAAGATAATTTCAACAGCATCCTCTCTAAACTTCCGAAGCCAGTACCTATTGATGAAGTGAAGATCATGGAGCCGGAGAAGAAGGAAGCTGCCGATACGAA
>JAEZDC010000082.1 GCA_023429825.1 Bacteroidota bacterium | reverse complement strand
CTTTAAAGATGTGGATAATAATGCGAGTATTAGAAGAATCCTTTACGGATTCTGCTTCGCCCTCTTTCTTTCTTTTTGTAAAATACTTATGGTTTGCAGTAAAAAATCGCAACTCAACGAGCTTTGTTCAACTCAAATTTATAAAATAATCTGAAGTATTATTTATCATCTTTTGCACGTTTCACCCTCAGCACCGCCACCCTTCCTTCAATATACTCCTTCATGGCCTTGCTCAATTTCTGGGTATCGTAGAGCTTTAACAGGTATCCATCTGACAGATCTTTCATCTGTTTTCCTTTGTAGGTACCAAAGGGCATAATGGACTCGTCTGTTATCGGTGAGGGCATTAGTCTTTAGTATTCTCAGCTTTATCTACGTCAGCTTTCAGAAATTCTTTTTTAAATACATAGTGATATACTGCAGGGCCATTACCCACGTTGATGGGGAAGGCGTTTACTAATTTCCAGCCCTGTTGTCCCAGGTAGTTAATCGCATCCACAACAGAATTGAATTTTACTGCCTTGCCTGATTCGTCACGTATCCTGTAATCTTTAAAGAATTTACGCTCTTCACCGTAGTTGATATCGATCGTAACCTTTGAGCTAAGTAAACGTGCTGTAGCTACCAGTTCGCAGTACTGCTCTACTTTGGTTGTGTCCTGAGAAAAAGAAACCGCGGGAATAATGATCATTAAGAAGAAAATGAGCTTTTTCATATGAAGGGGGTTTTGTGTTATTTATTTTCCTATCTCCCATTTCGTTCCGTCCGTGAAAACTACTTCTGTGGGCCATGCAAGTACAACCTTCTTTCCATCACGGCTGAGTATACCCCATTCACCGTAATCACTTCTACCCGGGCTAAGCGGATCATCTGTGAATCCGCCGCCGAATCCTCTGCTTAATGATGTACCCATGTCAGCAGGCTCACCGAATGCATTCAGTCCATACCAGCGAAACCTGATGGCATCGATCTTCTTGTCCGAAACATTTTTATAAGAAAGACGCATATCCTTATAACTGCTGTATTCTCTTTCAACAAGTTTAGCACTTACTATTTTTACCGGTGCATTATAGAGACCCGAAGTATCGAACATGGCTTCATGTTCTGCGGCTTTTACAATACTGTCAGCATATTGCTTTGCCCGTAATTCAATAAGCGGATCCGTTGCGTCGGTTTCAGATTTACTGTTTGTTTTGCAGGAGACGATTAACAATGCAGCTAATCCAAAAAGAAGTAGCTTTTTCATATGGTAGTGTTTAGTGTTTGTTATCGGGGAGGGCATTTAGAAGTTTGAGAATATTAATTTTCCTTTACCATTGCTTGCAAATAGGCTATCATAGGGTTGTGGTCAATTGCCAAAAAAACATGGCTAACTACCGATACTCCCCCTTGCGGCTTCCACCCTTTTTTTATATGCTCATTTACCTGTGACATAAGGTCCAAAGTTGAGTTTGTTGAAAGAATTATTGTGTATTCCATGATAGCTAAATTGTATTAGTTATTATGAGGTAGATGGTGCCCAGCCCAATGCCAGCCATAACAATCAACATACATCCTGAAGGCTGTGACGTTTTTGCTTTCCCTTTTTCATCCACATTGCCGGATAAATAGGAACTGAATTTTTCAGAAAAGCTCTTCAGTGTGTTGTTTGCGATACTCACTTCGGCTGCGGTATTTATTGAACCTAAATTTCTGCTTACTTCAACTATCACTTTAGTTTCTGCATCTCCGACTTTGTTGAAAGTGAAATCAATGTGATATCCCATGTCAAGTAACACGCCTTTTTGATGAATTCGGATTTCACTTAAGATCGCATCATCCTTCACTAATTTATAATCCCCCGGTTCATTCGAAGGAATTTTCAAAATAGCAGTACGAACGTCTTCAACCGTGTAGTTAACAGTAAATTCTTTTTTTGGGTTTGTGGCAAACATGTCGATGAGTTTATTTATTAAAATATTGAACTTATTTGGCCTTTATTAGGCTATCTGGAATAACTATGACTTCAAAAGATAACGATGGGCTATAATTGTTACTTAGTGAAAATGCTCCCATTGGCATGAATGATAATTTGTGTGATCTTCCCATCTGCAAAGAGCTTACATATTTATACAGTCCGCTACTCTTTGCTGATTCTTTCATGGTCAGCAACATGTTGTAATCGATCTGCATGCTATCTGTGCAGTATACTGTTATTAATCTGTCGTCCAATACATCGACCTCTTTCACATCAACCTTAAAGTTTCTCAGGTATTTATTTTCAGGATTCGCAAGAAATGATTTGATCTTGCCTGTATAGGCTTCGGTAACTTCCTTTTTCTTGATTTCATTAATAGCTGCATCGTAGGCGCTGTCGTATTCTTTAACCAGATCGAACAGTTCTCTCTGCTGCCGCACCCTAGTATCAGGAGCGACACGATCCCCCGATTTGCAAGCGGCAAATACGATAAAAATTAAAAATAAAAGTGATCTCATATGATATTCAATTGGTTTTGACTGGGGATAACTTTTGTTCATTATTTTAGTAATTAACAACTAAAAATATTAGTATGTTCGTTCTCCCATTAAATGCTCAAGTAGGAAACCACATTCAGAAATTAGATTAACGAGCACCAATTATGAACTCAAAGCAAATAACCAATGATCCTAACCAACTTTCTCCTTACCAATCTCGCTGCGTAACTTGTCCGCATTTTGCCTCTGGGAGATGTAAATATCTTCACCTAAACGATAGAATGCGCCTTCGTGTTTGCCTAATATTACGCTCTGCGTATCGACGTCAGTCTTCCGCATCTCAGCAGCAAACTCCAGAAGGAACTCCTCTAAAGCATAGTTTTTTGCAAAATGGATTTCGTTATCCTGTTTCAAGAAATTAAGCTCTTCCTGTAAAGCATTTTTTTCTTCTAGTACTTTGTTGTATCTCTTTAAAAGATCAATATAGTCATCGCCCTGGCTAAGACGGTTCAGGGCTTTTTTGTTGCCTGTTGTTTCACGGGAAGTCAAATTTTTGACATATTCTGCCGTAAATACTTCTTTGAACAACTTAATGTGGTCAGCTGTTGTTTTGACCTTGCTTTTGGTGCTCATTAATTCAGATAAGTATTGGCGCTTGTACCGCAATTCCTTAGCTATCTGCTCCTGAGTGAGGCCAGTCTTAGCTTTTAGCTGCTTTACCAAATCGGACAACTCCTTCTTAAAATTATCTGACATTAAAAAAACATTAAATTGTCAAATACTTGTCTTTTTTTGACTTTATCTGACATAGATTTGTGTACACAATTAGATAGCACAATATACAAAACGTGTTGAATATGAAAGAGACGGTCTTACAAGAGTGGGTAGTAGAAAGAATAAAGAAGAATTCTTCTCTATTCGGAAAAGTGGCCGATTACCTCGGGAACACACCAAGATATTTCCTGAATGTGCTCAGAGATAACCCACCGCATTTAACTCAAGCAGGGGTACTTGAAATTCTTCGTAAAGAATTGGATGTCATCGAAGATAGCGAACTGTTAACTACAAGAATCAAAGTTGAAAAATCAGCGGCCTAACCATGATCCCCCAGTCGCCCACAGATATACTGATTGAAAATATCCTGATAGAGATACTGGGTGAAAGGTTGTACACCGAAGCGGTAAGAGCTGTTGAAGAAGATAACAAAAAGAAAAAAGCTATATGAAATCAGAATTCATCATGCAGTGCAATATGATTTTCGCAGGCCATGAAACTATTGAAGAGATAGTAGCAGGCATAGAAGCTTTAATGAACCAGTACAACATCAGTTATAAAATGGTAGGGGTGAAGATCGTCGAGAACGGAAAAGAAGTAACTGCCCGTGATGAATTCGCCAGTGATCTTTTCAATAACTGGAACAAGCCAGAGGACATGAAGCAGATAGTTGAAGAGCATTTGAATTTCCTACACGCTGATTATTCAAACCCAGTAGCGAAAGCTGCATAATAAGATTGCTATGAACCATCCCAAACTAGGTAAGATAATATTCGACTCTCAGAACGTAGTAGTTCCAAGGGAATACCGCTGGAAGTTAACAGGCGAAGATGTGAAGGTATGTGTAAGCTATACCTACTTACCAAAGTATAATGAACTGCACATCACTGAGATCACCGGAACAATGGGAGCGCTTAAGATGGTTGACTTCAGTTCAGGTTTTGAAAAGTTCCTGGTGGATCATTTAACAGCCATCGCAAAAGCAGATCATGAATTGCATAACCAGGTAAATGAAGTGATAAGTGGAGCACTGAATATGAAGCATGTTTCAATGGTAATACCTGAAGCAGTAAAGCACATTGAAAGACCTACATGCGTTGAGCTGGCAGAACAGCACGCTGAAACCAATAACCTATGAACTGGATTATCGCAGGATATATCGGATTAATAGCAGCAGAGATCGTAATGGTCATCTGGCTGGTTAAAATACTAAAGCAGGTGAAGAGAGATCAGAGGAAGTTGAAAGGAGAAGTTTTCATATAGCTAGCAATCGTTAAAGGCTCTTTGTTTCTACATGGAGCTATTAGTTGAAAGAAGTTCTTAAACATATGGGCCGAATCTAAGAGGGGATAACAATACCCTGAAAGATATATTCTACTGCTGTAATGCATCGGTTCAACCTTTTTAAAAAACTATACATACCCCTCATTATGGAAAATTATCTAATCCTCGCAGGTATTTTCTGGATGCTGTACGCATTCACGCCAAAGGTTGAAGAAGATGCTTACAAGGTGATCCACATAATGAAACGCAAAAGACATTTCATCACCAAACCAAAACATCATGAACGATTCAAGCATTTACGGAGATGACTTCTTTGATCCGGGCGATAGATTGACAGAAGGTGACGGTGATGAGTGAACGCTTTTATTAATCAAAGAACCAGGCTAAAAGGGCCTGAGGCAGGAACAAAGTCGAGAAAAGAAAAACTGTTATCAAAACAAAAGCGCCGGAAGTAAGAGGCCGGCGCTTTAAAAAAATTCAAAAAATCAACTATGGAGGCAAATCTAACAATTCAGAACGGAGTAGAGAAATCGCCCGTTAAAGTACTCTTCGCCCGTGAAGATGTGAAGCAGAAATTCGCAGAGCTATTGGGCAAACGGGCTTCTGCATTTGTAACATCTGTTTTGCAGATCGTTCAATCAAATAAGCAACTCGTCAACGCAGATCCTTTAAGTATCTATCATTCTGCCGCCGTTGCAGCGACGCTTGACCTTCCTTTAAATAATAACCTCGGTTTTGCCTACATCGTTCCTTATAATCAAAAGCAGGCTGACGGATCATACAAACAGGCTGCGCAATTCCAGCTCGGTTATAAGGGCTTTATTCAGCTTGCTCAACGTAGCGGACAATTCAAAACCATTGCAGCTACTCCGATTTTTGAAGGGCAATTAATAGAATCCAATCCGTTAACTGGTTTCAAGTTCGACTTCACTAAAAAGACTTCTGAAACAATCATTGGATATGCTGCATATTTCTCCCTCATTAACGGATTCGAGAAAACCCTTTACATGACAGTAGAGGAACTGAAAGCCCACGGTGTGAAGTTCTCTCAAACATTCAAGAAAGGATTTGGACTGTGGAAAGATGACTTCGATAGCATGGCTCAAAAGACTGTCATCAAACTACTTCTTTCCAAGTATGCTCCTTTATCCATCGACATGCAGAAGGCCGTTATCACAGATCAGGCGGTGATTAATGATGTAGATGCAACGGATGTCGTGTATGTGGATAATGATGCCCCTGTGGAGGTTTCATTTGATGAGGTATCTGAATTATATGAACTCAAAAAAGATACCCTCACAAAAGAGGAAATTAAAAACGCAGAACGGATCCTAAAGAACAAAGAAGAATCATCCTACTCAAAACTTCACAAACTCCTTCAATCTAAATAACCATGAATAGCATCTTGTCAAACAATGCCCGCATAGGCAGATTTACCAGCAGCGAAATATGGAAGCTCACTACAACAGGTAAAGGTGAGAATGGTTTCGGTGCAGCAGCCATCACATACATCAAAGAAAAGAACCTCGAAAGAAAACTGGGTCGCTCCATCAAAACAGAAGCGCACTCAAAATCTATTGCATGGGGTAACCTGATCGAGCGATATGTGTTTGAACATAAACTGGGGCTGGAATACCAGATTCAATCCAAATCAACAGACGTACATCCTACAATTAAATACTGGGCAGGCTCGAAAGATCTTATCGTAACAGGAGTAAAGATCGGTGAGATCAAATGTTTTGAACCTAAGCACTTCGCTGAATATACCGATGCGCTTCTTACAGGAGATACAGAGATCATCAAAAAAGAATGTCCTGAAGAATACTGGCAGATGGTTTCCAATGCCATCATCAACCAGGTACCGAACGCGGAAGCTGTTACATACATTCCTTACAAAAGCGAACTACCTAAAATAAGGGAGTACGCAGAAAACTATGATGGTCCTGACCAATGGAAGTATCGCTTCATAGCAGAAAGTGAAGATGAAGCACTGCCACACATCCCGGATGAAGGTTACTACAAGGACCTGAACCGTTTTGAATTCGTGGTACCTGAAGCTGATAAACAGTTCTTAACCGAGTGCGTGATCAAAGCAGGAAAGATGTTGATCAATGCCCCGGTTATCGCTCTTGCCACTCATGACCAGGAAGTAAATGCAACTATTGTTTCACCTGAAAAGCTTACAGCATGATTATTAAAAAAGTAATTAAAGAAGAAAGGACCGTCGCTGTCCACATAAACGAATTCCCTTCTTTTTTAAAAACATCCTATGAGTTTTTTAAGATCATCTCTGAGAAGACTTTAATCAAGGTCGATCCGGATAGTGGATTTACCAGTGTGATAAAATCCGCTCCTCATGCGTTTATGAACTCGTTGGAAAAGGCAGAACCATGTACAGGGTTTGAATTTGATGCAGCATTAGCAACGGCTCTTGCCAATATTACTGAAACAGAAAAAGTAACAGCATAGCAATGGGTATCGAACAGATCAGGTTATTGAAAGAAGCCGCCAAAGAACCAAAGCCCCCCAAGGTGTATGCTATCCCTAAAAAATCAGCAAAGAAGATCGAACAGGAAAAGCAACTTCAGGGCGAAGAAGGGAAGATAAAAGAGGCGTGGTTCCAGGCAAGACGTCCCGAGATGGTTGGTATCTGCCAATGTGGGTGTGCTGAGCCATCACAGAAAAAAGATGATCAGTACTTCAGGCATTCGATCAGTCACATATTTCCAAAGGCCAAGTTTGAAAGCATCGCTTATCATCCTCTTAACTGGGTAGAAAGAGCTTTCTGGGGTGGATGTCATTCTGTGATGGATGATACGAGTATGGATCGCTGGCCGAACATGGCAGATTGGTTTGACATCGTAGCGAAGTTTCACATCCTGGCACCGCTGCTTACACCGGAAGAAAGATCACACAAATTCTATCACAAATTAAAAAGCCTGGTTGAATCAAATCCGATCAGCTAACTCCCCCCATTATTAATAAAAGCCTGAAACAAAATGGAAACGAGCATAAACTGGAAATACTTTTTTGGAGGTAGTGGCGGTAACACGTTTGACAGGTATTACTATGATATTATTAATGGTGTAAGAGTTGAAAGACATGCATCCAACAGAAGGGTAAGGTATTCAATAGGTAACATGGATCATGCGAAAGTTAAGTATAGCACCGAAAAAGAACTGATCGAAGCCCTCAATCAAACCTCTAAAACCAATACAAATGAGTAGGGAACAATACCAAGTGCACATAAAAGTAAAGTCTATCAATTATAACCATGTGATTGAAACGGATGAAGATTTTGAGATACTTCTTTCTGTTCTGAAAAGAGTGGAAGACGAAGCGAAAAAAGTAGTTGAAGCAAATAAAACCAATACAAATGCAGAGTAAGCGGTTCATAAGTTTTAGCGGAGGCGTTGAAAGTACAACGATGTGCGTGTTGTATGGTGAAGGGGCTACTGCTATCTGGGTTGATACTGGGGCAGAGCATGAAGTTATGTATCAGAGAATAGACTATGTAGAAAAAAGATTAAAGGCATTACATAAAGGCAATTTCAATTTGGTGAGGCTTGTAGGCGCAAAGAATGTTTTGGGGGTTCCATATAATAATCTCGAAGATGCTGTCATAGCAAAGAAGTTTATGCCAAGTGGAACGGCTCGCTATTGTACGATTGATTTTAAAGTAAAGCCGATAGATGAGTATTTAAGACAGCAAGGTGAATGTGAATTAATGATCGGGTTTAACTCAGATGAAGAAGGTAGAACCGGCAACTTAGAAATGGAGGCTAATGTAAAATATACCTATCCTCTTATTGAAGCAGGATTGAGCCGTATGGAATGTGAAGCAATATTGGAAGAGCATGACTTGCACCCAAAGTTTCCTGTGTATATGTTAAGGGGTGGATGCAGAATGTGCTTTTTTAAATCTCGTAAAGAGTACCGAGCAATGTTTCACCTGAACCTTAGAGAGTTTGAAGAAGTGATGGACTTTGAAAAGAGAATACAGGATCGCAGGAAAAAATTTTACAGCATCATGGGCAATGGAGAAAGCCTTGAGCAACTGTACGATAAATGTAAAAGCGAACTATTCCAGGGAGATGCAAGCCTTTACGATGATTACAAAAAACAATCAATAGGATGCGGTGCATTCTGTCACAGATAAAACCAACTAACTAATGACTAAAGAGACAACAAGAGAAGATGCTTTGAAGTGGTGGGGCGGATTAGAAGCGAGCGATAAGCAGCGAGTTACAGATAAGCACAATGGCATGAGAACTTATTACAGCATGACATGTAGAGAAATCGAAGCCATCTACAAGGCAGAGGTTTTAGATAAGGGTACAGAAGCCAGTAACTCCGAACAAGAATAAAAATGAGAAAAGAAAAACGAAGTAAGGAATATGTTGCCTGGATTAATATGAGGGATCGCTGCAATAATCCCAACCATAAGCAATACAAGAACTATGGTGGCAGAGGGATTAAGGTTTGCGATAGATGGAACTCCTTTGAAACCTTTATTCAAGACGTTGGTTTTGCCCCAACTGTTAACCATTCCTTAGACCGTTATCCTGACAAGGACGGTGATTATACACCCGAAAATGTTCGCTGGGCTACTAACGAAGAGCAGAGCAAGAATAAACGAGTAACGGTGATTGTGGTGATTGATGGTATTGAGAAATGTGCAAGCGATTGGTGCAAACATTTCGGTATCGATTACTCAACATATTTAGATAGAGTTAAAAAGGGTTGGTCGAAAGAAGATGCCTTAAAAACACCGCCTCAAAATCAAAACAACAAAAAGAAATCTAATGGATAACAATACACACTCACTTGTGCTTTCAGAGCCACAGCAGCATGTCGAAGTAGAATTAGCAGTAGAACTGACCAAGTATATCAGAGAGAAACACACGCAAGAAGAATGTATCGGCTTTAGTGCTGGATTTAGAAAAGCATTTGAACTCCTTTCCTCTAACGCTGCACCAACACAGATAGAGGGGGAACTAAGCGAATGTTTGAATGAAGCAGAAACGCACCTTACTATTCCTTTCGAGCCGGAGATAGCATTGAACTGGATAAGACAAGCCAAAGCCCTCACCCCTAAAGTACAGCAGCAGGAATGGGTAAGGGTGGAAGATAGAACACCGATTGCTACAGAGAAGGGTAATTGGGATGGTGAAAGAAGCCAGTTGGTTTTAACGATAGATGAGAAAGGCAAACATTCTATTGCACGAGTTTATGAGGGTTGCATGGATGGTCATAAGTTTTCTGAATGGTATGACGAAAGGGATTTTGATATAGAAACGCCTCTTTACTGGATGCCTTTACCCGACTTATACACTACACCATATTTTAACACCCCTTCACCAAGTGCTTCACCTGATAAATAACATTACTATGAGTAGAGAGATAAAATTTAGAGGCAGACGACTTGATAATCTTGAATGGGTTTACGGGTATTTGGTTGTTGATCCAGAGGGTGGATATAGAATTTACTGGAAGCCTTTTGATGAAGCAACAAGTAACACATATCACTTTGTTATTCCTGAAACGGTAGGGCAGTTTACGAGTTTGCCTGACAAAAATAGATCAGAGATATATGAAGGGGATATAATGTATCAACGATATTTCGATAAGCTAGAGGAAAGCGGTTATGGAGAAACATTCTTACAGATAGCATTCAAAGACGGTGCATTCGGTTGGATAGGTGATATAACAGGACAATTCTTCTCCTTCGCAGAACAGCCATTAGATGATTATGAAATCATAGGCAACATCTACGAGCATCCGCACTTATTAACCCCTTCACCTACTAAACAATAAGAAATGAGTAGAATATTCACAAGCGAAGAATTGGATTTGGTTGAAAACAGAGTGCGAGAGTTGCATGAAAAACATGGGCTGCCTGAATCTGCATATAATGAAACTCTTGTAGCAATAAACAAACATCGTGCATTGCTCCACAGCGATAAGAACGATGAACGTAGTGCGTCGCAACGGAAGCAGAATCAGGGAACTGAACCCCTGCCACCAAATAGTCCTATATCAGAAGAACACATGACAGAAAAGGTACAAGCCTGCCCTTACTGTAAAGATGCAGCGGATTGGGAGGAGTGTTATCATGGAGTGATAACCCCTTGCACACCTAATTGTCAACAATGTCACGGTACAGGAGAGGTAAAAGTTATAGCAAATACAGTTGGTAAGGCTCATTACCATCAATGTTTCGGTAAAGGTTTTAGTTCTGTGCCGCACAGAGAAGAGGATTTAATTCCATGTTCTAAGGCGACATTAGAGGTAGATAAATGCGTCAATTTTTTAAATAAAACTCACACCCAAAAAGTGCAGCAAGAATTTGACGCGAAGTTTGAAAAGGCTTGCAGCATTTTAGTAGAATCAACGAAAAGAATAATTCTCGGAACTACAGTTTATGGTAAAGATCATACGCTGGTTGCAATTGCAAGAAAAGCATTTAGTGATTTGAGGGCTATAGGCATTGATCCGTACACATTCGAGCGACCATCCCAACCAAAGGCAGAGGTAGAAGTGGAAGCGGAGAAAGTGTATCGGTGGGTGAAAGCAAGTGAAAGATTACCAAGACTTGATTTAGCGAAGGATTACGCTTGCCGATTTACCAGAGTGCCTAACAGTTATTATACATGGAATGTAGCAGATATTAAGCGTAGGTCAGAATTGGCCTATGAAATTGAATGGCTTGAAGAAATCCCATCACAGAGAGTAGAGGGTTATAACCTGAAGGACTTGCCACGAATGATTGAAATAGTTAAAAGCAACATTACCGAATA
Source organism: Bacteroidota bacterium (assembly GCA_023429825.1). Classification (GTDB taxonomy): domain Bacteria; phylum Bacteroidota; class Bacteroidia; order Chitinophagales; family Chitinophagaceae; genus JAEZDC01. The sequence goes on along the minus strand of JAEZDC010000082.1, from coordinate 8,332 downwards.
CGGCAGATTAGTAAGAGACTGGAAAGTTGAAAACAATCTTAGTGAACCAAAGAAGTGGGGTGAATCATGGGCTGAAAATAAAGAGTTGCTAAAGTTTCTCCAATCCCTTCCCCAACCATCAGAGGACAAAGAGGTGGCGGTAGACCAATTCTGCAAAATATACTCCAAGATGTACGGAGAGCCAATTGATAGCTTAGATCAAGTATCAATACAGACTTTAAACGGTCATCAACTATTAGAATTTATAAACGACTTCAACAAATTCCTACAATCCAAGAAATAAAAACAGTCACCAAAAACCAATAATATATGTACGAAGAGTACTACCAGGCAGAAGGGGACGCCCTCGAAGATCGCGAGATACCATCCACCCTTACCGCTGCAGCCAAAGATTCTTTCCTTTTTGGAGCCCACGCTTCAAAAGACGCCGTGACCAGTTACGCCTGGACACAAGGACAGGACGTAAGCTCTATAATGAGTTATTACAGCATCTCAGGATCCACCGAAGAACAACAACTCAAGGACATGCACCAGGACGGTTATGACTGGTATGCATCGCATCCGGATTCGTCGCTGCCGCCAAGACCGCCAAGATAACCACTGCTTAAACTAAAGAGAAAATGATCACTACCAGAACCTGTATTATAGCTGCCCTCTGTGGTATAGTGCCTTTGCTTAGCGAAGCATGGCATAACGTATCGGAACCGGAAAAACAGATCGATGTCTGGAGCGGTATAGATTATAAGATGAGTAAAGACTGGGTTTGGCTTTTTGTAGGCTATAAGCTTGCTCCCTGGCTGATGGCTGTTATTGCTGTTATTGACAGTAAGGGCAAGGACCCGATAAAGCGGGCGCTATACTGGACTCTACTGATATTCTTTTCGTGGGAGATATACAGGTTCTTTTTAAACTTCTGTAAGGATAATTATTTCTATATCTATTTCCTTACTTACCCGGTAGTGTTCCTGATCTGCATGGTAATTCGCTATGATAACAAAAACGATATCAGAAGATCAATCCGCAAGGCGCTAACTATGAATTACCAATGCATCTACACTGGTGAAATATTAACACCTGATGAGCACGCAGAACTTACCTACTATGAGCAGTTCAAGTACTCAACCACATTTAAGAAAGTACCCAAGCATCAGAAAATATTAGATGAAGGCTTTGTTAAAGCATCATCGACAGTTTTGAAACCATTTGAAAAGAGTATACATACACCCAATAAAAATTTTAATCACTTAAATACATATCAACATGAAACAATTCATGCCTGAGTTAACTGCAAAGGAGCGGTTAATGATTCTTCAGGAAAATGCTGCGAAGGTTGAGCAAACGACCTATCACAAGGCATTGACCGAAGAAGAGCGGGGTATCAAAAAAGATATCCTGACTGAAAACTCCATCAAACTTTTTGACCTGGAAGAAGAGAAAAAAGAAGCTGTAAAACTCTGGAAGGACAAGATCGATCCTTTGAAAAAAGAGAACAGTCTTCTTCTTTCTGAGATTAGAACCGGTCAGACAAAAGTAGACGGAACATTATTCCACCTCGCTAATCACGATGATGGTATGATGGAAACTTACGACAATGATGGTTACCTGATCAGCTCACGCCGTCTGCGTCCAGAGGAAAAGCAAGCAACCATTTTTTCACTTTCTAAAACAGCCAACCAGTAATGGAAAATCTCACATTGAAAATCGAATCAGCAAACGGAGAACTGATACTCCGTGAAGGTAAAGCACAGGATCCTTTGCCACTCAAAGAACCCAATATCATTAATATCTCGGGGGATATTCATTCAGTAGCAAATTTCATTAATAACCGCAAAAACGGTTTCAGTTCTCAGGCTATTGATAAAGACAAGGCGATCGTTAGCGTGGATAAAAATAAAAGGACAATCGTTTTGCAGCTTGATCCCGAGAACTTCTATGGTGCTACAATCACCGGTAAGCTGGAGCAATCGGACGAATTGAAGCAGTTCCAAATTTCAACAGGATCGGGCGATCCAAAGTATTACAATCGCAAGCAGCTCGTTGAGCTTCTAAAGTTCAATCGCCTGTTCTTCGAAGATAAGAACGAACACGCACGTGTAATGGCAGGACTCTATAAGCTCCGTATCAAAAGCGAAACCGAAATCCAGCAGGAAAAAGACAATGCAGGTAACAAAAGAAACTTGCTTGAAGTAAAGACCGTGGACGATGGCGGAATGGCAAAAGAGTTCACGCTTACACTTCCTCTTTTTAAAGGTTTCGCAAGCTCAAAGATCACTGTTGAAATATGTTACGATGTAGTGAATGGAGATGTACAATTCTGGTTAGAATCAGTAGGAATGAAAGAGGCGATGGATTCCCGGGTTGAAGGAATATTCGAAGAAGAACTGAAATCGTGCGAAGGTTTTGTGATCATAAATAAGTAGTGAATTAGCCTCTAACGAGGCTGATACATTCCTTACCCCATTTTTTAAATACATACCAATCAAGAAAGAACCTATGCAGCAGCATAAAGACTATACTTCATTTATCCTTTCAAAGAAGCACAGTACAGTTGATTATGGAATTAGCTCATTATGGCTTCCAGATTCAATGTTCGATTACCAGAAATATGTAGCTGACTATACTATCAGAAAAGGCAGGTGTGCGGATTTTATTGATACTGGTCTTGGGAAAACAATTCTTGAGTTAGTAACAGCTGTCAATTACGTGCGACACACGAACAAGCCGGTCCTAATCATTACTCCTTTGGCAGTTGGACAACAAACAATAAAGGAGGCTGAGAAATTTCAAATCGACGATATCAGCTATACTAAGGACGGAAAATATAGAACTAAAATAGTTGTTTGTAATTATGAGCGATTGCACCATTTGGATGCCGGTGATTTTGATTGCGTGATTTTAGATGAAAGTTCTATTCTCAAAAACTTCGACGGAGCTATCAAGGGACAAATAACCGCTTTCTTAAAACAAATAAGGTATAGGTATCTATTTACTGCAACCCCTTCACCAAATGATTACACAGAATTAGGAACTTCTTCAGAAGCGTTGGGCTACATGGGTTACACCGATATGCTTACCAAGTTTTTCAAGAATAACGAGGACACCATTTCGCCTATGAATATTGGAACAGAGTGGATTTTGAAGGGTCATGCTCGTAAAGCGTTCTTTCAATGGGTTTCGGGATGGTCCATATCTATGCGGAAACCTTCTGATTTGGGGTTCGATGATAGCAGACACATGCTTCCAAATCTTGTGGTTAATGATCACTCCGTAAGGAATGAAAAAAATCAAGTCGTTAATGGGCAGTTGTTAATGTTTAACGCCATTGCTCGCAGGCAATCAGAGGTGCATGCTGAACAAAAGGACACGATTGAATCACGTTGCTTAAAGGCTGTAGAGATGGCTAGACATCATGATACATCTGTGTACTGGTGTAACCTAAATTCAGAAGGAGACCTATTAGAGAAATTGGACTCATCGGCTTATCAACTTAAAGGGTCGATGAAATTGGACCAGAAAGAAGAAGTACTGTTAGCTTTTGCTAATGGTGAAATAAAAAAACTTATCACTAAGCCGAAAATTACTGCATTCGGTTTAAACTGGCAACACTGTAATCACACGGTTTACTTCCCAACTTTTTCATACGAGCGATACTACCAGGCAATAAGAAGGTTTTGGCGCTTTGGGCAATTGAATGATGTAATAGTTGATCGTGTTTTCTCTGATGGTCAAAAAAGAGTAATAGACAGCCTCAATGTAAAAGCCGCCAAAGCAAATGAGCTTTTTTCAGAATTGAATGCAAATCTGCATCAGTCTTACGATATAAAAGATAGACACTTTGATAAACCTATTCAGATACCAAAATTTTTAAAAGCATCATGATCAATAATCAAATCATCACGGACAGCTACGCTTTGTATGAGGGGGATTGCATGGCAGTAGCTCCTACGTTACCGGATAACAGCATAGACCTGAGCGTTTATTCTCCCCCTTTCGCTGGTCTTTACAATTACAGCAGTAGTATATATGATTTCAGCAATTGCGAAACGAAAGATCAATTCTTACGTCAGTACGAATTTTTGATTGCAGAGAAAGCGAGAGTACATAAAAAAGGTACGATTACGGCGGTCCATTGCACCGACGTGATGAATACCAAAACCGAGGTATTGTGGGACTTTCCTCATGAGATCATAGCACTACACGAAAAGTATGGGTTTGATTATAAAAATCGAATTACTATTTGGAAAGAGCCTTTGAAGGTTCGCATGAGAACAATGGTTCGCAGTCTAATGCACAAGCTTATTGTTGAAGACAGTTCAAGATGTTTCACAGCCTCTCCTGATTATATACTGGTATTTAAAAAGCGAGGTGAAAGAGAAGTGCCCGTAACTCACCCATGCGGACTAAAGCACTATGCTGGTCAGTTTCCATTACTCATTGCACACTTAGAAACTTACGGCGTCGGAGATTTAATAAAGCCTATCTGGAATGAAGAAAGCAAGGTCAACAGTATGGCCGATGGTATTGAATCTTATATACAAAATTCATTCAAGGAACTACAGCGTAAATATGATGGCTGGGCTGATCCCAAAACAAATAAGCTTTCTCATATCATTTGGCAACGGTATGCTTCAAGCGTTTGGGACGATATCAGAATAGATAACGTGCTGCCTTTTAGAGATAGTAAAGACGAAGACGATGAGAAGCATGTTCACCCCTTACAACTTGACGTAATTGATCGAATTGTTGAATTGTATTCTAATCCAGGTGAAACCATATTAACTCCTTTCGCTGGTGTTGGTTCAGAGGTGTTCAGCGCAGTGAGCCTTGGCAGAAGGGCTGTTGGTGTAGAACTTAAAGAAAGCTATTTCAAACAGGCTCTTCTTAATCTAAAAGAAGCAGAAAAAAGATTCAATCCCGCACAACAATTAACACTGATATAGCATGAGCGCAGCATCCAAATCACTCACCAAAGCAAGCTATCATATCAGTATAGCAAAGCACTATCTCGAAGGTTTTAAACTGGACTGTAAGCAGGCGGGTAAACAACAGGCAGGATCATGGGTAAACAAAATAACATTCTTAGAAAATGATATCCTGAATGCATTAACACCAGAAAGCCGTGAAAAGTTCAGGCAGGAAATAAAGCAGGGGGATACCTTATTCTTTGATTCTGTTTTTGACTGGATGCTCGCCTTAACACCTGAACAAAGAGAAGTGATCGAAGAAGTAGTGAAGCGTGTAGCAAAAGGAGAAAGTTTAAATGTTGAATACGTTAACCAGGAGGCAGCATGAAAAACCTTTTCGGTGAAGAAGTAAAAGCAGAAGTAAAAGATGCAAAGCCAAAGGTGAGAATAGCAATTCAGCAATGGCGCCAGCTACATACGATACACGGAAAGACCGAAGGAGAAACATGCAAGAACTGCATTCACTTAATTAGAAAACAGTTCAGCAAAACATATTTAAAATGTTCGCTGGCATCTAACTCCAACAGCCCTGCAACTGATTGGAGAGCCGGATGGGTGGCTTGCGGAAAATTTGAACATAAAAAAAACAGTAACCGATGAAATCTATTAGAAAACCTTACGAAGAGATTTCTCTTCCGAAGTATCCGGAATTGATCAATGAGCTAAATAGAATGTCTATAGCGATTAAGCTTCATCATGTTGTTGAGGTTGACGCTATCGATCAGGAAAAACTTTTGACTGCACAAAGACAGATTGAAAGGCCAACTTGGAGGGATGTTGTGGAGGTCATTGATAAGGCCGCGAAAACATTATTGCTTGAGCGTGAAACACCAAGAAAATACTAATGCCGAGAGAAATAATAAAATATCTCTGTGACTTTAAATGTGGAACAAAGGCAAAACCAAGTGTCGACTTAATAACTAGGCATGAAATGGTTTGCTGGAAGAATCCTGCGAACAAATGTTGTTCGACCTGCAAACATGAGGTTTACTTTAAAGAGGTTGAAGAGATATATGATCCTGCCCCAATGAAGAGTAGTTACATGGTTAGGGATTGCAAGATTTTGTCTGAGAATGACTTGATGGAATTGATAGAGAATTCCGGATATCACACATCACAAGAGTACCATATACTACCTGTAAGAAACTGCCCTTACTGGACACCGAAAGAATAAACTAATGACCGAACTAGAACTAGACCTCACGGCCCAGATAAAAGAGATGCAGAACATACTTAACAAGTTCGTAGATCGAACAAGGCGTATGCGGTATTTCCAGAAAGCCTTTGAAAGATATCGAGTCGGATCAGACAAGGAAACAAAGAAACGACTTGAGCGGGAGATCGATAACACGATCAAGCTACTCGAAGAACAAAAGGTCGTTGAAAAAATACAGTTGAAAATATTTAATTGAAATAAAAGCCACATAGAAATGAGATCACCACCTTAAAAACCACATACCATATTTTTCTGTTATTCTAAGTACATACCATCACTACCAATACCCAATTGAGACATGCCCCGTATAAGATCTATTAAGCCCGATTTCTGGAATGACGCAAAACTAGGACAAGAAACAGAAGCTGTCTTGCTCACCTTCATTGGCATCTGGAATTTTTCCGATGACTATGGAGTGGTAAAGGCTAACCCGGTATGGCTCAAAAACCAAATCTACCCATATAAGGATAAGCTCAGAATTGATGCTTTTTCATCCTGGCTGAACCGTTTGTCTGAGTTGGAGGTGATCATTCCGTTCACTTACAAAAGTGAAAGCTTTTATTACATCAGAACTTTTAGAAAACATCAGAAGGTTGATAAACCGTCCAAGGCGAGGAATTGTCCTGAAAACGAGCTTTTACAAATTCTGTCATCTATTGGATTCATTTTCAGGGAAGATGGAGAGTTAGTAAAAGGCTCGGGGAGTACTCGGGGAGTAGTCGTTGAAATTTCCCCGAAGGATAAGGATAAGGATATAGGAAAAGGAAGGGGAGAAGGAGAGTACACCCCCTCCCCCTTTACCGTTAATAAGAATGGATTCTTTAAGCCTGGCGATATCGGTAATCCACCAGAAGATAAATTAGAAAAGTACCAGACGATGGTAAAGATCAGCAAAGGAAGGTTGCTGACTTATGACGAACTGCTCGCTTTGTTCGAGGTATTCAAAGAACAAAGCCTCACCGGTGCTAAATACTACAAAGATTCAAACGAGGTGTATATACACTTTATGAATTGGCTCCAAAAGAAGGATTTCAAAAATTCAGCGGGAACGCAAGCTGGTAATAACAACAATTACAAGGACGGAAATAAAGTGGCTGAGAAATATGTTTAAGCAGAACGTACATTATTCGATCGATTTAGAGCAGGCGGTGATGGGTGCTTTCCTGCTGGAAAAATATGCATTGGGCAGAGTATTCGGTATTCTCACGCCTGAAGTTTTTTACTGGGACCATCACCAGAAGCTCTATGCCCTGATGAGTGAAATGTGGGATAATAATTTGCCGGTGGATTTACTTACTGTACTTGTAGAATGGACAAAGAAACATGGTGAAGAAATGGGGGGCAGTGCGGCTCACTATTACCTGATAAAAACTATGCACGCTGTAGTATCAACTGCTAACCTGGAATATCATTCCATGATCCTGCGCCAGATGTACGTGGAAAGAGAGACTATGAAGATCACGATGGGGGGCATTGATGAGAACAAAGACATACTGCAGAATATCGATGACATTCAGGACAGGCTGAAAAAGATCATGCAGATAAAAGTCACCAACGACTTTAAAAGCATAGACGAGGTTTTGGTTGATATGTACCAGCACATGGATAACGTGAAGGATAAAGACCTCGTAGGTATCACAACCGGATTCAATAAGCTGGATAAGATCACGGGCGGTTTGATGCCGGGAGGGATGTACGTGGTGGCTGCAAGGCCATCAGTAGGTAAATCAGCTTTCATGGGTAAGATGGTGCTCTCAGCTGCCATGAAAGGGCATAAAGTCGGCCTTGTGAGTTTAGAGATGAATAATACGCAGATTACGGCCAGGCTATCCTCGCTTGTTTCAGAGGTGGAGTTCTGGCGGATCAACCGCAATAGGATGCGGGACCAGCAACAGTCCGACCATTTTTATAAAGTAGTGAATAGTGATCTTGCCCACCTGCCTATCATGATGAGTGATACTGCCAGTGTGAACATATCGGACATCAAAGCAAAAGTTACCAAGCTAAAACAAAAAGGGCAGGTAGACCTGTTGTTCATTGATTATCTCGGACTGATTGACACCGACGGAAAGAACCGCAACTATAACAGGGAACAGGAAGTAAGTAAGATAAGCAGGGGAATAAAGCTGATGGCAATGGATTACGAGATGCC
>JAEZDC010000042.1 GCA_023429825.1 Bacteroidota bacterium | reverse complement strand
ACCCTGGCCCAATGAATCTTTGTTGCAGTTTGCAAAGCAGATCGTGGCGTAACTGTTACCGTTGAATTAGTGGAGAAATTCGCTCCGGCCACTGATAACGTTACTATCTGGGCAGACGATGCAGCTATTGTAATTGGAAGTCCATCCACTTGTGCTGAATAGGACTTCATTTTCGTTGTTGTATTAGTAGTTACAGGAGCAGCATTTAATGTAACTACTCCGCTCCCGTTAACAGAGAGATATTTATCTGTGCTCGCAGCTGGAGTTGACGAAGAATTAAGTCCTACTGTAAGATTTGTTGCGGGAGAGGTGCCTCCTGCAACAGTTAAGCCATTATGAATAGTAGCACCATTGTAAATCGTTGATGCACCATATATACTTGCTCCGTTATAAATAGTTGCCCCGTTGTTTGTGGTAAACCCATTATTTACGGTTAACCCCCCATTTACGGTACCTCCATTATTGATGCTAATTCCTGCGTTTGCAATAATGTTGTTGTTGAAGGTTTTTACTCCACCAAATGTTTGTGCACCATTTGTAACAACACCTCTTGCACCTGTAGAGGCGTCAGGGATATTTAATGTAATGGTATTGGTGCCATTATTGGCTGCAATATTTACATCGTTAGAAGTTCCCTGAGATGTGCCTACAGTGAAGAAAATTTCAGAATTAGTTAGAGATGTAGTTCCAACTGTTAGCTTTTGAATTCCAGCAGATCCAGCAGTTGCAAAGGTGACCCAGGCATTTCCAGATCTTAAGAGCAACTTGCCTGATGGCGTATGGTAGAGAACCAAACCATCAGGCGGATTGTATGCTCTTATCCCTGTTATAGAAGTGTCACTTACTCTTGGCAACCATAAGCCCTGCTTACTATTACCCTGAACATCTAAAGCAACTGCTTTTTGTAATGATGTGGGTTGGTCGCCAACTTTGATCTGTGCCACCGCTGTTATCCAAAAAACTAATCCTGTCAATAGTAATACTCCACCTTTCATACCACGGCTTTGAAAGTGAGGTTATTTGATCACGTACCATCTTGTGCCATTTGTTTGGACTTTTACAACCGTCCAGTCGTTGAAGATGCTCATGGAGTTACCATCTTCAATGAGACCACTTAAGGTTACATCATTGGTAAGGCCTCCACCAATTTTTTTAATGACATATGTACGTCCGTGGATTGATGCACTAGGTGCAGGAAGCGTTACTGTTATTGCTCCACCGCTTGCATCTACCAAAACTGTATAATCAGAACCAGATAATGTTGTGTTAGCAGTTATTGTTCGTATGCTGTTTGCCATACTACCAACAACTTCCAAATTTGAGTTAGCATTACCTGTGGCCCCAACTCTTATAGCTTTTGAAGCTGTGACCGAATCAACGAAAGTTTTTATACCACCAAATTCCTGGGTTTGTGTTGATACTCCACCCGGTGTGGTAGCACTTGCGGCGTGTAAGACTAAACTGTCTGCATTTGCACCGACTATTTTAGATAAGCCATTTGCATTAGTTGTGTTTTTGAATGCACCTATGAACCAATTTTTAAAGGCATCAGCCGCGATAGTTCTTTTTCTTACTGCGCCACCGCCCGGAACATCTATAACTAGTACATCTAATAAATCTGTACTCGTTTTTAGATTTTTAAACGTAACACTATCTTCCACTACTAAACTTTTGGTGGTTGTAGTATCTGCTACATTCAAGACATTACCGATTGACGTACTATTTGTTATTGTAACATCTCCGGTAGTTCCATTGATAGTGAGGCGATCAACGCTGTTAGTGATAATTTTAAGTGTTTGGGCATTCAATGATCCAAACTTCTCATTGCCGACAAGAACATCTCCTTGTTTACTCCACTTATCTAATGAAGCAGAGTCTGTAGCAAATCTTTGCCAGAAGCCACTCTTACGAATGTATAACCCTTTCCCGGTATTGTTGTTTGGTGTAAAATAGATCAACATTCCATCCGGCGGAGTGAGTGCATTGATTGCTGTGGTGTCTGTTATTCTAGGTAACAGGAACCCTTGTCTGTCGGATTCTAATTCAAGAATAGAAGATTTGTTGATTTGAGTTGGATTTGTACCAATCTTAACCTGAGCGTAAGATCTTGTACTTGCGAAGAGGACTAACAGGGCAATAAGGCCTCTTACCAGCAGTTTCTGTTGGTTTTTCATTTTAATTGGATTTTTGGATTAACAGGCTTTATTCCGCAAGGGAGTGCGCAATAAAGATTCATTTTAGAAACGGGTATATGTTTCTAAAATTATTCAACACCTCGTTTCATGTCTCATTTTGATACGTTCAAAGCTTTTGCGGCTAGTTATTATACAAAAACCTGCTTTCAACTGCAGAATGATGAAAGGCTATAGTGTTTTTACCAAAGTATAGATAGTAAAATGGCGTGTGTTAGAATTGAGTAAGAAGCTTATATATATTATTAGTGGATTCCTGTGCAATTAACTTCAACAATAACTGCTTATCTATGTCGTGCATTCTTTTTTTCTGAATGAGATGATATAGCTTCTCGGCCAGTAACCAGTTTCTTCTCTCATTATTCGCTGGATGATTTAAATGGTCATTAATGGCCTGAAATAATTCTTCAATCCCCTTTTTTTCTGTGGCAACTGATTTTATTATTGATATTTCCTTTTGTTTATTAAATGCCGGAGCTAGCATCATTCTTAAGTTCTTTACAAAAAGGTCTGCATCTGGCCTGTCAGATTTATTAACTACAAATACATCTGCTATTTCCATAAGTCCAGCCTTCATCGTTTGTACTTCATCGCCGGCTTCAGGTACAACAATTACCACGGTTACATCGGCCAACCCGGCGATCTCAATTTCACTTTGACCAACACCTACAGTTTCTACTATAAGATAATCAAACAGTGCAGCTTTCATTACATCGGTGATCTCGATGATCATCGGGTGTAATCCACCAAGGCTTCCACGTGTGGCAAGCGATCGAATAAAAACATTCGGATGATTATACCATTCACTCATCCTTATCCTGTCTCCCAACAAAGCACCAAGATTAAACGGCGAAGATGGATCAACGCATATAACGCCAACCTTTTGATCCCGCATAACCATTTCTCGAATCAGCGCATCCACTAAGGTGCTCTTTCCTGCACCAGGAGGGCCAGTAATACCAATAACTTTTGTTGATGATTGCGAAATAGATTGCAGTAAATCTGTATATCCGTCAATTTTATTTTCAACTAAAGAGATAACCTTAGCCAATGATCTTACATCACCTCGCTTAAGATTATTAAATAGTTCCTGCCACATGAATTGCTAAAGTAAAGCGGAAGTACGAATTTCGAACGGGGAACAATTTGATGTTGAAAAAGAATGATACAATCCAGTTTATACTGATCATCTTAATGCTGATTGGGCTTTTTTCCAGCAGGGCATTGCTTTCTGTAACATCAGTAGGAGTACTATTATTCTTTCTTAATGGAAAGAAGGATAAAAAAACCTTACAAATAACAGTAACGGCTTCTTTACTATTAATAGCACCTGTGGTAAGTAGTTTTTTTTTTAGTACTGATAAACAGCAATGGTGGAGAGTTGTGGCAGAGAAAATGCCTTTGTTGAGCCTTGGTTTAGGCTTTTCTTATTTGGATATATCTCTTAAACGATATAAACAACTTAGCTGGTTTTTAAGTGCCTTTGTTTTTATTGGAACTATTTATACTTCTACATACTATGTTACACACTTCCACCAGGTGAATGAAGCATATCTGCAAGCTTCTGTTTTACCAACACTGCTCGATAGCAATCATATTCATTTCAGTTGGCTGGTTGTACTAACAATTTTGCTGATTTTAAAAATTCAATCACACGCAAGTGATTCTGAACGAAAAGTATCCTTGGCCCTGATTATCTGGTTTATTTTTTTTCTTCATTTACTTGCAGCTAAAACAGGCCTTATCCTTTTGTACTTAGTTTTTTTTATTCTGCTTATTTCATTTTTTAAAAGAAATCCAAAAAAAATTATCTCGTTTTTAGTTATTGCCTTCTTTATCATTGCTGCAGCTTTAACTTTTATTCCAACTTTTCAAAACAGGATAAAATTTATACGCTGGGATTTAGAAAACTATTCAACGGGAAATTTTCTGCCGGGTCTATCAGATGGAAACCGCTGGCTCTCTATCAAAGCAGGCTATTTTGTTTTTCAACAACACCCTTTAACCGGAACCGGTTTTGGAGATATAAAAAAAGATACAGACCAATTTATTCAATCAACTCAACCTCAAATACCTGTTGAAGAGCGATTTCTCCCCCTCAACCAATGGATAATATATGCTGCAGGAAGTGGCATTATCGGTATTTTATTTTTTACTGCAGGTATAATACTTTTTTTATTGCTTCTGATCAAAACAAAGAATATCTTCTCTAATCTCACCGCACTTGTATTGATTGGCCCATTATTTATCGATGACACGCTGGAAACTCAATTTGGCATTTTCATATTCATCTTCTTCATTTTCTGGATGCGGTATTCATTCATAAGCGGACATAAAGACAAGCAGCTGAATGATGGCAAATGAATTGTTCTATCTCTTAGATTTGTTTTGAGATGACGAACTTCATTCCAATATTTCCATTAAGTATTGTCGTATACCCGGGAGAGCCATTGAACCTGCACATTGTTGAGCCCAGGTATAAGCAACTGGTCAATGAATGTAAAGAGCAGAACAAAGCATTCGGAATTCCCGCTGTGTTGAATAATGGCGTCGCCGATATGGGAACCTTAGTTAAGATCATCAGTATTGAAAAAACTTATGAAGATGGCAAAATGGATATACGGATAGAAGGATTGCAGGTGTTTAGGATCTTAGAAGTGATTAAGGAAATACCAGATAAATTATATAGTGGTGCGATCGTAACATATCCCGGCAACCAGCTCACTCTTCTCCCGCATCGCATGCAAAAACTTATGAAAGCGCTTAGAGAACTCCATCGTCACTTAAAAATCGAAAAAGATTTTACCAAGCCTGATCCACAGCTTTCGAGTTATGATATCGCGCATCATGCCGGGCTATCTTTAAACGAAGAATACGAATTGCTTTCTCTTATGCAGGAAGATCAGCGTTTGGAATATTTAAAGAGACATCTTGCGAAAGTTGTTCCCGTGGTTGCAGAAATGGAAAGTTTGAAAGAACGAGTGAAGCTCAATGGTCATTTTAAAGAGCTGAAAGGATTTAACTTCGATCTTTGATCAAACAGCTTTCATGTCTAAAACGCTTTGCTTCGATTTCGGCAACACCCGATTAAAATGTGCAGTATTTAATAACAAACAAGTTGATGAGGTGATCGTACTGCCTGATGATTCAGCTTCCACAATTGAATCTCTACTTCAGAAATACCAGCCTCAAAGAACAATTCTTTCATCCGTTATCAACCATGATGCTGCCATTGAAGAAGTATTATCATCTAAAACAAAATTTCATAAGCTGGGCGCTTACAGTAAAGTTCCCGTTTCAATCCCTGTTGGCAAACCTGAAACTGTTGGTGCAGATAGGTTAGCACTAAGTGTTGCAGCAGTGCACCTGTATCCAAAATCTCATAACCTGGTAATTGGCTTAGGAAGTTGCATCACTTACAACTTTATAAATAAAATGCATCAATTCTTAGGTGGCAGCATTTCTCCGGGGATGGAAATGCGCTTTCGTTCAATGCATGAGTACACTGCATTGCTTCCAATGATCAAAGCAGAAAGTAACTTCCCTTTGATTGGTTACGATACAAAGACCAACTTATTGAGTGGTGTTATTTTAGGTATGGCAAAAGAAATAGATGGGATCATAAATTCATACTATGAGCGGTACAGCAACTTTAACGTGCTATTAACCGGCGGTGATATGGCTTTTTTTGTACCACATCTTAAAAACAAGATATTTGCCGACCCTTACTTAATTTTCAAAGGCTTATATGCGATCAGTGAGTTCAATAACCAATAAACTAGCGCTATTTTTTTTATTGTTCATCTGTTCAATTACTACTGTAATTGCCCAGGAAAATTCTCCTTATTCACGATATGGCATAGGCGACCTTGCTCCTAATCAAAACATACTGAGCCGTGGCATCGGAAATCAAAGTGCAGCAATAAGGGAACCGCTTTCGGTTAATTCGAGTAATCCTGCTAGCTATACCAATTTTTTTCGTGTTATCTATGATATAGGTGTTGCCGTAGATGCCAGAACTTTGAAGAGCCAATCTCCTGTAGATAAATACAAGGCCACAAACTTTTCTCCTGCATATGTAGGATTGGGCTTTCCTGTAAGTGCTAAAAGAAAAATTGGTGCAGCATTGGGATTAAAGCCTTTTACACGCATTAATTATTCAATTGTAGAAGCTGGTCGTTTAACAAATATTGATAGCATCCAAACTTTATACGAAGGAAGTGGGGGATTGAACCAGGCTTTTGCGGGTCTTGCAAAAAGATGGGGCGGATTGAGTGTTGGCGCTAATGTTGGTTTCTTATTTGGAAAGAAACAGAATAATACAAGAAGAAGCATCATCAACACAGATACAGTTTTCTTTCCAATCTATTATCAATCCAATCACCAGACAAACACTTCATTCAGCAAATTTTACTTTTCACCAGGTTTTCAATATGAAGACACCTTAGCCAGGGTAAAAGACAATGCAAGTGGACGAACTTCTACATACCAATTTACCATCGGTGGATCGGCGATGCTTAAGCAAATCTTCAGTGGTTCACAAGATCTGCTA
>JAEZDC010000040.1 GCA_023429825.1 Bacteroidota bacterium | reverse complement strand
GTAACGGTCTTCAAAGTGATATTACCCTGGCTTGGATTAGGGAACGTTGCAAGCGTAAATCCTTTTACCTCTTCCCCTTTTATTGTAAGAATGTTGCTGTACCAGGCTTTCCCGTCTTTATCTACCTGCTTTAACCTGTACCATACGGTTCCTCCGGAAGTGATATCAGTATACTCATAATTCAATTGAGTTGAACTGAAACCATTGGATGATTTTGTTGCAATAAATGCAACAGGTTTGAAAGTAACTGCATCAGTTGAAGACTGCAATTCAAATCCTGCATTGTTCTTTTCACTGGCAGTTGTCCAGCGAATGATATTTTGATTATTCACACGGGTGCCGGTGAATGAGATCAGTTCTACAGGTAAAGCCGCACCGTATACATTTATATCAAAGGCGCCGGGTACGCCGTCAAAACTATATACCCGGGCATAATAGGTAGTTCCTGCTGTAAGACCATAGACAGTAGTTGCTTCACTCAAATTTTTTCCGCCGCCATCAGAACAACCGATGATTGTGAAATTACCGCATGTTCCACTGTACACCAGCAGTACAGGATCAAAATCGATAGCAAGATTAGTTACCTCTATCCGCACCGAGCCTGCTGAGTTAGCTACGAACTTAAACCACACATCTTTTGCCGGCATGTTACTAAGAGGACCACACGCCTGCGGTGCCATTGATTGAGTGGCTCCAACGTTTGTACTGCTTGTAACCCCGTTTATGGTTATGGCATTGCTACACTCATCGTTGGCTGGTGCCGCTGCAGGAATGTTGATATTGAAATTAGTGTAAACGTTCGCACTTGTTGAACTGGAATACACTCTTACATAATATATCTGTCCCGGAGTTAATCCATTCATCGTAACACCACCTTCAGCGCAACCACCTGCCATCAGGTTTAATCCACCACTGCAATCACCTGAATAAACTGCTGCCACAGTAGGTGTACTTGTTTCAGTTACAGCGATAATGTGACTAGAACTGGTAGCAGTGAATTTATACCATACATCATCATTATGTGCGTTGTCAATACACGCAGTATGACTTGCCTGTGGCGATTGCGTTGAACCCACAGTACTTCCTCGTACCGGTGTGCTACTGCTCGTGGTAAGTGTTATCGCACCAGCGCAATCGTTATGCACCGGGGCTACACCCACGCAAATTTCGAAATCACCCGGACCAGATCCGACATCCGGAGTATACACACGCAGGTAGTATGTGGTACCTATAGTTAAAGAAGTTAGGTTCAAACCTCCCTCAGATGAGGTAGCGCATGCACCGGGCAATTGCGTAAGTGCACCACACGAACCGCTGTAAGCAGCTACGCTGATAACACCACTACCCAGCAATCCTGTGATATCTAACCTGGAAACACTAACAGTATGTGTAGTAGCTGATGCTGTGAATTTAAACCACTGGTCGTCATTCACTCCTACTGCATTACATGAAGGAGCGGTTTCTCCGGATGCATTTGTTCCGGCTGTTGTACCTCGAACTGCATTCGTACAAACATTATTGCTGCTGACTTGTAAAGTTGTTGCATTAACGCAATGATCGTTTGTAGCTGGTACACTTACACAAATTTCAAAGTCTGCTGCTGTTGCACTTGCATAAGTAGAGGTATACACTCTTACATAATAACGGGTGCCGGGTGTTAATCCGGTAACGCCAACGAGCTCATCAGCACATGTCAACTGCGTAAGCGAGCCGCATGTGCCAGAATATACAGCAATACTTGACCACGCAGTGAGATTTGTCAGGCGCACAATATGAGTATCATTGGTCGCCACAAAAGAATACCACACATCATCATTATTACCGCCGCCGCTACCGCAAAGGGGCAATGAACTTGGCGATTCTGTAGCTCCATAGGTTGTACCTTTTACAGGTGTTGTACAATAATTCTGGCTGGAAGGTGTAAGTTCAATAGCTCCGCTACATTCATCATTAGATGGCTTAGGCGGTACCCCATAGATACAAAGGTTGAAGTTGGCAGCCTCCGAGCCATGCGTATAAGCCCGTATGTAATATGTTTGACCGGGAACGAATCCGTGAGTCACGGTTTTTGATTCACCATAACACTTCATCTGCGTAAGGTTGTTGCAATCGCCGGAGTATATCTGTTGAACCATACTGGCGTTGGCCGGAAGGCCATAGAAGTCGATGGTATGCGCAGTGGCAGTAGCTACGAATTTGAACCATACCTCATCATCAGCGTTTCCAAAACAACTACCAGGTGCATTAGGATTCGAGCTGGCATTTATAGTACTGGAACTAATGGAGTTTCTGCAGGTTAGATCTGAGCTTGCCATAACTGTTGTTGCAGTTGCACAATTATCATTGGGCGCAAGATTAGAAGGTACAGTTACATTAAGTGTGAATTGGCTGCAGGAAACACTTCCGTACCAGCTATCAATGATGATATAGTAAGTACCATTTGAGGGGAATTGAATATTGGCATTGCCAGAATATCCATTTATAAGCTGAGCCTCCACGCAGCCTATCGCGTTTGATGATGTAGGTGGACATGCAGTATGAATAGATGCCACCAGATCAAGGTTATTGCCTCCGGTTAAAGCAATATTATAAACAACAGGTGCATTGGTAACCTGCAGGCTAAAAACATAGTCTTCGCCATATCCGGCTCCTGCGGAACAATAACTGCCTTGGATATAGTCATTCCCTGAACCACATGTAGTTAATGAACCACTGTTATAAGGTACAGTTATCTGCACTGCAGTACCACACGTGTTCTGGCTAAAAGACATTTCGCTAATCACTAAGAATAAAAGAAAAAAGTAAAGCTGCTTCATCAGTTAGTATTTAATAGAATATTGAAATGATTAAATAATAAGATGAGCACAAGCAACAAAAGATATGCCCTTGCCGCCGGATACTGTAATAAATGATGAATGGCTGACGATATGCTTAATGCCTGGTGGAGGATGAACCTTTATCCTGTTGAGGTAAGTCTTTCATTCTCTCTGTTTCATCCGGCGCAATATAACGTGACTGGTATGTATACCCATTACCATTACCATTTCCTTCCACGCAATGTCTCCCCGCATAGCCTGGTGCGCAGGCGGACATTGCGGGTTTAGTGCACTTTCTACATTCTTTACAATTGGTCCGATCATAAACAAAACGCCCCTATCCGGGGCGTTCTATATTACTATATTATAATAGCCTTATAACCTTACAATCTTCGTTATTCCCTGCAACACACCTTCAGTCGAGGTAACCTGTAAAATATAGGTTCCTGCAGGCAGTTTGCCTGTTGACAATGTGATCTGTGATTCTCCACGTATTAAGGTAACCTGTTGCTCCATCATCTTTCTTCCGGTAAGGTCTCTTATCACGATAGTACCTGCAACCGCTTTATCAGTAACGGTCTTCAAAGTGATATTACCCTGGCTTGGATTAGGGAACGTTGCAAGCGTAAATCCTTTTACATTCTCTCCTCTTATTGTAAGAATGTTGCTGTACCAGGCTTTTCCGTCTTTATCTACCTGCTTTAACCTGTACCACACAGTACCTCCCGAAATGATATCAGTATACTCATAATGCAATTGAGTTGAACTGAAACCATTGGATGATTTTGTTGCGATAAATGCAACAGGTTTGAAAGTAACCGCATCAGTTGAAGACTGCAATTCAAATCCTGCATTGTTCTTTTCACTGGCAGTTGTCCAGCGAATGATATTTTGATTATTCACACGGGTTCCGGTAAATGAGATCAGTTCTACAGGTAATGCAGCACCGTATACATTTATACTGAAAGTACCAGGCACGCCATCATAACCATACACCCGTACATAGTAAGTGCTTCCGGCAGTTAAATCATATACGGTAAGGGTTTCATCCATATTACGCTCTGTTGTATTAGCACAGCCAATGCGTGTAAGGTTACCGCAATTACCGCTAAATACCGTAACTGCAGGGTTAAAATCTAAAGAAGGATTTGTGATCTTAATAACCGTAGAACCGTTGAAGTTGGCAGTGAATTTAAACCATACGTCTTTCGCACTCGTAGCTGTAGTTGTACCACAGGTTTCGGGAGCGAGTGACTGAGTAGCTCCAGCAGTTGTGCCTGAGGTTGCTCCACCGATCGTTACTGCGTTTATGCATTCGTCATTTGAAGGAGCTCCTGAAAGAACACTAATACTGAAATCGCTGTATAGATTAGCGTCTGTTGACGTTGAGTAGACTCTTACATAATAGATCTGACCAGCGGTTAACCCATTGAGTGAAACTCCACCTTGTGCACATCCACCGGTTATAAAGGTTGGGCTACTACAATTTCCTGAATACACTGCTGCCATTGTAGGCGTATTGGCATCAGTGATAGCAATAGTGTGGGAATTGTTAGATGCTGTAAAACGATACCAAACATCATCGTTATGTGCATTATCTATACACGCAGTATTGCTAGTAGATATCGATTGTGTAGCACCGACAGTACTACCTTTAACAATTGCACCATTTGTATTTAGTTGAACGGCACCTGTACATTCATCATTTAAAGGCGGCAACCCAACGCAGATATCAAAATCTAAAATTCTGTTCTGGGTTGCATCTGCAGTAAATACTCGTAGGTAATATGTGGCCCCAACAGTTAATGTGTTTAATACCATACCTCCTTCGTTAGATGTAGTGCAAGCTCCAGGTAGTTGTACGAGAGTTCCACAAACACCACTATAAGCTGCCACCACGACAGGGCCATTGACAATAGCACTTGTAACATCTGGTCTAGACAACCAAACTGTATGTGTGGTAGCGGTTGCGGTAAACTTATACCATACAGCATCACCTGTTCCTGCAGCATAACAAGATGGAGCTGTCTCACTTAAATTATTGGAAGAAGAAGTAACCCCACGGGTTGGTGTGCTACATATATTACTGGAACTGACGGACAATGTGATGGCATTAGTGCAATATTCATTCGTTGGAGCGGCGCTTACACAAATATCAAAATCAGCTCTATAGTACCTCCATGGCACAGGTGTATATACCCTTACATAATATTTTGTACCGGGTGTAAGCCCTGTAGCAGTTAAACTTTCCTCTCTGCACATTATTTCTGTGAAACCCGCACACGAACCAGAGTAAAGCGAAATAGCTACCCGATTGGTCACATTGGTAGCACGAATCATATGAGCAGAATTCGTTGCTGTGAAACTATACCATACATCGTCATCGTTCTCGTCTGGTTGGTAACATGTTGGCTCGGGCCCATCTGACCGTGTAGCGCCATTAGTAGTTCCTCTAACTGGTGTGGTACAATGCAGTTGACTGGATGGAGTAAGATCTATTGCACCAGAACATTCATCATTAGCTGGCTTAGGCGGGACCCCATATATGCATATCTTGAAATTCGCATGATGCGTTCCGGCAGTATATACTCTGATATAATATGTTTGGCCTGGCACTAAACCATAATACAGCCCTTTCGTGCCTGCGTTCCATCCTCCTCCTGTGCCGCTGAAAGCACCCATATTGGTACAAGCGGGAGTGGTAGGATGCAATGTGAGTAGCTGGTATCCCATCCGAACATCTGGCGAGATATCATGGAGTTCAATGGTATGTGCTGTAGCAGTGGCAACGAATTTGAACCATACATCGTCGTCCGCGTCTCCATTGTAAGTTATGTTGGTGCTGGAGCTGGCGTTAATTGTAGTTGAACTGATATATGTACCACAACTTTGCTCGGTGCCTGCTATAATTGTAGTAGCATTTGAACATTCGTCATTAGGCGCCAGGTTGTTCAAGACATTTACCGACAGGTTAAATTGAGTACAAGTTATGACTGGACCCGTTTGATAGGGATAGTCCCAGTATGAATCAACTATTATGTAATAAGTACCATTTGCTGGA
Source organism: Bacteroidota bacterium (assembly GCA_023429825.1). Classification (GTDB taxonomy): domain Bacteria; phylum Bacteroidota; class Bacteroidia; order Chitinophagales; family Chitinophagaceae; genus JAEZDC01. Next base: position 14,995 of record JAEZDC010000040.1, on the reverse strand, counting down.
AATTGTATATTTCCCGTTGCTGTATACCCATTTTCCTGTCCTGCCCTAATACATCCGATAGCATTTGTAGGCGAAGGTGGACAAGCTGAATGTATAGAGGCGACTTTTCCTACATTAGGTCCTCCGCTAAGACTAATTGAATATACTACTGGGGCATTGGTCACTTGTAAACTGAAAACATAGTCCTCACCATTTCCCGCCCAAGAATCACACATGATGCTGCTCGTGTAGTCGTTACCTGTTCCACATGTTGTTACTGTACCACTATTATACGGAACAGTGATAGGCACTGCTGTACCACAAATGTTTTGACTAAAAGAAATTTCATTGAGCATTAATAAAAGAATAGAAAAATAAAGTTGTTTCATCTGGTTAACATTTAATTCAAACTGAATAATGATGATAGATAGTGAGGTCTCTCAAAAGGCATACCTCTGCCAGTCATCTCAGGCTTAAATTAAATGCGTTCCAACGCCAATTAGTTTCTGAATTCTTTGGTAGATGAGTCTGTGTGTGGAGAAGAAATATCCTTATCTCTTTCAACATCATTAGCTGAAGTTGATCTTGATTGATAAGTATGTCCATCTCCATTAGATGGAATATTACCTGTGGTGATTGATTGAGATTGTTGTGTTGCACCACTCTCCTTCCATCCACGGTATGAATTGCGAATGAGCAACCTGAGGCTTTGATCCCATGTAAAGTAATTATATACCCAATTAATAAAGACCTGTATCCTGTTCTTTACTCCAAGTATGAGGAACAGGTGCACTCCCATCCATGCGAGCCATCCGAAAAAACCTCCGAAGTGAAGATCAGGTTTAGGTACATCAACAACTCCTTTATGCCGGCCAATAGTAGCCATGCTGCCTTTGTCTTTATACTCATACTCCTCCAGAGTACTTTCGTTTCTACAGAGCCTGATGAGGTTTTCTCCTAAAAGTTTACCTTGGTTGATAGCCACATTCGCTAACTGCGGATGGCCATTGGCATATTTGGGAGTAGTCATAGAAGCAATGTCACCGATCGCATAGATATTATTTGTACCCTCTACTTTATTGAAACGATCGACCTTTATACGGTTACCCCGTACAACTAAAGACGGATCGATACCGTTTGGAACATTACCTCTTACACCTGCAGCCCAGATCACCGTTTTCGTTTTTATTGCAGTGCCATCCTGTAGTATAACGGTATCCCCATCATATTCTTTCATTATGGAATTGAGCTTAACTGTGATGCCCATCCTTTCAAGATAAGCCTGGCTTTTCTGGCTGCTCTTTTCACTCATCATGCCGAGTGTTTTACCGGTACCTTCCAGTAAGAATATTTTCATCTGGCTAAAATCAAGCTCAGGATAATCTTTACAAAGTGTATGATTGCGAAGATCTGCTAAGGCGCCACTCACCTCTACGCCGGTAGGTCCGCCGCCGACAACAACAACGGTCATTAATGATAATCGTTCTTCGGCAGTGGTTGCAGTTACGGCTTTCTCAAAATTTTCAATCAACCTATGACGTAGCTGTAGTGCTTCTGTGGTTGATTTCATTGGGAAGGCTGCCTCTTTTAATTTATCATTTCCAAACCAGTTTGTATCAGCGCCTGTAGCAATCACTAAGATATCGTAGCTGAATTCGCCGATATCTGTTGTGATAGTATTTTGCTGATGATTGATCTGTTGTAATTCTGCCAAACGAAACCGGACATTCCTGCTACCATGAAAAACTTTACGAAGCGGAAATGAGATATTACTTGCATCAAGCGCAGCAGTAGCCACCTGGTAAAACAAAGGTTGGAATTGATGATAGTTGAATTTATCTATCAGCAACACCTCGATACCTTGTTTATTATTGAGTGTACGAGCTAATTTAAGACCAGCAAAACCTCCACCGATGATGACTACCTTCATCTGTTTAATTTATGATTCAAAGTTAGGTTGTTCAATAATGAACTGAACGTACAAGTGTGCGACGCAACGGAAGCAACATTATGTACAGTAGCTTGGTTCACAAAAATCAATCCTAATAATTTACCTTCAATGCAATGAAGCAACGCATTATTTCAAAGACCGTTTGGATGCTTTCGCTGGTGAGTTTATTTACTGATATGGCCAGTGAAATGCTATACCCGGTAATGCCGCTTTATTTAAAAGAGATCGGTTTTAGCGTGATAAGCATTGGCATCCTGGAAGGGGTTGCTGAAGCCATTGCTGGATTGAGTAAAGGATATTTTGGCGCCTGGAGCGATAGCATTGGTAAGCGTACTCCTTTTATCCGATGGGGATATGGTTTGAGTGCAGGCAGTAAACCATTACTGGCATTATTTACTTATGCTCCATGGGTGTTTTTTTGCCGGACGATTGACAGGATCGGTAAAGGAATTCGCACAGCTCCACGTGATGCATTACTAAGTGATGAAGCTACATCCGCAACTAAGGGACGAGTATTTGGCTTCCATAGAAGTATGGATACACTTGGTGCAATGATAGGCCCTTCTTTGGCATTGTTGTTTTTATACTTCTATCCGTCACAGTACAAAGAACTTTTCTTATGGGCATTGCTCCCCGGCATTGGTGCAATATTGCTTACATTTTTAGTGAAGGAGAAGAAGAATGTAAACCCTGATACTTTACCGTCAAAAAAACTATCCACAAAGAAACCTTTTTCATTCAAGGACTCGTTTACATACATCGCTAAGGCTGGAAAGGATTATAAAGTGTTAGTAGGTGGTTTGCTTGTGTTCTTCTTATTTAATAGCTCCGATGTTTTTTTATTATTAAAGATGAAGGAAAGCGGCATGAGTGATACTGTAACCATTGGCATCTATATTTTATATAATGGAGTATACGCTTTAATGGCCTATCCCCTTGGTCATGCTGCAGATAAGATCGGCTTGAAAAAAGTTTTACTAAGTGGGTTGATATTATTTGCAATTGTATATGCAGGATTTGCATTCTCTGATTCATTGTATGCTTTTGCAGCTTTATTTATGTTGTATGGAATATATGCAGCAGCAACAGAGGGAATTGCAAAAGCGTGGATCAGTAATATGGCAGACAAAGCTGAAACAGGCGTTGCCATTGGAAGCTTTGAAGGATTTAAAAATTTAGCAGCAATGTTTGCAAGTTTTATCGCCGGGCTGTTGTGGTACCAGTTTGGTGCTGGTGTAACTTTTATCAGCACTGCAATAATTACGTTGGTAGTGGTGGCTTTTCTTTACTTTAGGGCGAGGACTACCTAATATCGCTAACATGTTTGACAGAAGAAAATTTATTCAGCTCACATCTTTAGGACTTACTTCATTGTCATTCCAATCATTCAAGCCTGCCGGCAGAAAACCCGTTGTTATTTCTACCTGGGATGCAGGTATCAATGCAAATAAAGCTGCATGGAATGTTTTGAAAAATGGCGGAAGAGCATTAGATGCTGTTGAGCAGGGTGTAATGGTGACTGAGGACGAAATAGGATGTTGTGTAGGTCTTGGTGCTAATCCTGATAGGGATGGCTTTGTAACCTTAGATGCTTCTATAATGGATGAGCATTTTAATTGTGGCGCCGTAGCTTTTCTCGAAAGAATAAAACATCCTATCTCTGTTGCAAGAAGAGTAATGGAGAAAACGCCGCATGTGTTACTGGTGGGTGAAGGGGCCCAACAATTTGCAGTTGCTGAAGGATTTCCTTTGGAAAAACAAGAGTTGAGTGATGATGCGAAAAAAGCTTATCAAAAATGGCTGAAGAAAAGTGAATATAAACCGGAGATCAACAGGGAAAAGAAAGGTCATGGTCCTTTTGCACCCGCAATGATCGATGGAGAATTTAATCATGATACGATAGGCATGCTGGCATTAGATGCTAGAGGAAATTTGAGCGGTAGCTGCACCACCAGCGGACAGGGTTTTAAAATGAGAGGACGACTTGGAGACTCGCCTATCATTGGTGCCGGCCTTTATGTAGACAATAATGTAGGCGCTGCAACTTCTACCGGGCAGGGTGAAGATGTGATAAGGGTGGCAGGTTCTGCAATGGTGGTAGAGTTCATGCGAAATGGCTATTCTCCTGAACAAGCGTGCAAAAAAGCAGTGGAAAGAGTTATCAGTGCAAAAGGAATGAAAAAAGCCAAAGAGATCCAGGTAGCATTCATAGCACTAAATAAAAAGGGCGAATATGGATGCTATGCAATTCAAAAAGGATTTGAGATGGCCGTTTGTTATTCTGATAAAAAAAGTGATCTGATCAAATCAAAATATATCCTGTAGATGTTACTTGAGATTGCTGTTTTTAATATACAGTCTGCATTGCTTGCTGTAGAAGCAGGCGCTGATAGAATTGAACTTTGTGAGAACGCTGCGGAAGGCGGCACTACTCCTTCTTTAGGAACGCTAAAAATCACACGTGAGAAAATATCTGCTCCCATCTTCCCTATGATTCGCCCCAGAGGTGGGGATTTCTTGTATAGTGATGATGAGTTTGAAGTAATGCTGAAAGATGCATTGCTCTGTAAAGAACTTGGCTTCGAAGGTGTAGTGTTTGGATTACTCAATATGGATGGAACAATTGATAAAAGAAGAACGACTAAGCTGGTGGAATTATGTTATCCGCTTGAAGTAACATTTCACAGGGCATTTGATCGGGCAGCAGAGCCATTCCAGGCATTAGAAGATATTATAGAATGCGGATGTCAAAGAATACTTACCAGCGGACAAGTCCCCAATGCGAATGATGGAAAAGAATTAATTAAACAATTGATTGAAAAAGCGGATGACCGGATCCTTATTATGCCAGGCAGTGGGGTGAGAAGGGATAATATCAGAGCACTGGCTGATTATACAGGTGCATTAGAGATGCATTCATCAGCGAGGAAAAATATTGCTACACAAATGCAATTCATCAAAGAGTCAATGAATGAAAGTATGCAAACGGTAAGCGTGGATGTTGAAGAAATCAGGAAAATGAAAATGCAACTGGTATAATTATTTGCTCTCAGTTACCAAATCCTCTTTGAACGCAGTGATCTTAGGTTGAGGTTGACTCCCCACCCTTCTCCTGTAATTTTTGAATAAACTGTGCCATTGAATTTTTAGTACGCCTAAAATTCCTTCCTTCAAAATACCTTTGTTCATCTTGCTGCTACCCTCCTTCCTGTCGACAAAAGTGATGGGCACTTCTTTGATCTTAAATCTAAGCTTCCATGCAGCAAATTTCATTTCGATCTGGAAGGCATAACCCACAAACGTAATCTCGTCAAAGTTGATAGTCTCTAAAACTTTTTTCTTATAACAAACAAAACCTGCAGTTGGATCTTTTACGGGTATCCATGTAAGTAGCCTCGTATACAATGCTCCTCCTTTTGAATAGAAAATTCTATCCCATGGCCAGTTCTCGATTTTTCCTCCCGGTACATAACGACTACCAACCGAAACATCAGCACCCTGATATTTGCAAGCGTCATACAAACGTTCAAGATCTTTCGGATTGTGTGAAAAATCTGCATCCATTTCAAAAATGTACTCATAGCCTTTCTCTATCCCCCACTTAAACCCATGAATGTATGCTGTACCGAGGCCCAGTTTTCCTCTACGTTCTTCTAAAAATAATTGACCGGGATAATTAGAGAAGAGTGAACGGACAATGTCTGCAGTACCATCAGGAGACCCATCATCAATCACCAATACATGATACCCCTGGTTCAACGAGAATACTGCTTCTAAAATATTAGCAATATTCTCTTTCTCATTATAAGTTGGTATGATGACGATCTTTTCCAAGCTGGTGCGAAAAGGTCGAAAATAATAATTATATCGTAGTTGAAAAGATTAAGTTTTCGACCAAATATTATGTCATCCTATTTAAACCTTCTTTAACAATGTACGGTTGAAAATTTCTGTGAGCTTTTGTTTCGTGTGCATAGCGAAATCGCCTTTCATCATCCAATCATAATACTGTGGTTCCTGTTTCAAAACATCAGCAACCGGTTTGCCTTTAAACTTACCGAAATTGAAGACTTCAATACCATTTTGCTTAATGAAGCGTCTGCCAAAATCAACAATATCATCTTCGCCGCAAAATTTACAGATGGATTCAATGGTATTACCAATATTGGGATATCTCTCAACCTGTGCGCACAACACTTCGAAAGTTGCTTCCGCGTCTACTTCTGCACTATGAGCACCATCCAAAGTTTTGTTGCAATAGAATTGGTAAGCTGCACTTAATGTTCGCTGTTCCATTAAATGAAACACTCTTTGTACATCAATAAGCTTTCTGCCTTCAACAGAAAATTCTAAGCCTGCTCTTAAAAATTCTTCTACCAACATTGGTATATCAAAACGGTTGCTGTTGTATCCTCCAATATCAGAATTATCAATAAACTGCTTTATCTCGTTTGCCACCTGCTTAAACGTGGGTGCATCCTTCACCATATCGTCAGTAATTCCATGTACTGCACTTGCAGTCACAGGAATGGAACATTGCGGATTAATAAGTTTACGCTTTTTACTTTTTGTTCCATCAGGTGAGATCTTCACAATAGCTATTTCAACAATTCTATCGTTGCCGAAATTTATTCCGGTTGTTTCAAGATCGATGAAGGCTATTGGTTTTTGTAACTGCAGATTCATTTAAGAGGATATTTATGATACCAGCGAAAGTAACACAGATTTTACTTTGTTGCGTCGCACTCTTGTACGCCTTGTTTTCTATTGAGCAGATTTTAACCGGCTGCTATCTTATTAGCAAAAGCTATTATATCCAACCCGTCATAGTTACCACTGCTCATCAACAATAAGTTAGCATTTGTATAATCCTGCTGCTGCAGAAATTCCCATAGCTCGTTCTTATCATTCATTACTAACAATCCTTCTTTAGCAAAACCCGCATGCACCTTTTCTTTGGGCAGCTCAGGCATGCGTTTTAATTCTAATGCATGTTTAGAATAGAATACTACCCCTGCATCCACTTGATCAAATACTCCTTTGTATTCCTCCATGAATTTTTCATTCAGGCTGCTGAATGTGTGCAGTTCAAACACAGCGATCAATTTTCTATCGGGAAATTGTTGCTTAACCGCTTCGATCGATGCTTTTGCTTTGCTGGGTGCATGTGCAAAATCTCTATATACATTCAAATGATCATTACTTGCAAGTAGTTCCAATCTTTTAGCTGCTCCTGTAAAAGTTGAGATCGCTTCAACAAACATTTTTGCATCCACACCTAACTCTTTACATGCATAATACGCAGCATTAAGATTCATCAGGTTGTGATTACCGAATATTTTTAATTCACTGGTAGCGTTTTCGACAGTAAGCGTTGTCTTTCCTTTTTCAATAGTATGAGATGGTACTTTATAAGCCTGGTAACGAATATCGTCTCTCCTGTTATCATTCACCAGTTTGTCCAGTACTTTATCAGATTCATTATATATCAGTATTCCACCCTTTTCAATCTTATCAATAAATATTTTGAACTGCTCCAGGTAAAAATCAAATGTTGGAAATACATTGATATGATCCCATGCAATGCCTGTAATGATCGCCACATGCGGAAAAAAGAAATGAAACTTTGGCCGCTTCTCAATTACACTTGCAGGATACTCATCACCTTCGCATACAATAACGGGTGCATCCGTAATATCAACACTTTGTTCAAAACCTTCTAATCTTGCTCCAACCAAATAATCAAAATCTTTCTGTGCTTTCTTCAACACATGCATGATCATACTCGTAGTCGTCGTCTTACCATGACTACCCCCAACGATCACTCTTGTTTTGTTCTTACTCTCCTGGTAAATGTATTCAGGGAAGGAATATATCTTTAACCCGAGCTCCCTCGCTTTCTGCAATTCGGGATTATCTGCTTTAGCATGCATCCCTAAAATGATCGCATCAATATCACTTGAAATATTATCGATATGCCAGCCCTCCTGCTGTGGTAAAAGACCCCATTGATCCAGGTTAGATTTAGCAGGTTCAAAAATCTCATCATCACTTCCGGTAACTTCGTATCCTTTGCGTTTCAATGCAATAGCTAACTGGTGCATCACGCTTCCTCCTATTGATATAAAGTGAACTTTCATCAGAATTATTATATTTTTGCGATTGGTATGTTAATTGTTTTACCCAGAGCAACAATCTTTTCGATATTAGAATCGTTATAGGGATCGTTGCAAAGTAAAACGTTAATAGCTAAAATAGAGAGATCATGAAAAGAACATTGTTAGTGATTGTTTTTGCAGGATTGATGGCTGGTGCTTTCACATCTTGCTCTACAAGCCGTAAGGGCTGTCCTACAACAAATCCACGTTATTTCAGGGCATAACATTTGAACCTGTAATCAGTAAACGAGGGTATGAACTGGATCAAATTAACCAGCGAGGAGCAGTTACAGCAGCTTATAGAAAACTCAAAATCAAAACCTCAGGTTATTTTTAAACACAGCATTCGTTGCGGTATAAGTAGCATGGCGCATAGCAGGCTTGAACGTACTTACAGACCAATGAATGCTGTTTTTTATTTGTTAGACCTCATCAATTACAGGGGACTTTCTAACAAGATCGCTGAAGTGTTTATGGTTCCTCATGAATCACCACAGGTGCTGGTGATCGTGAACGGAGAATGTGTATACGAGGAAAGCCATACAGGCATTAATATTGATGAAATTGAAGAGCACGCCAACCAGGCTTATCCATCTTAAATAATACATTACATGACCATTACCGTTTTTGGAGCTACCGGCCAGGTAGGGCTTCAACTTGTTAAGCAGGCGCTGGCAAAAGGACATACTGTAAGAGCTTTTGGAAGAAGTGTATTGGATATGATTGATGAAGACCTGCGTAACGATAAATTGGAAGCCATCAAGGGATATGTATTTGATGAAAAAGAGGTATACGAAGCTGTGAAGGGCAGCGATGCAGTGCTTTCAGCTTTGGGCGGATCATTCGATGGCACAGATAAAACAAGAAGCCTTGGTTTGAAGAATATTGTTACCCAGATGGAAAAAGCAAAGGTTAATCGCATCGTAGCTGTCGGTGGTCTAGGCATTCTGAATGCTGATGAAGACACGATGATCATCGATACGCCCAACTACCCGGAAATGTATTTACCTGTTGGCAAAGAACATCTGAAAGCGTATTTCATTTTACAGGCATCCACACTCGATTGGACATTCGTTTGTTCTCCCGACATAATTAATGCTGAGGCTACAGGTATTTTTCATACAAATGCCAATTATCCACCACAACCGAATAGTAATAAAATAAACGCCGGCGATCTGGCCATGTTCATGTTAAATGAATTGGAACAGAACAAATACATTAATCAAAGAGTTGGAATTTCTAATTGAGATTTCTGAAAAAAATTTTGATACAAAAGTTTAGCACCTATATTTGCACTCCCAAACGGGAGAAGGGAGTTTAGCTCAGTTGGTTTAGAGCATTCCGATTACCATCGGAAGTGGTCGGCGAACTAAAAATATTGGGAGTTTAGCTCAGTTGGTTTAGAGCATCTGCCTTACAAGCAGAGGGTCGGCGGTTCGACCCCGTCAACTCCCACCGAATCTCACTATTTTTAGTGAGATTTTTTTATGCCGTATTTTATTTACATACTCTATTCTCAAAATAGAGACCGATACTACATTGGCTCTACCGAAAACATAGAGGAGAGATTAAGGAAACACAATAGCAATCATAAAGGTTTTACTGGAAAGCAGTTTGATTGGAAGTTAGTTTATAAGGAACTATTTGAATCCAAATTAGATTCACTTCGTCGCGAAAAAGAAATTAAGAGCTGGAAAAGCCGCAAAATGATTCAGAAGCTTATTGGTTTAGAGCATTCCGACTTATAGTCGGAAGGGTCGGCGGTTCGACCCCGTCAACTCCCACAAAAAAACCTCAAATCGAGGTCTTTTTTTATGTACCCAGCTTGATTGCTTCCCTCATCTTCGTTGCGTCGCACACTTGTACTTCACCGCAGTGAGCATCAGTTCAAACCTTACCTTTGCCACCTCAAATAAAGTTTTATGGACATACTTGCTGCATTGAAAATTAATAACCAGAGCGAAGGAGCCTCTACCGGGGGTGAATGGATCAAAACATCAGGAGAAAAAATTGCCTCATACTCTCCTGTCGATGCAAAACTGATCGGTTCTGTTACATCAGCTGATAAGAATGCATACGAGCAAGTGATCACAAAAGCACAGGAAGCTTTCAATGAATGGAGAACATGGCCGGCACCAAAACGTGGTGAGATCGTTCGCCAGTTGGGTGAGGCATTACGTGAATACAAAGAACCTTTAGGGAGATTGGTAAGCTATGAAATGGGGAAAAGTCTACAAGAAGGCTATGGCGAAGTGCAGGAGATGATCGACATCTGTGATTTTGCTGTTGGCCTCTCCCGTCAACTGTATGGACTCACCATGCATAGTGAAAGACCAGGTCACAGAATGTACGAGCAATGGCATCCATTAGGAATTGTGGGAATTATCTCAGCTTTCAATTTCCCTGTGGCCGTATGGAATTGGAACAGTGCGCTGGCTTGGGTCTGCGGCAATGTGTGTATATGGAAGCCCAGTGAAAAAACGCCGTTGTGTGGTGTAGCTGTTCAAAATATTGTAGCAGAGGTTTTCAAAAAGAATAATGTACCAGAAGGTGTTTGCGGTTTGGTCCAGGGAAGAAAAGAGATCGGCGAATGGATGAGCAATGATGCAAGAGTGGCATTAGTAAGTGCGACAGGATCTTCCAGGATGGGTAAAGCAGTAGGAACTGCGGTAGCTGCAAGATTCGGTAAATCAATTTTAGAATTAGGCGGGAACAATGCAATCATTATTTCACAACATGCGGATCTTGATATGAGCTTGATCGGGTGTTTATTTGGCGCTGTTGGTACTGCAGGACAAAGATGTACTACTACACGGCGATTGATCATTCATGAAAACGTGTACGATTCTTTCAAACAAAAATTGGTGAATGCATATGGGCAGCTAAAAATTGGTGACCCATTGGATGAAAACAATCACGTAGGTCCGTTGATAGATAAAGATGCAGTGAAGAGTTACCTTGAAGCCATTGAAAAATGCAAACAGCAGGGAGGCAATTTCATAGTCGAAGGCGGCGTACTGGAAGGCGCAGGATATGAAAGTGGCTGCTATGTTAAGCCTTGTATAGCTGAAGCGACCCCTGGAATGCAGATCGTACACCATGAGACTTTCGCTCCTATTCTGTATATACTGAAGTATAAAACACTTGATGAAGCGATTGCAATACAGAACAATGTTCCACAAGGATTATCATCTGCGATCATGACCTTGAATTTGAGAGAAGCTGAACAGTTCTTATCACATGCCGGAAGTGATTGCGGCATCGCTAATGTAAACATCGGTACCAGTGGCGCTGAAATTGGCGGGGCATTTGGAGGGGAAAAGGAAACCGGTGGCGGACGAGAAAGCGGTAGTGATGCATGGAAGGCATATATGAGAAGACAAACCAATACGATCAACTGGAGTACGAACCTTCCTTTAGCACAGGGGATAAAGTTTCATGTGTAGTGAAAGTCATTGGTAAAAAGTCAATAAACATAGGTTAAGAAATGACTACCAATGACTATACTGACTTGCGGAATAGAGATCTGAACGCACAAGTGAGTGACACAACGGAAGATTCATAGTAATTCTACCGCTGGTAAAAAAGAAATCATAAAAAGCCTTTCGTTAAGAATTATTTATATACAGTTTATTCAAATTTGTAAGATAAGTTTTACTCTATGAATTTACGTGGCTTGTTCGTGTTAGCGGGGATAGTACTTTTTACTTCAGCTCAATCACAAAACTCAGTTCCTACCAAGTGGCATTTATTGGATGCACAACTGGATTCTTTTCATGGCATTAGTTTAAATAAAGCGTACCAATTTCTAAAAGGGAAAAAATCTCAGCCTGTGATCGTTGCAGTGCTTGATTCAGGAATAGATACAGCTCATGAAGATCTTAAAGATGTTTTATGGAGAAATCCAAAAGAGATACCGGGAAATGGAATCGATGATGACAAGAATGGTTATGTGGATGACATTTATGGTTGGAATTTCTTAGGTAACAAAAGTGGTAAGAATGTAGATAAGGCTTCAGATGAAAGATCCAGAGTATATCATCGTTTTAAGGAACAATATCTTAATAAAGAAATTGATAGAAGCAAACTCAGCAGTGAAGAAAAAACGGAATATGATCTTTGGAAAAGAGCTTCAGATGAAATGGAAGTTGATCCGCAGGAACAGATGAAAGTGTCATTCTTAGAAGCTACAGCAAATTCCTTACGTAAATATGATAAGTTAATTAAGACCGAATTGATCAAAGATGATTATTCGATGGCTGAGTTGGAAAAATTTCAACCAGCTACGGAGAATACACGAAAGGCAAAAGTTGCGATGCTCACCTATTTTAAACTTTTACAATTGGAACCTGAAGTTACAGTTGGTGAAATTTTGAAAGAGTTGGATAGTTATGTTGATAGCAAGAAAAAATCATTCACTGCTAAAGACAACCCTCCTGCGGACCTGAGAAAAGATGTGATCGGTGATAATTATTACGATCTCAATGATAAGTTCTATGGCAATGGTGATGTGATGGCAGGAACACCAACACACGGTACACATGTGAGTGGGATCATTGCTGCTAATCGTGTAAATGGAATTGGTGCTGATGGTGTTGCTGATAATGTAAGAATCATGTCTCTTCGTGTGGTGCCTGATGGCGATGAGTATGATAAAGACATTGCACTGGGAATTCGTTATGCAGTGGACAATGGAGCAAAAGTGATCAACATGAGCTTTGGCAAATCTTATTCACCCGAGAAAAAGTGGGTAGATGATGCTATAAAATATGCCGAGAGTAAAGATGTGCTGATCATTCATGCTGCAGGTAATGATGCAAAGAATCTCGATTCAAACCACAACTATCCTAATCCTGTTATTGCGTCTACGCAAACTAAGGCAGCTAATTTTATGACCATAGGTGCAAGTAGCGATCCAAGGATCAAGGGCGAGTGGATAGCAGACTTCAGCAACTATGGTAAAGAGAATGTTGATGTATTTGCACCAGGAGTGAAGATATATTCCACAATGCCTGGAGGTAATAAATATGGCAATCAGCAAGGAACGAGTATGGCAGCTCCTGTAGTGAGTGGCATCGCTGCGTTGATTAGGTCATATTATCCACAGCTAACAGCTCAACAGGTGAAGCTGGCAATAGAAAAAACCGTATGGACATCTGACACAACGTTGGTAAATAAGCCTGAGTCAAAAGAAAAAGTATTGATGAGCGATCTGTCACGAACTGCGGGTTTTGTAAATGCATATGATGCTCTGGTATATGCAGGCACATTGGCTAAGACAAATAACACGGAAGTAGTAAAACCTCCGGTAAAAAAAGAACCTAAATTGCCGAAGCCAACTTTTACAAAACCAAAAAAAGGATAATGCCAAGACCTCAACCAACTGACTACGCGGCTTATTACGATACTTATGTTTCTAAAATACAAGGAGATTCTGTGGCTGAGATCATTTCGAAATATGCAGAACCTTTAGAGCAATTCTATTTGTCTTTGCCTGAACATAAAGCTGATCATGCTTATGCTGAGAATAAATGGACTGTGAAAGAATTATTGCAACACATTATTGACGCTGAAAGAATTTTTAGTTATAGGGCTTTGAGAATCGCAAGAAAAGATCAAACTCCATTACCAGGTTTCGATGAAAATACTTATACACCTGCATCAAAAGCTTCTAAAAGAAGTTTACAATCTTTAAAGGATGAGTTCATAGTAGTGAGAAAAGCTACAGATACACTGCTAAAAACTTTTGATGAAGAACAATTATCTCAAAAAGGAACAGCCAGTAATCAGCCGGTGACTGCAAACGCAATTGCATTTATTATCTATGGGCATATGATCCATCATAAACAAATTCTTGAAGAGCGATATTTATAATTAGCAAATGAAATGATTAGCAGATTAGCAAATTGTACATCATTTGCTAATTAAAGCATTTGCTAATTTGCTAATTGCCTTCTTCCTTCTCACTCATCAAATACGCCTTAATAAAGCCATCCAATTCACCATCCATTACAGGTCCCACGTTTCCAACTTCATAATCGGTCCTATGGTCTTTGATCATTTTATAAGGATGGAACACATAACTTCTTATCTGGCTTCCCCATTCTATCTTTTTCTTGTTTGCATTAACCGCATTTTTTGCCGCCTCCCTCTTCTTTAGCTCTACTTCATACAAGCGGCTCTTCAACATTTGCATCGCTTTCTCCTTATTACCCAACTGAGAACGCTCAGTCTGGCAAACAACCACAATCCCGGAAGGAATATGCGTTAACATCACTTTTGTCTCTACCTTATTTACATTCTGTCCGCCCGCTCCCCCACTTCTGGATGTGGCCATTTCTATCTCACTGGGGTTAATTTCAATTTCTATAGTATCATCTACCAATGGGTACACAAACACTGATGCAAATGAAGTATGCCTTCTTGCATTACTGTCAAATGGTGAAATTCTAACCAACCGATGGACGCCACTTTCAGCTTTCAAAAATCCATAAGCAAAATCGCCTTCAAATTGTAACGTGGCAGTTTTGATTCCTGCACCATCACCTTCCTGGAAATCTACTTCAGTCACTTTCCACCCTTGCTTCTCACCGTACATTCGATACATACGTAAAAGCATTTGTGCCCAATCCTGGCTTTCTGTTCCTCCGGCACCTGAGTTGATCTGTAAGATTGCAGGTAACTCATCTTCCGGTTGATTCAACGTACTTTTAAACTCTGCATCTTCAATTTCTTTCAATGCATTCTCATACGCCGCTTTTGCTTCTTCTTCAGAAGCATCACCACTTTTATAAAAATCAAACAGCACTGCAAAGTCCTCTACAGCAGTATCTACCTGTTTATAAAGCTTTATCCAATATTCATTCACTTTTATTTCCTTCATAATCGCCGTGGCTCTTACATTGTC